>JAJUGE010000041.1 GCA_029268305.1 Alphaproteobacteria bacterium
CGGCGCCGGAATCTGCGACCGAGAATCGTGCGGCGGCCGCCTGAGCTGCTGGCGGCACTGGCGGATGCGCCCGCGCCGCTGAAGGCGGCCCTGCTCGCCCTCGGGGCGACGTTCTTCTTCGCGATGATGACGACGCTGATCCGCTACGTCTCGCAGGACCTGCACGCCTTCCAGATCGTCTTCTTCCGCAATTTGTTCGCGCTCGTCTGGATGGTGCCGTGGCTGATGAAGCGCGGACTCGGCGTCATGCGTACAGAGCGGATCGGCATGTATTCGCTGCGCGGCGCGATCAGCTGGGTGGCGATGACGGCGAGCTTCTCGGCCTATACCCTGATTCCGCTGACGGAGGCGACGGCGCTCAGCTTCACGGCACCGCTCTTTGCGACGGTCGGTGCCGCGCTCTTCCTCGGCGAGGTCGTGCGCCTGCGTCGCTGGACGGCGATCATCGTCGGATTCCTCGGCACGATGATCATCCTGCAGCCGGGCGCGCAGGCGATCTCCTTCGGCGCGGCGCTGATGCTGGGAAGCGCGATCTTCCAGGCGACCAACAAGCTGGTGCTGAAATCGCTGGCGCGGACGGAAAATCCCGAGAGTATCGTCACCTACATGGTGTTGTTCCTGACGCCGTTGTCGGCGATCCCCGCCTTCTTCTTCTGGCGCGAGCCGCCGCTGGAGGCTTTGCTCTGGATGGGGGTCCTCGCCGGCGTCGGCACTCTCGCCCACATCTGCCTCTCGCGCGCCTATGCGCTCGCCGACGTCACGGTGGTGCTGCCGTTCGACTTCGGGAGGCTGCCGTTCGTCGCGGTGCTCGGCTTCGTCATCTTTGCCGAGGTGCCGACGATCTGGACCTGGGTCGGTGCTGCCGTGATCTTCTCCTCGACCTTCTACATCGCGCGTCGCGAGGCGCAATTGTCCAAACAGAAGCGCGCGGCCGCTGCGGCAGCCATGCCGGCGGCGGCCGGGGATTGAGGGTGCCGTTCGGCGCCACCGCCGCGGCTTTCGCCCGCGCACCGGCGCCGTTCCGGGCGGGCGTGCTGGCGACGGGCGCCGCCGTCTTCTTCGCAGCGATGAACGGCCTGATCCGGCATGCGGCGGAAGAGCTGCACCCGCTCGAGATCGTGTTCTTCCGCAACGCCTTCGCGCTGCTGTTCATGCTGCCGTGGCTGATGCGGATGGGAATCGGCGTCATGCACACCCGTCGGATCGGACTCTACGGCCTCCGCGGCATCGTGCAGCTCGGCAGCATGATCTGCGGCTTCACCGCCCTCACGCTGATACCCCTCGCCGAGGCGACCGCCCTCAGCTTCACCGCGCCGATCTTCTCCACCATCGGGGCGGCACTGATCCTGGGCGAGGTGGTACGCCTGCGCCGCTGGACCGCGATCGCGATCGGCTTTCTCGGCACGATCGTGATTCTGCGCCCCGGCGTCGACGCGCTGACGCTCGGCTCGATCCTGGCGCTGGTCAACGCGCTGTTCATGGCCGCCTCGACGCTGATGATCAAGTCGCTCTCCCGCACCGAGCCGCCGGAGACGATCGTCATGTACATGGCCGTCTTCCTGACGCCGATGTCGCTGATCCCCGCGCTGTTCGTCTGGGAAACGCCGAGCCTCGGGATGCTGGGATGGCTGCTCCTGCTCGCCGCCTCGGGCACGATCGGGCACATTCTGATGACGCGAGCCTTCGCCGCGGCGGACGTGACCGTGGTTCTGCCGTTCGATTTCGGCCGCCTGCCGTTCACGGCGATGATCGCATTCCTGGCCTTCGGACAGGTGCCGTCGGCGTGGACCTGGGTGGGCGGTGCGGTGATCTTCGCATCCACGTTCTATATCGCCCACCGCGAGTCGGTGCTGGCGCGGCAGGCACGGGCACGGCCCACTCCGGCACCCAGCCCCGAAGGGGCGGCAATTCCGGTTGAAACCCGCGGGGGCGGGGGTCAGACTGGCAGGCAGGGTTAGACGTTCTTGCCGATCCGCAGCGCATGTGCAGGTCACGGTTGCGCGGCGTGCAGGCAGCCAGCCGAAGCCGGAGGATGCTTTCCATGACCCTGTTGCCGAACTCACCCGCCGCCCGCGACGTCGCCTATCTCGTCCATCCGCAGACCAACCTGAAGGTGCACGAGACCCAGGGACCGGTGATCATCACAAAGGGCGAGGGCGTCTACGTCTATGACGAGAACGGCAAGCAGTACATCGAGGCGATGGCTGGTCTCTGGTGCGCCTCGCTCGGGTTCAGCGAGAAGCGGCTGGTGGATGCGGCGACACAGCAGCTGTCGACGCTGCCCTATTACCACCAGTTCCATCACCGCTCGCACCTGCCGAGCATCGACCTCGCCGAGAAGCTGATCGGGATCGCGCCGACAGCCATGTCGAAGGTGCTGTTCCAGGCGTCCGGCTCCGAAGCGAACGACACGGCGGTCAAGCTCATCCGCTACTACCACAACGCCATCGGCAAGCCCGAGAAGAAGAAGATCATCGGGCGCCTAAAGGGCTATCACGGCATCACCATGGCGGCAGCGAGCCTGACCGGCATCCCGCGCAACCATCAGGACTTCGATCTGCCGCTGCCGGGATTCATCCACACCGACTGCCCGCACTACTGGCGCTATGCGGAAGAGGGCGAGACGGAGGAGGAGTTCGCTACCCGCTGCGCCGCCAGCCTCGAGAAGCTGATCCTCGACGAGGGGCCGGAGACGATCGCGGCGATGTTCATGGAGCCGGTGATGGGCGCCGGCGGCGTGATCGTGCCGCCGAAGACCTATTACGAGAAGATCCAGGCGGTGCTCCGGAAATACGACGTCCTCGTCGTCGCCGACGAGGTGATCACCGGCTTCGGGCGCACCGGCAACATGTGGGGCTGCCAGACCATGGGCATCCAGCCCGACATGCTGACCTGCGCCAAGGCGCTGTCGGCGTCGTACATGCCGATATCGGCGCTGCTGATCACGGACCCGATCTATCAGGCGATGGTCGCCGAGAGCGAGAAGATCGGCGTCTTCGGACATGGCTTCACCTACGGCGGTCACCCGGTTTGTGCCGCCGTCGCCAACGAGACGCTGAAAATCTACGAGGAGCGCGACATCCTCGGCCACGTGCGCAAGGTCGGGCCGCGGCTGCAGGAGGGGCTGCGCCGCTTCTCCGACCACCCGCTCGTGGGCGAGGTCCGCGGCGTCGGCCTCATTGCGGCGGTCGAGGTGGTCAAGGATCCGAAAACCCGCGAGCCCTTCGACCCGGCCGCGAAGGTGGGCACCCGCGTCGCAGAGCATGCCCTGGAGGACGGACTGATGGTCCGGGCCATGCTCGATTCGATCGCCTTCACGCCGCCGCTGATCATCACGGAAGCGGAGATCGATGCGATCGTGGATCGCTTCGGTCGCGCGCTCGACCGAACCTGGGCGGAGGTGAAGGCGGAAGGGCTCTCGAACGTCGCCTGAGCCTACTCACCCGGGCGATCGGTCGCGACCGCGAGTTCAGCCGCCCGGGCCGATCCGGGCCGGTGCGGGACTGATCGACGCGAAGAAGTGCCGGACGAGCGTGCTCGCGTCTTCGGGCATCCGGAAGCAGGCGGGCGAGCGCAAATAGTCGATGAAGAGGCCTGTCATATAGGCGTGCAACGCCTGGGCGAGGACGCGCGGCTCGCTGTCCGGAGGGATGCTTCCTTCCTTACGGTAACGCGCGAAGATCGCCTCGAGCCTGGCCACGGTTTCCTCGTTGGCGCGACGCAGGTGATCCCAGAGCGGCTGCATCTCGCCCGTGGCTTCGCATTTCAGCAGGATCGTGGTGAAGAGACGCCGGACCTTCTCGTCTTCGTGTAGTTGCAGAAGCGATTCCACGCAGAATGCCTCGAGCTTGGCGGGCCCGGCATCCGCGGCATCGTCCTGAAGGAGGCGCTCCAGCACGTCTTCCATGGGCGTGCGGGCCTCTCGGTGAATTTCTTCGAACAAATGCGTCTTGTTGCGGAAGTGCCAGTAGACCGCACCGCGGGTGACGCCAGCAGCGCGTGCGATCTGCTCGAGGCTGGTCCGGCAGACGCCGTGCTCGAAAAAAACCTGCTGCGCAGCCTCGACGATGGTCTTGCGCGTCTCCTGTGCTTCTGCTTCCGTCCGCCTCATCGCATGCCTCCCCGACGGACGAGCGAGGCTCGTCGCTGCGACGTTGAAACAAACAAACGTGAATGTATATAAGGTCCCTCGGCCGGCGAACGGCAAGATGTGCGGGTGCGCGATTGACGCAGTGCCGGCAGTGCCTACCTCCGGCTGATCAGTTTCGGGAACCCCGCATGAAAATTCCGTCGAGATCCGCACTCGCCGCCCTTGTCCTCGCCTGCGTGCTGGTCGGCTGCGGCGACGAGCAACAGGGGGGTGGTGCGGCTGAAGGGTCGCCTCCGCCGGTCGCCGTGAGTGTCGTCACGGTGAAGGCAGAGGCGATCCCGCTTCGAAGGGAGCTGCCGGGCAGAATTGCGCCGACGCGGATCGCCGAGGTGCTGCCGCGCGTGTCCGGCCTCATCCAGGAGAGGGTGTTCGAGCAGGGGAGTATCGTCCAGGCGGGAGACGTGCTCTATCGCCTCGATCCCGAGCCTTTCCGGGTCGAGGTCGCGAGCGCCGAGGCGGCGCTCGAGCGTGCCGAGGCGGCGCTCGTCCGCGCCCGCCAGGAAGCGGAGCGTCAGCGAGAGTTGCGCCGCCGGAGTGTGGCTAGCGAGCAGAATCTGGAGAACGCCGTCACCGCCCTCGCGCAGGCCGAGGCGGAGGTCAAGATGGCGAAGGCGAATCTGGCCGCAGCGAGGTTGAACCTTCATTACAGCGAGGTGAGGGCGCCGATCACCGGCCGTATCGGCCGGGCGCATATTACCGAAGGCGCGCTTGTCAGCCCGCAGAACGGGGAAAGCCTGGCTACCATTCAGCAGCTCGATCCGGTTTATGCGGACTTCACCCAATCGGCGGGCGAGCTCCTGAAGCTCAAGCAATCGCTCGAGGCGGGAGAGCTGGAGAGCGCGGCACCCGGCGAGGCGACCGTGCGCCTCTTGCTGGACGACGGGAGCCTCTATCCGCTGCCCGGTCGCCTTCTCTTCTCGGAGGCATCCGTCGACGCCACCACCGGCCAGATCACGCTCCGGGCGGAGTTCCCCAATCCCGACGACGTTCTGTTGCCGGGTCTCTACGTGCGCGTCGTGGTCGAGCAGGGAATCCAGCAGGGCGTTCTCGCGGTGCCGCAGCAGGCGGTGCAGCGGGACTTCAGCGGCAGGCCGCAGCTCTACGTGGTGAAAGAGGACGGCACCGTAGAGCTGCGGCCGGTGCAGACCGGACGCGTCGTCGAAGACCGGTGGGTCATCGATGAAGGGCTGTCCGCCGGTGAGCGGGTGGTGGTGGAAGGCTTCCAGAAGATCCAGCCGGGTGCCACGGTCACGGCCCAGGCATGGAGAGAAGACGCGGACGTTCCCGACGGCCGCGCCCCGGAGACGTCAGGAGCCGGCTCCGCCGGCTGAGGATTCGGCACGATGCCCAGCTTTTTCATCGACCGCCCGGTCTTCGCCTGGGTCGTCGCCATCTTCATCATGCTCGCGGGCATTCTCGCGATCCCGATGCTGCCGGTCGCGCAGTATCCGACGGTCGCGCCGCCGCAGATCTCGGTGACCACCAATTACCCCGGTGCCACGCCGGAGGAGCTCTATCAGAGCGTCACAAGCCCGATCGAGCAGGAGCTGAACGGCGTCGACAATCTGCTCTATTTCGAATCGACCTCTGACACCTCGGGTCGGGTGAACATCACCGTCACCTTCGAGCCTGGGACGGATCCCGCTCAGGCCGCGGTCGAGGTGCAGAACCGGATCCGCCGTGTCGAGCCGCGCCTGCCCGAGACGGTCACGCGGCAGGGAATCGAGGTCGAGGAAGCGAGCAACAGCTTCCTCATGGTCGTCTCACTCACCTCGACCGACGGCACTTTCGACGTGATCGCGCTCGGCGATTACCTCAGCCGCAACGTGATCGGCGAAATCCGACGCATCGACGGGGTCGGCTCCGCCACCCTGTTCGCGACCGAGCGCGCGATGCGGATCTGGATCGACCCGGACAAGATGGTCGGGCTGAATCTCTCCACCGGCGACGTGATCGATGCGATTCGCGCGCAGAACGCCCAGGTGGCCGCCGGGCGCATCGGGGCGCAGCCCAATCCGCCGGACCAACAGGTGAGTGCCAGCGTCCTGGTTCGTGGCCAGCTCGGGTCACCGGAGGAGTTCGAAGCGATCGTCCTGCGCGCCAACCCGGACGGGTCGACAGTCCGCCTTCGGGATGTCGCCCGCGTCGAAGTCGGAGGCGAATCCTACAATTTCTCGACCCGGCTCAACGGGCAGCCGAGCGCCGCAATCGGCGTGCAGCTGGCGCCGACGGGCAATGCGCTCGCCACCTCCGAAGCGGTGCGGGCGCGGATGGAGGAGTTGTCGCGCTATTTCCCGCCCGGCCTCGAATACGAGGTGCCGTATGACACCTCGCCGTTTGTCGAGGCGTCGATCAAGAAGGTGCTTCACACTCTCGCCGAGGCGGTGGGACTCGTCTTTCTCGTCATGTTCCTGTTCCTGCAGAGCTTCCGCTACACGATCATCCCGACGATCGTCGTGCCGGTGGCTCTGCTCGGAACGTGCGCCGTGATGTGGGCGACCGGGTTCTCGATCAACGTCTTGACCATGTTCGCCATGGTTCTGGCGATCGGCATCCTTGTCGACGACGCGATCGTCGTCGTCGAGAACGTCGAGCGCATCATGGCCGAGGAGGGGCTGCCCCCGCGTCAGGCGACCCAGAAGGCGATGAGGCAGATCACGGGCGCGATCGTCGGCATCACGCTCGTTCTGACGGCGGTGTTCGTGCCGATGGCGTTCTTCCCCGGGGCCGTTGGCGTCATCTACCGGCAGTTCAGCCTGACGATGGCGGTGTCGATCCTGTTCTCCGGCTTTCTCGCGCTTTCGCTCACGCCGGCGCTCTGCGCGAGCTTCCTCAAGCCGGTGACGGGTCATCAGGAGCGCCGCGGGTTCTTTCGCTGGTTCAACCGCGGCTTCGGCGCGACCTCGCGCGGCTACAGCTCGCTCGTCGAGAGGATCATCCGGCGGGCCGGGCGCTTCATGCTGATCTATCTTGCCCTGCTGATCGGCCTCGGGTGGGCATACATGCGCCTGCCGACCGCCTTTCTGCCGAACGAGGATCAGGGCTACCTGATCGTCGACCTGCAGGCGCCCTCCGACGCGAGCGCCAGCCGCACCCTCGACGTCATTCGCGACGTCGAGAAGATCTTCATGGCGGAGGAGGCGGTCGATCGCGTCGTCGCCATTCTCGGTTTCAGCTTCTCGGGCGTCGGCCAGAATGCGGCCCTCACCTTCGTCACCCTGCAGGATTGGGACGAGCGGGACGAGAACAACAGCGCGGCGGCGATCGCGGCCCGGACGAACGGGCAGCTGTTCGGCCTGAAGGACGCCATGAGCTTCGCCCTGTCGCCACCGCCGATCCAGGGCCTCGGCACGACGAGCGGCTTCAGCTTCCGGCTGCAAGACCGCTCCGGTCTCGGGCAGGAGGCCCTGCAGGCGGCGACGAACCAGTTCCTCGCCGCGGCGGCGGAGAGTCCGGTGCTCACCGGCGTGCGGATCGAGGGTCTTCCGAGCGCTTCCCAGGTGCGTCTCGCGATCGACCGCGAGAAGGCGAACGCCTTCGGCGTCGGATTTGCCGACATCAATGCGGCGGTATCGACGGCGTTCGGCTCCGCCTATGTCAACGACTTTCCGAACGCCGGGCGCATGCAGCGCGTCACGGTGCAGGCCGAGGCGGGGCAGCGCATGCAGACTGCCGACCTGCTCAACCTCAACGTTCGCAACGTCCATGGCGGGATGGTGCCGCTCTCCGCATTTGCGGAGATCGAGTGGACCGTGGGCCCGACCCAGGTGGTCGGCTACAACGGCTACCCGGCCGTCCGCCTCGGCGGCGAGGCGGGACCCGGTTATTCTTCGGGAGACGCGATCGCCGAAGTAGAGCGGATCGCGGCCGAGCTGCCGTCGGGCTTCGGCTACGAGTGGACCGGCCAATCGCTTCAGGAAATTCAGACCGGTGCGCAGGCGCCGATGCTGATCGCGCTGAGCATCCTGTTCGTATTCCTGCTCCTCGCTGCGCTGTATGAGAGCTGGTCGATCCCGCTTTCGGTGATGCTGGTGGTGCCGCTCGGCGTGATCGGATCGGTGCTTGCGGTGACCCTGCGTGGGATGCCGAACGACGTCTACTTCCTGGTCGGGTTGATCGCGATCATCGGTCTCTCGGCCAAGAACGCGATCCTGATCGTGGAATTCGCCAAGGATCTGCGGGCCGAAGGGCGGTCTACGCTCGAGGCGACGGCGGAGGCGGCGCGGCTGCGGTTCCGGCCGATCATCATGACGTCGCTCGCGTTCAGCCTCGGCGTCACGCCACTCGCCATCGCGACCGGCGCCAGCGCCGCCAGCCAGAACGCGATCGGCACCGGCGTGCTCGGTGGGATGATCTCCGCGACCGTGCTGGCGGTGTTCTTCGTGCCTGTCTTCTTCGCCTTCGTTATGCGGCTGTTCGCGCGGCGCAGTGAAGAGGCGGGGGGCGGGTCGCCGGAGCCGGCGGCCACTTCGGGGGCGGACTGAGCCTGGGCTGCCTGTGTCAGAGGTAGCTGCGGATTCCCTGGGCCATGTCCTCGGGCGAAGTGCCATAGCCGAAGTGGCGCAGGAACTCGCCCTCGCGGCCCATGAGATAGACGATCGAGGTGTGGTCCATCAGATACTCTGAGGCCGATCCACTCTCGGCCTTCTTGTAGTAGACCCGGTACGATTTCGCCGCCTTCTCGATCTGCTCCGGCGAGCCGGTGAGGCCGACCATGCGCGGGTGGAAATTCTCGACGTAGCTCTCGATCACCTCCGGCGTGTCGCGTTCGGGATCGACGGTGATGAAGACCGGCCGCACCGCTTCCGCCTCTTCGCCGAGCAGCTCCAGGGCGCGGCTCATGTTCTGGAGCTCGGTCGGGCAAACGTCCGGACAATAGGTATAGCCGAAATAGACGAGCATGTACTCGCCCCGGAATTCCTCGTCCGTCACCGTCCGGCCCTCGCCGTCGACGAGCTCGAACGGGCCTCCGACCTGCGCCTGACCGATCACGGCGCCGTTCTCGCCGCCGCGGAACACCTCGACGATGAGATAGCCGAGCAGACCGCTCGCGGCGACGGCGATTGCCACGAGAGCTACGAAGACCAGACGCGCCACGGGTGCATTCCCCTTCCTACGTGATTCGGATCGCTTCCTCGGATGTAGCGAGACATCGCCGCAGCGCCAACCAGCAGGCGGGATTCAGCCTGCGACGAGGAGCCGCGCCATCACGACCAGCACCACGATGATCTGCAGCATGTTGAGCAGCGCGCTCTGGCGGTGCGCCTTGGCGAAACGCTCCGCCGCGCCGTACTCGCCCGCTTCGCGTGCGGCGTGCAGGCGCTGCGTCGCCGGCATCAACCAGTAGCGGGCGAGGAGAAACCCGGCCGCGACCAGGGCGAGCGCGATCGCTTCTCCGCGGCGCTCGAGCGACAGCGAGGCCGCGGAAACGCCGGCGAGCAGGGTCATCAGCGAATAGTACGGAGGAAAGATCGCCCGAACGAAGCCCGCCGCGGTGTCCTCCGGCAGCTTCGAGAAGGCGAGCGGCGCGAAAAACCCGGCGAAGATCACCATACCGCCCAGCAGCAGGGCGCAGGCCAGCCCGCCCACAAGCGTCAAGATCGTCAGTATCGCTCGTCTCCCTCGGCGAGGCACCTCTGGCGCGCGAACCTTAGTTGCCGCCGGTCGCGTTCACAAGCGCAGGCGCCCGGCCGGGTGGGGACGCGGTTGCGCCGCTCGGCGTCGGCACCTATAAAGAGGCTCGGCTTCGCAATTGCGGAGCATCCGTCCAAGGAGGCAACCATGAAGGAGCTCGAGCAGCGCTGCATCGACGCGGGCGTCAAGATGACTGCCCAGCGGCGCGCCATCCTCCAGGTGCTCGACATGTCCGAGGATCATCCCTCGGTCGACGAGGTTTACCAGCGAGCGAAGGAGCTCGACAAATCGGTCAGCATCGCGACCGTCTATCGCACGCTGCACCTGCTCGACCAGATGAATCTGGTGAAGCGCCACGACTTCAACGAGAGCTTCTCGAGGTTCGAGGTCAACGTCGAGCACCACTACCACCTCGTCGACGTCGACAACGGCGAAGTGATCGAATTCCAGAGCGAAGAGCTGGAACAGCTGAAAGAGCGAATCGCCACCGAGCTCGGCTACGAGCTCGTCGACCAGAGGTTTGAACTCTATGGCCGGAAGAAGCGATCCTGAGATCCAGGAGAGAACGACCGAGATCACCTGTCCCGGCGCCGACGTCCTCTCCGACTGTCGTTGCCGGCCCGCCGTCGAGCGGGCTTTTTCCGGCATGCTCCTGAAGGGCTGCTCGGAAAGCGACGCCCTGGAGGTGGCCGAGCGCGTCTACCGCTATCACCATCCGGAGCTTCCCGTGGCACAGGCGCGGGAAGTCGTCCAGATCTGGGTCTACCGCGGCCAGTTTCACTGAGCCCGCGGCAGCCCGTTTCCGGGCTTACTTCTTGCCCTTGGCGAACGCTTCGCGTGCTCGCCGCGCCGGCTCCGCGTCCCGTACCAGCAGCGACACATCCGAGTCCATGAACGAGGTGGCGTGGAGCAGCGCATTCGCGGTCGCGTTCACCGCCTGCTTGCTCATCGTCACGATCTCCGGCGGCATGGCTGCCGCGGCTTCGGCCAGCTTCAGCGCCTCGGTGACCGCCTGACCGTCATCGGCAAGGGCATCCACCAGGCCCCAGTCGAAGGCCTGTTCCGCCGGCATCTTCTCGCAGAGCACGATGATGCGCTTGGCGCGTGCCGGCCCGACCAGGCTGATCAGACGGGGGATGGCCTGCCACTGCAACGTCAGGCCGATCTTGACCTCAGGCACGTACAGGTACGCGCCCCGTCCCATCGTCCGCCAATCGCAGGAGATCGCGAGCGCCACGCCGGCGCCCACCGCGAGGCCTTCGATGGCGGCGACGGTGATCTGCGGCATCTCCTCCCAGGCCCGGCATAGCCGCCGCCCGAGCTGGCTTCGATCCCGCTGGGCGGCGAACCCGGCGCCGCCATACCGCTCCTTCAGGTCTGCGCCGGCGGAAAACGCCTTCGTCGTGCCCGTGAGCACCACTGCATGGATGTCGTGGCGATCATAGAAGGAATGCGCAACGTCGGTCAGCTCGCGGACCAGCGGCTCGTTGAAGGCATTCAGGGCCTCGCCTCGATCGAACCTGACGACCGCGACCGGGCCGCGCTCTTCGATCTTCGTGAACTTCCAGTCGCTCATGGAGCTCTCCTTCGTTGCGTTCGATCAGCTGTACGGGTCCGCGGCATCGCGCAGGCCGTCGCCGAGGAAATTGAACGCCAGGACCGTCACGATAACCGGGACGACGGGCAGCATCAGCCACGGATAGAGCGCGACGACGTTGATGTTCTGGGCTTCGGTGAGAAGCACGCCCCAGCTCGTGATGGGCGGCCGCAGGCCGAGGCCGAGGAAGCTGAGCGCCGTCTCGCCGAGGATCATGTGCGGGATCGAGAGGGTGGCGGAGGCGATCAGGTGACTGGCGAAGCTCGGCAACAGGTGCCGCCCGATGATCCGGGCCGGTCGCGCGCCCATGAGCTGCGCGGCGGTGCAGAAGTCCTCCTCCCGGAGCGCCAGCAGCTTCGAGCGCACGGCACGGGCGAGGCCGGTCCAGTCGAGCAGGCCGAGAATGATGGTGATGCCGAAATAGACGAGGATCGGGCTCCAGGTCACCGGCAGCGCCGCCGACAGCGCCATCCAGAGCGGCAGCTCGGGAAAGGAGCGCACGACCTCGATTCCCCGCTGCGAGATGTTGTCGACCCAGCCGCCGTAATAGCCGGCGAGGCCGCCGATCACGATGCCGAGCGTGAAGCTGATGGCGATGCCGAACAGGCCGACCGTCAGCGAGATGCGGGTCCCGTAGATGATGCGCGAAAGCATGTCGCGGCCGAGGCGGTCGGTGCCGAGCAGGAAGAGCTGTCCGCCCTCCGCCGGGCAGAAGAGATGGAGCCGCGCCTCGAGCATGCCCCAGAACCGGTAGGGGTCGCCGCGGCAGAAGAACCGGATCGGCTGGACCTTCGTCGGATCCTCGGTGTAGACGCGCTTCATCGTCGTCATGTCGAGGGTCTGCTTGAGTCCGTAGACGAACGGACCGACGAACTCGCCCTCATGAAACAGATGAACCGACTGCGGCGGGGCATAGATGTGCTGCGTGTGGCGCGAATCGAGTGCGTAGGGCGCCAGGAACTCGCTGATCAGGATCGAGAGATAGAGGAGCAGCAGCAGGATCCCGGATGCGACGGCGAGGCGGTGGCGTTTCAGCTTCCACCACATCAGCTGCCACTGGGTGGCGAGGTAATAGCGCTCCTGCTCCGGTGTCAGCGTCTCGACCGAATAGGGATCGAACGGCTCGCGGGAGACGAAATGCTCGAGTGGCTCCGGCCGTCGGCGCGTTACCGCGCCCTCGTCATGGGTAATGGTCATCCGCCGGTCACCGCGATGTCGAGGCGCCGAGGCGGATGCGCGGGTCGAGCGCGGCGAGTGCCAGGTCGGAGAGCAGCACGCCGACGATCGTCAGCGCCGACAGGAACATCAGGAAGGACCCGGCGAGATACATGTCCTGGCTCTGGAGAGCTTCGAGCAGCATCGGGCCGGTCGTCGGCAACGAGAGCACGACCGCGACGATCGCGGCACCCGAGACGACCTGCGGCAGAAGGTTGCCGATGTCGGCGATGAACGGGTTGAGCGACATGCGCAACGGATACTTCACGAGCGCGCGGAACGGGTGAAGGCCCTTGGCCCGCGCGGTGATCACGTACTGCTTGCGCAACTCGTCCAGAAGATTGGCGCGAAGGCGCCGGATCATGCCCGCCGTGCCGGCCGTGCCGATGACGATGACCGGCACCCAGAGATGCTCGAGAACGGACAGGAACTTGCCCCAGCTCATCGGCTGACCGATGTAGCGGTCGTCCATCAGGCCGCCGATCGAGGTCCCGAACCAGACGTTGCCGACATAGAGCAGCACCAGCGCGAGCAGGAAATTGGGCGTGGCGAGACCGAGGAAGCCGAGGAAGGTCAGGCCGTGGTCGGTCCAGCTGTACTGGTGCGTCGCCGAGTAGACGCCGATCGGGAACGACACGAGCCAGGTGAACACGATTGTCGAGAAGGAGAGGAGGAAGGTGAGGAACAGCCGGTCGCCGACCACCTCCGACACCGGCATGTTGTATTCGAACGAATAGCCGAGATCGCCCTGCAGCAGGCCCCAGACCCAGAGCAGGTACTGCTCGTGCATCGGCCGGTCGAGCCCGTAGTGGCGGCGCAGAAACTCGATCTTCGACTGGTCGACGTTTTCGCCGCGCGCCTGGAGCTCGGCGATCTGGTTCGAGAGGTAATCACCCGGAGGAAGCTGGATGATGACGAAGACGATCAGGCTGACCGCCAGCAGCGTCGGGATCATGATCATGATCCGGCGCATTACGTAAGCGAACACTTCCGCCTCCTCCGGCGCTCGCTGTGCTCGGAGATCGAGAAACGATCATGGACCGAGCTTCGTCGTTCGAGACGGTCGCTCACGCGACCTCCTCGGGATGACGCCCCACCTTATTCCTGCCGGTCCCCCGGCTGGGATCCACCCCCTTCATGAGCCTTCAGCGCCCACCGTCGTCGAGCCAGAACGTGTCCGGGCGGTAGATGCCGAAGTGTGCGCCGGGATCCCAGTTGTAGAAGCCTTCCTCCGGCACGTTGCGCAACCTCCCGGCCACTACGACCGGCTGTAATATTCCGCCGATGATGCCGATGCTGAAGACACCGTCCGCATAGAGCCGCAGCATCTCCTGCCAGATGCGGCGCTGCTCGTCGACGTTCGTCGCCTCCCGCCACTCGCGATAGAGGCTCATGAGCTTCTCCGGCACCGGCATGTCGATCGGTTTGCCGGCCTGGCCGTTGGTCTCGTAGTACTGGCCCCAGGCCGGCCACTGAAGCTGATGCTGGCTGGTCGGCGCCAGTTCCGCCGGCGACATTTCCGGGGTGGCGAGACCGTTCTCCAGACCGGACCAGACCGACATCAGGGTCTCGCCCGCGAAGATACGGTTGCGCAGGACCTCGCGCTGCAGCGGCTTCGTGTAGAGCTTGATCCCGGCTTTCAGCCAGCTGTCGTGCACGAGCTGAAGGACATCCGTCTCTTCGGTGCTCTCCCCGGCGGTTTCGACGATGATCGATGCCGGTCGGCCGTCGGGCAGGCGGCGAATGCCGTCGTCGCCGCGCGCCAGCCCCATCTCGTCGAGCAGCGCGTTGGCCTGCTCCAGGTCGAAGTTCGCCCACATCGTGCGGATCGACTCGTCGTAGAGGGGGCTTTCGGGCAGGAGCGTGTTGTTGCCGCCGAGCGCTAGACCGAAATAGATCACCTGGTTGACTTCTTCCCGGTTTACGGCCAGCGACAGCGCTCGGCGGAAACGCACGTCGCGAAAGATCTCACGCCATACAGGGTCAACCGTGTTGAGGTTCGGGTAGAGCGCCAGATGCGCGCCTTTGCCGGTCCGCCAGAGGTGGACCTTATAGCCATAGCGCTCGGCGTTCTGCTTCAGGAAGGTGATGTTGTCGAAGCGGAGATAGCGCGCCTGGAGGTCCGATTCCCCGGCGCCCGTCTTGGCGGGGATCAATTGAGCCGAGGCAACGCCCATCATGATCCGGTCGATATATGGAAGCTGCAGCCCGTTCTCGTCCATGCGATGGAAATACGGGTTGCGCACGAACACGAACCGCTCGGACGGCGCGGA
The DNA here is from genome assembly GCA_029268305.1 of Alphaproteobacteria bacterium. Classification (GTDB taxonomy): domain Bacteria; phylum Pseudomonadota; class Alphaproteobacteria; order JAJUGE01; family JAJUGE01; genus JAJUGE01. Next base: position 14,870 of record JAJUGE010000041.1, read on the forward strand.
GGTGGTGTTGATCCATGGCTGCAACGACGGCAGCTCCGGATTGTCGTTTTTGTACAGATTGTCCATCAGGTTGTGCAGGGAGGCCCAGCTCCGTTGACGGTGCCGCGTGACGCGCTCCTGCAGCTCGGCCGCCTCGGTATGTTTCTGGTGAAACTGCCGCATGTAATGCGCGGGCCGATAGATGAAGAGCGGGCTGGCGCCGGCGATCGCCGGCAGGAACGCCGGGTTCGGCTTCGACCAGGTGTAGCGGACCGTGGTCTCGTTGATGATCTCCACCGTCGGCAGCTCGCCGTCGACGCTCATCTCGATCGGCGGGCCCCCGGGGGTCAGTTCCTCGTTCTGGGCCACCTCTTCCCAGAAATAGCGGAAGTCCTCGGTGGTGAACGGATGTCCGTCGGACCATTTGTGACCCGGACGCAGACGGAACGTGAAGATGCGCCCGTCCTCGACTTCGAAGCTCTCCAGGATATCGGGAACGAGGTTGAGGTTCGGGTCGTAGCCGACGAGGCGGGCGTAGCCGTAGACGACGAGCTGGCGCGTGTCCTGGCCCCGACCCATCAGCGTCCTGATTTCGCCGCCATGCTTGCCCGGCTTCCAGTCCGGACGGTCGATCGATAGCACGAGAGGGGTCGCAGGCATCCGCTCCACGACCGGCGGGAGCTCCCCTTTGGCCACCTTCTCCGCGAGCATCGGCGGCTCGACCGGCACCGGAGCCGCGCTCGCCGCCGGTGCGACGAAAAGGCCGATCGCGCCGAGCCACAGTGCGGCGACGGCGCGGATGCGCAGGTCGAGGCGGGCGAATCTGCGCATCAGGCGACGAGCTCCTCGGTCTTGGCGGATTTACGTGCTCGGACGAAATGCCCCGGTTCGACCTCGAGGAGATCGGCGGGCTGAATGCCGTCGAGCGTGAACGGCGGCGGCCAGGCGGCCGGGTTCGAGGCGCGCTCGTCCATGACCATCTGGAAATCGAGCGGGTAGTCGAGGTCGGGGTTGGGCACGGCCGCGACCAGGGCCTTTGTGTAGGGATGCCGCGGCTGCTCGAAGAGGCGGTAGCTCGGCGCCAGCTCCACCAACCGTCCGGCGCACATCACCGCGATCCGGTCGGCCATGTAATCGACCACGGCCAGGTTGTGCGAGACGAACAGGTAGGTGAGGCCCAGCTCCCGCTGGAGATCCTTGAGCAGGTTGAGTATCTGCGCCTGCACCGAGACGTCGAGCGCCGAGACCGGCTCGTCGCAGAGGAGGAGCCGGGGTCGGAGAGCGAGGGCGCGGGCGATGCCGATGCGCTGGCGCTGACCGCCCGAGAAGCTGTGCGGGTAGCGGTTCAGGTGGCGGTCGTCGAGCCCGACCAGCGCCATCAGCTCCCGCACCATTTCCGTGCGCATGCGCTGGTCGCCGATGCCATGGATCACGAGCGGCTCGGCGACGATGTCGAAGGCCGTCATGCGCGGGTTGAGCGCGCTGAATGGGTCCTGGAAGACGTACTGGATCTTGCGCCGGTATTCGAAGAGCTCGCCGCCGGAGAGCTTGACCAGATCGACCTGGCGGCCGCCGTCGTCGAACAGGACTTCGCCCCGGTCGGGTGCCAGGGCGCGCATGATGATCCGGCTGACAGTGGTCTTGCCGCAACCGCTCTCGCCGACGAGGCCGAGGCACTCGCCGCGGCGGATCGAGAAGCTGACGTCCTCGGCAGCCACGACCTCGTCGTCGATCCGCTTGCCGATGACGCCTCCCTTGCGAATCCGGAAGGTCTTCGTCAGGTGGCGGACCTCGAGCAGCGGGCGGTCCGATGCCACGTCGGTGGTTTCTTCCGTCCGGGCGCGCATCAGATGGCCGGTGCGGGGCTCGACCTCGCGGATCGGCACGAGCCGCTCGTCGGGCGCCATCTGAAAGCGCGGTACGGCACGCAACAGCGCCTTGAGGTACGGGTGCTCTGCCCGGCGGAAGACATCCTCGAGCATCCCGGCCTCCATCACACGGCCGTGATAGAGGACGACCACTTCGTCGGCGATGTTGGCGACGATGCCGAGATCGTGGGTGATGAGCAGGACCGCCATGCCGAGCTCGGCCTGAAGGTCCTTGATGAGCTTCAGGATCTGGGCCTGGATGGTGACGTCGAGCGCGGTGGTCGGCTCGTCGGCGATCAGAAGGGCGGGGCGGCAGATCAGCGCCATCGCGATCATCGCTCGCTGTCTGAGGCCGCCCGAAAGCTCGAAGGGATATGTGCGAAGCGCTCGTGACGGGTTTGGAAAGCCGACGAGGTGGAGCATCTCTTCGGTCAGCTCCTTGCCGGCACGTGGACTGACGTCCCGGTGCAGGTGAAGCGCCTCCGAGACCTGGTCGCCGACCGTGTGCAGCGGCGAAAGCGACGTCATCGGCTCCTGGAAGATGATCGAGATGCGCCCGCCCCGGATCTTCCGCATCGTGCGGCTGTCCGGGTCGAGCCGGGCGATGTCGACGGTCTGGGGGACGCCGTCACGCGGCGCCGGATCGTTGAAGACGATCTCGCCGCCGGAGATGCGTGCGATCTCCGGCAGGATTCCCATGATTGCCTGAGCGGTCACCGACTTACCGGAGCCGGATTCGCCGACCAGGGCCACCGTCGATGCCTCGGGCACGCGGAAGGAGACCCCGTCCACGGCACGGATGCTTCCGCCGTGGATGCCGAAATCGATCTGCAGGTTCCGGACTTCGAGGAGGTTCGGCATCACCGGCGTCTGCGAGGCTGCGTCACGGGCTCGTGCGGCCGGTGAAGCTCTCCCGCGGAGAGAGCCGCCATGTTCGCGAGCGTCGTTTCGGTCATGGGCAGCTCGCGTGCGCTCGCCGCGGCGATCGCACTGTCGGCAACTGTACGGAAGCCGTCGAGGCTCGAGTCTATGCGGATGGTGCCCGTGTTGCCCCGCACGCGCAACTGCATCCAACCTCTCTCCCTGTCGCGGCGCGTCGAGAAATAGCTCAGATCGACCGCCTGCATATCGTTCCAGGACACGGTAGCGCCTCCGCCGCCCGAGGTCGATATGCCGGTCTCGTCGAGACGGACCACGGTACGCAGGCGTCGTACTGCGCCGATGGTGAAGATCGCGAACGCGAGCGAAAGGCCGCCGAGAATGAAAAGCGGGATGGGACTTGCGAGGAGCCACGGCAACGGCCCGGCCGTAACCGCGAAGCCGGCCAACCCGCGTGCGATGTCAGGCAACACGCGGGAGGCTTCGTAACGGAACGTTCGGCCTCCGCCGGTCATGCCGCTCCGGAATCGGTCAGGAACGCGGCCTCCGGAGTCAGCCATCGCGCCGCGCCATGCCGTGTCGTGCGCTCCAACAACGCTTCCGCGAACTCCCAGCATCCGTCATCCGCCACCAGATGATGCGTCAGCAGCCCCGTCGGCTCGTCGGGATCGAGACGCCGTTCCAGGCGTGCACGAAGATGCCGGACGACCTCCTGCACCGCGCGCTCTTCCCCCACGTACCGGCGGGTGCCGCGCCAGTCTATCGGATCGATGTGACAATTCACCCGAGCGAGACCGCACTTCCGGCCAGCGCTTCTGGGGCCATAGGTGGAGAGCCCCCTGAATCCGAGCGACGGCAGGCCGGACGCCACCTCCGGGGCGATTCGGTTCCAGGGCGGCACCAGGTAGGGCGGCGCGGGTCGTCCCAGCAACTCATGCAGACGGCTGCGTCCCCGCGCGATGTCGTTCCGAACCGCCTCGATCGGACGGTCTCCGCCGAGCTCGGCTCGCTTCGCCCCTGCCAGTGCGTGGTTCACGTGCGCCCAACCGTGCTGCAGTATGGTCGTGCGCGGGTGTACGTCGAGGTGCGAGACCAGGGCCGATGTCGCTGCGGCCGGAATGACGGCGATGCCGATCGGCGTTCCCGTGCGCTCGGCGAGATCGAGCAGCCGGTCGAGGGCGCGCGTCCGCTCTGCGGCATCGTCGTCGCGCCACCAGAATGTGGCGGTGCGACCGGCCTCCGCCCAGGCGTCGAGCTCCCGATCCAAGCCTGCCCAGTGGCGGCTCACGGCGAAGGTGTGTCTCTGAGCCGCGCCAGCGCCTCGCGCAACAGCCGCGGAGTGACCTCTGCGCCCGACGTGTCTAGGCCGGCCAGTGTGGCCGGCGGCCCGGCCGCCGCCCGGTCGACCGCCGCCGCGACCGCCTCGGGCGTAAGCTCCGACTCCTCGACCACCTGGAGGACCGAGCGTTCGGCGAGCCGTCGTGCCCGCAGGGTCTGTTCCGTCTCGAGCCCGCCAGCATAGGGCACGATCACGGCGCGGATGCCGGCGTCCAGCACCTCCATCACGGTGTTGTAGCCGCCTTGCGAGAGCGAGAGCGACGCAGTTCGCAGCAGCGAGGTGAAATCCGGCCGGGCGCGCTCCACCGTTACCCCCGCGGGCGCCGCCGTACGCAGCTCGGCGTAGACTTCGTCGGAGAGGCTGTGGCCGACGAGGACACGCCAGGGCTCCGAAGCGAGTTGCGTGAGGGGTCGGGCAGCGAGGGCGGCTCGCAGCAGCGGCTCACTGACGGCGCCGCCGCCGGCCGAGACGATCACGCCGTCCGTTCGCGATGCCGGCGCAGCAGCTCCCGCTCCGCGATCGACGACGTAGCCGGTATAACGAGCGAGGTCCGCGATCTCCGCCATGTGGGGGAAGGTCTCGTCGAACGAGACCAGGTCCGGGTCGCCGTGAATCAGTACGAGATCGTAGTAGCGCCGCGCACGCTCCAGCATCTCGCGCATGCGTTCGTCCTTGGCCGGCGCTACCAGGATGTCGCGTACCGAGCAGGCGATCAGCGGCCGCTGCTCCCGGCTCCTCGCATACTCCAGCAGCGGGACCAATTCGGAGCGAAGCTGACGGCGGCCGAACGGGAACAGCTCCGTCAGAAGGATGTCCGGGCGAAAGTCGTCGTAGACCTCGAGCAGCCTGTTCTTCCGGTTCTCGCGCCAGGCGTCGTCGATCTCCTTGCCCGTCTCGTCCACCAGCACCTTGAAATAGACGTCGACCGCGCGCGTCGGCGGAAGCTGGACGAACGCCGCCGTGCCGACGTCGAGCCCCGGCACGGGCAGTCCGCCCGACACCACCTTCACGCCGAAGCCGGCGCTGCAGAGCGCCCGCGCGAGCGTTGCCGCCCGGCGCAGATGCCCGATGCCGAGGAGATGCTGAACCCAGAACAGCAATTTCGGTCTGGCTGGGGTCATGCGGCACTCAATGGCGGCGGCTGCAGCGGGATGTTCAAACGCTCGATGCGCGGCGTGCCCGCAGGTGAAAAGCTGAAGAGGTGAGCCGCGTAGCGGGCGATCTTCACCGGTGCCTCCGCCTTCATATCCCAGCCGGTGGCGAGCGCGAGCGTAGCGCGGATCACGCCGCGGTGGGTCACTGCAATGCGTGGGCGCGCCTCGGCGGCGATTTCTGCGAAATAGGGAAGGAGGCGCATCTGAACCATGCGCGGACTTTCGCCGCCCGGCGGGGTGAAGTCCAGCCCGCGCGCCTCGTTGGCCGCCATCGCGGCGCCGTGCTCGCGTCGAAGCGAAGCGAGCGTGCAACCCTCCCAGGCGCCCCACGCCATCTCGATCAGGCGAGGCTCGACCGCGGCATCGCTGCCTCCCATCAGGCGGGCGGTTTCCCGACAGCGGGCGAGCGGGCTCGACGTCCAGGAGAAGTCGCCGAAACGGGCGGAGATCCGCCACCGGGCAGCCAACGCCCGGCCACTGGCCGAGAGCGGCTCGTCGGTCCTGCCCTGAATCCGGCCCGCCTCGTTCCATGCGGTCGGCGCGTGTCTCAGCATCAGCAGGAAGGTCATGGCGGGCCCGCCATGCCTCGGCCCAGGATCTCGGCGGCCGTGCCGATGTCGTGGCGGGTCGCGGTGACGTCGAGCGCCGCAGCGCGGAACCGGTCCCGAAGTGCCGGATCGCCGATCAGCCTGGCGAGCGCCTCGGAGAAGGCCCGGTCATCGCCGGGTCGCACCAGTATCCCGGTCTCACCGTCGGCGACGACGCCCGGCACGCCGCCTGTCCTCGCGGAGAGCACCGGAAGACCGGAGGCCTGGGCCTCGAGGAGCGCCATGCCGTAAGCCTCGTTGACCGCGGGCCAGACGAAGACGTCCGCGACGGCATAGATGGCGGGAAGCGCCGCGGCGTCGATCAGGCCCGTGAAGCGGATCCGGCCCGGGTCGAAGGCTGCGAAAGCCCTCTCGACCGCCGGGCGGGCCGGGCCGTCGCCGACGACCAGCAGCTGCCATGGTTGGCTGGGGAGCTGGAGCAGGGATCGTGCCAGAGCCTCGTACGACTGCAGCTTGTCGCCGGATCGCATCATCGCCACCGCCAGAAGCCATGGCGCATCGGGGTCGAGACCGTGCCGGCCGGCAATCACCCCGCGCGATTCACGCCTCCGGTCCGCCGCCTGCCTGTAGGGTGCCGTTTCCAGGAATGGCGGCAGCATGACGATCCGGTCCGGTTCAGCGACCACGGGCGCTATGCAAGGCACGTCATTGGGGTTCAGGCAGAACACCCGTGCCGCCTGTCGCAGCGCGCGCGCCGTAGCCTCATGTCCGGCGTTCCAGGGACCGCCGGCGCGCTTCGGCGCATAGGACGCTTCGGCGACGAAATAGGGAATGCCGAGCTCTCTCGAGACTGCAGGGCCGATCCAGTCCGGCGCCTTGTAGTAGAGATGATAGGTGAACCAGGCATCCGGCGGCTTCGCACCGGGCTGCTTCCAGTCCGCGACGATTTGTGCGGCAATCCGGCTCCCCAGCGCCTGGAGGTGGCGTTGTCGGCCCGCGTCGCCCTGCCCGTCGTAGCTCCGGAAGCGCGACGCGAGCACTGGTCGATAGCCCGAGCGCTCCAACGCCGCCATGAGCAGACGGGCAACGCGGCGGTCGCCGGACGGTACCGGATGGTCGGGTGGTTTCAGCGGTGCATAGAAGGCGACATCCATGGACGCTAACGGGCGGGCGCGGCGGCGGCATCTCTTACCGGCTCGCCCGCATGCGGGAGTCCGAATCGTGCCGCCAGCCGGTCGATTCCGGCTTCGAACCCGAACCGAGTTCGCACCCGGAGCTCTCCGGCGCGCCCGAGTGCGGACCGCTCTGCGGGCGAGACGATCAGGCGGTGCAGGGCATCCGCCAATGCCTGGGGATCCTCCGGCGGCACCATCAGTCCGGTAAAGCCGTCTTCGATCAGCTCCGGGATCGCCGAGACTCGCGTTGCGAGGCAGGCGAGCGCCTGTGTCTGCGCCTCCATCAGCACGTTGGGAAGACCGTCCCGGTCGCCGTCCTCGGCGATCCGGCTCGCGAGAACGAACAGATCCGCAGCGCGGTAGGCGGCAATCACTTCGTCCTGCGTGCAGGCGCCGCGCCACTCGATCCGCGCGTCCAGGCCGAGCAACCCCGCCCGCTCCCGCAGGCGGTCGCGCAGCACACCGCCGCCAATATGTACGAACCGCCAGTGGAGCCCGGCGGGCAGGCGAGCCAGTGCGGTGAGCAGGTCGTCGTAGCCTTTCTTCGGCACCGCGCGCCCGACGGAGAGGATCGTGACCGGATCCGACGGATCGGCACCATTGCGTGGCGGCCGGTCGGTCGTCATGGGCGGGAAGCGCGTGAGATCGAGGCCATGATAGACCCGCTCGACCTTCCGGGCCGGGAGCCCGGCGGCTGCGGCCACCTCCGACAGATGCCGGGCACCGGACTCCGTGCAGGTGACCAGCCACTCGCAGTCCGCGAGTTTTTCCGCCTTCTCCCAGTCGGGGGTGGTCCAGATGTCCTTCGCATGCGCCGACACCGACCAGGGAAGCCCGGTGAGGAGGCCGGCGTAGCGCGCGACCGAGGCGGGCGTGTGCAGGAAGTGCACGTGGAGACGGGAGACCCCGGCCGGAAGCTCCGCCGCGAGCACGAGAGCCTGGCCGAAGCGGCGTCCGCGGTTCGGCGTGCGGTCGCGGGCGAAGTCCCGAAGCCAGACACTCCGTGCCCTCCGATACCCGGGCCGCTTGCGCAGCTTCCACCAGGCGCGCAGCACCCGGAGCGGCTCCTGATATAGGTACTCCGGCAAATAGTCGACCGGTGCCCGGATCGCTTGGTTGAGGGCGTGGACTTTCGTGTCGGTCGGATGGCGGAGCGAGACGATCCGCTGCGCCAGGCCGCGGCGTTCGAGCGCCAGAATCTCCTGGGCTATGAAGGTTTCCGACAGGCGCGGGTAGCCCTTGACGATGACAGCGACGGTACCGGTCACGACGAAGGCGATCCTCGCTATCCGCGACGGTGTGCGAGGCGGACGCGCGGCGTCCGCTCGCCCGAGAGCCACGGCCGCACCAGCCGGTTCACGCTCTCCAGCCCGTCGAGGAGGCCGGGGACGACCACCTCGGAGGGGCGCTGCTGGAACGGCAACTGGCGCAAGGCGGCGACCATGGTCGCGGGGTCGCGGCCGCAATCTTCGCGGAGCATTCGGACGAGCCCGAGCTCCTGCGCCCTTGCGGCGCGGATGTACTGTTCCAGCCTAGGCTTGGTTCGCGGAACGATGATGGCGCGCTTGTCGAACGAGAGGATCTCGCAGAACGTGTTGTAACCGCCCATGGCGATCACGCCCTCGGCGCGGAGCATCAGCCACTCCAGGTGGGCGTCGAAGGTGATGGCGCTCATGTTGTCGATGCGCTCGATCCGTCGCCAGAACTCGGACTGGCGCTCCGCGGGCATGAACGGCCCGAACACGACGAGCGCGCGATGCGGCAGGTCGGCGGCGCGCTCGTAGGCGCTGACGACCCAGTCGATCAGCTCCTCGCCATCGCCGCCGCCACCCGGCGTCACCAGCAGGAACGGTTCCTCGGTCAGCGAAGCGACCTCGTGCGAGGGCGGGCTCGCCGGAACTTCCCGCTTCAGGTAGCCGGTGTAGACCATCTTCCTGCGGACCGATCTCGGGACCGCTATGCCTTCGAGCGGGTCGCAAATCTGCGGCAGGCCGTACACCCAGATCTCGTCGTAGAGATCGCGCAGCGCGGGCAGAACGTTCTTTCGCTGCCACTCCGGAACGAGCAGCTCGGGCTCGTCCATGACGTCGCGCAGCCCGAGCACGAGCCGTGTGCCGCGCTCCTTGAGGAGGGCGAGGGTGTCGGCGACCTCCCCCCTCAGTCCGAGGGGCTCCTTGTCCACGAGGAATATGTCCGGATCGAAGATCTCTGCCGTGTGGCGAATGATCGACGAGCGCATCGCCAGGGTCTTGTCGGTGTCGATGTGCAGTTTCAGCGAGGTGTATTCGCCGTTGCGAAGCTTGATGATGCCCGGCACGCGAACGAAGTCGACACGGGCTCGGAAGTCGAAATTCCCGATGATCGGCGATCCCGACAGGATCAGGACCGAAACGTTGCGGTTCGCTTCCACCAGCGCATGCGCGATCGCACGACACCGTCGCAGGTGCCCGAGGCCGAAGCTGTCGTGACTGTAGATCAGAATGCGACAGGTCCTGTCCGATCCTGTCATGCGCGGGTCCGTAAAAGCGTGCGGCCACGGCCGCACCGTCATTGCCCCCAGGTGCGGCGTGTCTCGGCCGCGAGTTCGCCGGGACTATCGCACAGCCGGCGAGAGGGAGGAACCGGCAAATTGCCGCTCCGACCGGTCGTTTACGCTCCATCGGTCGGGTAGTATCTTCCCCCGGGGTGCAGGGGAGCGGTCCCGGAGCGTCGGCATCCGCGGACGGAAGGGCATGAGCAAGACCATCTACGGGTTCGTGTTCCGCTACAGCGCGCGGCAGCAGGTCCTGTTACTGCTGGTGACGCTGGCGGCATTCCCGTTTCTGTATCTGTCGCTCGAGCTGCCGAAGACGATCATCAACCGCGCCATCAACGGGCAGGACTTTCCGGCCGAGCTGCTCGGCATGGAATTCGACCAGATTCCGTACCTCGTGCTGCTCTGCGGGATCTTCCTGTTGCTCGTGCTGATCAACGGCGCGTTCAAGTTCACAATCAACGTATGGAAGGGCCGCCTCGGCGAGCGCATGCTGCGGCGGCTGCGCTACGAGCTCTACAGCCGCGTCCTCAGGTTCCCGCTGCCGCACTTCAAGCGAGTGAGCCAGGGCGAGATCATCCCCATGATCACCTCGGAGGTGGAGCCGCTCGGCGGCTTCATCGGCGACGCGGTCGCGCAGCCGGTCTTCCAGGGCGGGCAGCTGCTCACGATCTTCGCCTTCATCCTGGTCCAGGATCCCTTCCTCGGCCTCGCCGCGATCTCGCTGTACCCGTTGCAGGGCTACCTCATCCCGAAGCTGCAGCGTCGGGTGAACGACCTGGCGAAGCAGCGCGTCCGCACTGTCCGTCGCCTCTCCGATCGGCTGGGCGAGTCGATCTCCGGTATCGCGGAGATACGGGCGCACGACGCATCGAACTTCCACCGGGCAGGGTTTGCCGATCTGCTGGGACGGATCTACGAGATTCGCTTCGAGATCTATCAGCGAAAGTTCTTCATCAAGTTTCTGAATAACTTCCTGGCCCAGTTGACGCCGTTCTTCTTCTATCTGATCGGCGGTTATCTGGTCATCAGAGGTGATCTTTCGTTCGGTGCGCTCGTGGCCGTGCTCGCTGCCTACAAGGATATGTCCGCGCCCTGGAAGGAGTTGCTGCTCTTCTACCAGCAGAAGGAAGATGCCCGCATCAAGTACGAGCAGGTGATCGAGCAGTTCGAGCCACCCGGACTCCTCGACGAGCGGCTGCAGCTCGAGGAGCCGGAGGCGGTGACGCCGTTCGATCCGTCGGGTGAGGTGTCTTTCGTCAACGTGAGCTACGTCGAGGATGGCGCGACGCTGCTCGAAGGCGTCTCGTTCACGTTCGGGCTCTCGGAACGCGTCGCGATCGTCGGGCCAGGCGGCGGCGGCAAGGAGGCGGTCGCGATGATACTCGCACGGCTCCTTCAGCCGACGTCGGGGCGCGTGATGGTCGCCGGCGAAGACCTGTTTCAGCTGCCGGAAGCGGTGACCGGCCGGCGAATGGCTTATGTCGGCCAGGGAGCCCAGCTCTTCGCGGCCAGCATCCGCGACAATATTCTGCTCGGCCTGAAGCACCGGCCGCTGCGTCCCCCAGCCGACGAGCGGGGCGAGCGAGCGGCACGAGCTGCCGAGGCGGCGCTCGCCGGCAACACTGCCGACGACATCCTCGCAGACTGGGTCGACTATGCCGCCGCGGGAGTCGAGGACAGTCAGGGCATGTCGCGGCGTCTGGTCGAGCTCCTGCACGCCTTCGATCTCGACCGCGAGGTCTACGAGCTCGGCCTCCGTGGGGTCATCGATCCTGCTGCCAATCCCGCCCTGGCGGAAAGGCTGCTGCAGGCGCGATGCGAGCTCCGCGAGCGGCTCTCGCATCCCGACATGGCAGGTCTCGTCGAGCCGTTCGACGCCGAGCGCTATAACGAGAATGCGACCCTCGCCGAGAATCTGCTGTTCGGCTCCCCTGTCGGTCCCGAGTTCGAAATCGACAATCTCGCCGGCAGCGACTACGTGCGCGCGGTGCTCGAGAAGGTCGGCATTAGGGAGCGTCTGCTGGAGGCCGGCCGCGAGATCGCGGAAGTGATGGTCGAGCTGTTCGGCGATCTTGACCCCGATCAGGAGATATTCGAACGCTACAGCTTCGTCGGCGCCGAAGATCTGAGCGAGCTTCAGGCGATCCTGGCGCGGCTCAACCGGCTGTCGATCGCCGAGCTGGAGGAGCACGAACGTGCACGGCTTCTCGCCTTGCCGTTCAAGATGATCCCCGCGCGACATCGGCTCGGCGTCATCGACGATGCCCTGAAGGAGCGCATTCTCGAAGCGCGGCGAGTCTTCGCCGCCGACCTGCCGCCGCATCTGCGGGGCTCGATCGAGTTCTTCGACGCCGGACGTTACAGCGCCGCCGCCAGCATCCAGGACAATATTCTGTTCGGAAAGGTCGTGCACGGCACTGCCCAGGGCCCGGCCAGGGTGGGAGAGCTGATCGCCGAGGTCGTGGACGCGCTGGGGCTGCGCGAGGACATCATCGTGGTGGGGCTCGATTCCAACGCGGGGATCGGCGGCGGACGCCTCTCGGCGGGCCAGCGGCAAAAGATCGCCCTGGTACGTTGCGTACTCAAGCGGCCGGACATCATGATCGTCGACCAAGCGACGGCGACGCTCGACAACGGCGCCCGCAACCGAATCCTGGATTCGCTGTTCGCCGAGACCGAGGGACGATGCCTCGTCTGGGTGCTCGACCAACCGAGCCAGGCGCAGCGCTTCGACCGGGTGCTCGTGATGCAGGACGGCCGCCTGGTCGAACAAGGGACTTATGCCGAGCTCGAACAGGCCGGCGCAGCTCTGCGGGGGTTGGTCGCCGCCGAGTGATGCACGACCAGAATCCGAAGTCGAGGGGGCAGGCACATGTCGCTCAACGAGGAAGTGGAAGTCCTGCGGAAAATTCCGCTGTTCTCCCGCATCGAGCCTTCGAAGCTGAAGCTTTTGGCGTTCACCAGCGAGCGCGTCATCTTCAAGCGTGGAGACGTGCTCTTCCGGCAGGGCGACATGGGGGATGCGGCCTACATCCTGATCGAGGGTGATGCGGAGGTGCTGGTCAATTCCTCCCGGGGCGAGATCCGCGTCGCGCGTCTCGGAGCCAACGACATCGTCGGGGAGATCGCGATCCTCGTCGACATTCCGCGCACGGCGACGGTGCGGGCGGAAACGGACCTCGTGACACTGCGCATCTCCAAGGAGCTCTTCTTCCGGCTCATCACCGAGTTTCCGCAGATTGCGGTCGAGATCATGCGCGAGCTTGCGCACCGCCTGGAGGCGACGACGGAGCAGCTGCGTATCGCGATGACCGAGAGGGGCTGACGGGTTAGCGAATGAGTCGACTGGACAGCGCCATCCGCCGCCTGCAGGCGCAACGCGCCTGCCTCGATCTCGGCGCCTCGCTGTTGCGTGAGCTGCCGGGCCTGGTTGTGGAACTGGGCCTCGGCAACGGACGCACCTACGATCATCTGCGCTCAATCCTGCCGGACCGGGAGATCTTCGTGTTCGAACGGGAAGTGAGGGCGCATCCCGATTGCATCCCGGAGGCGAGCCATCTGTTCCTCGGTGACTTGCGGGAAACGCTGCCTGCCGCGACGCGCCGCCTCGGCGGGCAGGTTGCGCTGCTGCACTCGGACATCGGCACCGGCGATCCGGAAGAGACGGCAGCCCTGACAGCGGAGATCGCTCCCTGGCTGGTACGGCTGCTGCGTCCGGACGCGATCGTCGCCAGCGACCAGCCGCTGGAGCACGCAGCGCTTCGCCCGCTGCCGCCGCCAGAAGATGTGCGTCCGGGCAGGTACTTTCTCTATAGGGCAGGAATTACGACATTATAGTGCGTTGACCGGTGCCAAGGGGCGCATGACATTGAAGTTGCCCTCGTGTACGATCCACACGAGGTGTAGCTTGGGGGCCGGCGGCACGACAAATGGCTGATACGAGCGAACAAGTGGCGGCGATGCGCGACGTGCCGTATCGCACACGCTCTGGCGACTGGGTGTATCTGCCCGGCGATGCCGCACGGCACCACCCACTCTACGGTGTCTACGCTTGGGCGTTCTTCCTGCTCGCGTGCCTCGTTCTCGGCCCGATCATACTCCTGTACCAGGACGTGCGCATCCTGGTAAGCGTGTCGCAGCGGCCGGACGAGTTCTGGCTGGTTCTCGCTGCCGACATCGTGTTCCTCGCAGCCGCCTGGAAGGCCGCAGGCCGGCTCCGGCTCGAGAGCGCGGATTTCAGCCGCTACTTTTACATTGCCGCGGGCATCGGTCTCTGTGTCGCCGCCTTGTTCTTCGCGGTCCTGGTCGAGTCGGGACCGCGGGAACTGGATCGACTGGCGCTTTCCGGCCTCGTCTGGCGCGCCGTGCCGATCCTGCTATGGACCCTCTATGTACTCCGCTCGCGCCGCATCGAGGTGACGACACGGAAGCGCGTCCCGAGCAGCGATCCGTTCCTGCGGGCGCAGTGGCGGAGCGACGGCGAAAGCGGGGAGCCGCGCGTCATTCGCCACGTGCCGATGTTCCACCACCGCACGTCACGCGACGATGCGGCCGCGTCGGCCCCGCGTGGCGCGGTGCGCGAGCCGGTGCGGCGCCCGCGGCGGCAAGCGGCATCGGCGGATTCGGATGCAGTCGACGAGACGGTGGTGGTGCATCGCGATGCAGCACCTCGGCCGCAAAGGAGTTCATCCCGGGAGATCGTGGAGACCTATTCGCCGCGACGGCCCGCACGCCCCCTGGCCGGGGCGGCGTCGGAGCAGGCCCGTGTGCGGCGCCCGCTGGTGCGGCAACAGGAGGCCGGCTTCAGCGAGGAGCTGCGCGAGACCCTGCCGGCCGGTCCGACCGACCACGATCGCCTCGCGCAGCCGCAGAATGCCGAGCTTCTCGATCGTCTCCGCCAGCTGCAACTCGCCCGCGAGGAGGGTCTGATTACCGCCTCCGAAGAGCGTGCGAAGCGGCAGGAACTGCTGAGAGAGCTCTGATCGGCGCGACGGGCGGCTGCTGCAACCCCGTCAAAGCGACAGATCGATCAGCACCGGCACATGGTCGGAAGGCCGCGGCCAGCCGCGCGCTTCCCGGACGACCTTCGCATCGTCGAGAGACGGCAGGAGGGTGGGCGTGATCCACACGTGGTCGAGCCGGCGTCCCCGATCCGAAGCGGCCCAATCCCGAGCCCGATAGCTCCACCAGGTGTAGAGCCTCTGCTCCGGCGGGAAGACGTGCCGGACCGCGTCGATCCAGCCGTGCGCCGCCATCACCGCCTCGAGCCGTTCGACCTCGGCCGGGGTGTGGCTCACCACCTTCAGCAGTTGGCGATGCGACCAGACGTCCGTTTCCAGCGGCGCCACATTGAAATCCCCGACCAGCACGCGCCCCGCCCCGTCCCGCGGCAGCGTCGAGCACCAGAGAGCCAGGTCGTCGAGGAACTGCAGCTTGTGCGCGAACTTGGGGTTCACGTCGGGGTCGGGGACGTCGCCTCCCGCCGGAACGTAGAAGTTGTGAACCTCCACGCCGGA
>JAJUGE010000042.1 GCA_029268305.1 Alphaproteobacteria bacterium
CGACGTGAAGTGCAGCCACGGCGCCACGGCCGGCGACCTCGAAAAGAATGCGCTGTTCTATCTCCGCGCCCGGGGCATTCCCGAGGCGGAGGCGCGCGGCCTGTTGATCGCCGCCTTTCTGGGTGAGGTGATCGACGACCTTCCCGTCCCCGAGGTTCGTGAAGTGTTCCGCGCCCGCGTGGAGCGGCGACTCTTTTCACAGATCGAGGAGCACGCTTGATGAGCGCCTCCACCGTCGCGGCGATGGCTCCGGCTTTGGACGTCGCCAAGATCCGACGGGATTTTCCGATTCTGGACCGGCCCGTCTACGACCGCAGGCTCGCGTTCCTCGATAGTGCCGCCAGTGCCCAGAAGCCGCGACAGGTCATCGATACCATCCGGCAGGCGATGGAGGAGGAGTACGCCAACGTCCATCGCGGCGCCTACTGGCTGAGCCAGCGGGCTACCGACCGTTTTGAGACCGCGCGAGAGACGGTGGCGAGATTCCTCAATGCCCCCTCATCCGACGAGATCGTCTTCACCCGGAACACGACCGAGGCGATCAACCTCGTGGCGGCATCCTGGGGGCGCACGTTCCTGAAGGAAGGGGACGAGGTGGTGATCTCGGAGATCGAGCACCACGCCAACATCGTTCCTTGGCACCTTCTGAAGCGCGAGAAAGGCATCGTCCTCCGGGTCGCGCCGGTCGATGAGGCCGGGAATTTTCTTCTCGACCGCTTCGAGGATCTGCTGAACGACAGAACACGGCTGGTCGCCATCACGCACGTCTCGAATGCGATCGGCACCATCGTGCCGGTCGCCGAGGTGATCCGTGCAGCCCATCGCCGGGACGTCCCGGTGCTGGTCGACGGCAGCCAGGCGGCACCGCACATGCGCGTCGACGTGCAGGCGCTCGATGCCGATTTCTATGTCTTCACGGGCCACAAGGTTTACGGGCCGACGGGGATCGGCGTCCTCTACGGCCGCTCCGAGTTGCTCGAGAGCATGCCGCCTTACCAGGGCGGCGGCGAGATGATCCAGACGGTGAGCTACGAGGAGTCGACCTTCAAGGAGCCGCCGTTCCGGTTCGAGGCCGGCACGCCCGCGATCGTCGAGGCGATCGGCCTGGGCACCGCAATCGACTACCTCCAGGCGCTCGGCTGGGAGAACGTTCAGGCCAACGAGCAGATGCTCCTGCAATACGCGACCGAACGGCTGCGGGAGATTCCGGGGCTCCGTATCGTCGGCACGGCCCGAGACAAGGCGGCTATCCTTTCGTTCGTGATGGATTGTGCCCACCCGCACGACATCGGTACGATCCTCGATCGGTCGGGGGTCGCGATTCGCGCGGGTCACCACTGCGCACAGCCGCTGATGGAGCGGTTCGAGCTGCCGGCGACCGCACGCGCGTCCTTCGGCATCTACAACACCCGGGACGACGTCGATCAGCTGACCGAGGCGTTGCTCCAGGTTCGGGAGATTTTCGGCTGATGACGGACGATCTGCGCGAGCTTTATCAGGAAATCATCCTCGATCACGGGAAGCGTCCGCGCAACCTGCGTCATCCCGAAGACGCGAACCGTGAGGCCAAGGGCAACAACCCGCTCTGCGGCGATCGGCTGACCGTCTACCTGAAGGTGGGCGCGGATGGGGCGATCGACGATGTGGCCTTCGAAGGACGGGGATGTGCCATATCGACGGCCTCGGCATCGATGATGACCGAGATCCTGAAAGGCAAGACGGAAGCCGAGGCGCACCGTCTGTTCGAGACGTTTCAGGAAATGTGCACCAGCGACGAGTTCGACGCCGCAGCCCATGACATCGAGGATGCCGACGCGATCGAGCGCCTGCAGGTGCTCGCAGGCGTGCGGCAGTTCCCGATGCGCGTGAAATGCGCCACCCTCGCCTGGCATACGATGAATGCGGCGCTGGAGGGCGAGGAAAAGGTGTCGACGGAGTAGTGATGATGATGCAGCCACAGGGCATGAACAGCTTTCTCGATGCCCCCCAGGACGGCGAGTTTCGCGCCTATGCCGGCGCGCCGCTGAAGGAAGGCGAGAAGGTCGCCTCCGAGGACGCGGTGGTCGAGGCGCTGAAAACCGTCTTCGATCCGGAGATCCCGGTGAACATTTACGATCTCGGGCTGATCTACGAGATCGACATCAAGGAAAATGGCTCCGTGAACATCCTGATGTCGCTCACCGCGCCGGGCTGTCCGGTTGCGGGTGAGATGCCGGGCATGGTCGCCGATGCGGTTGCGGAGGTGGATGGTGTCGGCGAGGTCGAGGTGGAGCTCGTTTTCGAACCGGCCTGGACACCCGAACGTATGTCCGAAGAAGCCAAGCTAATGCTTGATATGTATTGAGGTTCTCCCATATGTGCGCGGAGATGAAGGGACGCTGACATGGCGACGACGATGCCACCGATGCTGACTTTGACCGACGCTGCGGCGGAGCGGGTGAAGGAGCTGATCGCCAAGAGCGAGAAGCCGGTCCTCGGTCTCAGGATCGGCGTCAAATCGCGCGGCTGCTCGGGACTCAGCTACTCGGTCGAATACGCGGAAGAGCAGAAGAAGTTCGAGGACGTGGTCGAGGACAAGGGCGTCAAGCTGTTCATCGATCCGACCGCGGTCATGTTTTTGATCGGGTCCGAGATGGACTATGTCGACGACAAGTTCCAGTCCGGCTTCACCTTCACCAACCCGAACGAGAAAGGCCGCTGCGGTTGCGGCGAATCGTTCCACGTGTGAGGCTGTGGCGGACGACTGAAGGTATGGCGGCGGCTTCGGCCGCCGTTTTGATTTGCGGGGGTACCGTTTCGATCAGCCGGCCGCGGATTTTCCCTGACCGTCTTCCTCCCACCGAGAGATCTTCCGGTAGATCGTCGACGGGCTGATGTCGAGCATCGCCGCAGCCCGGGGCACGTTGCCGTCCGCAGCTTCCAGGGCGGTTTCGATCGCCTCACGCTCGATCACGGCGAGGGGCCGGATAACCGCGCCGACCTCCCGACCCGCCTGGCCCACCTGGAGCTGAGGCGGCACATGCGGGCGGGCTGCGCGCCGGGCATCATGGATCGGCTGGCCGGCACTGCGATGCAGGCTCCCCCCGGTCTCCGCTGCCGACAGCGGCTCCGGAAGCATCCCGCGCTCGACGACCTCGCCATCGTTGAGCACGACGACATTTCGGATCACGTTTTGCAGTTGCCGAACGTTTCCCGGCCAGTCGTACAGGGCTATCGCCGCTCGCGCCGCGGGCGCAAACGAGCGGAACCGCCGCCCTTCCTCCTTGGAAAATTGCAAAAGGAAGTGTTCCGCGAGACGTAGGACGTCGTCCTCCCGCTCGCGCAACGGCGGCATGTGGATCGGGATCACGTGCAGGCGGTAATACAGATCCTCGCGGAACCTCCCCTCCTCCACTTCCCGCAACGGGTCGCGATTGGTGGCACACACGAACCGCACGTCGACCTTCTCGAGCTCGCTCCCGCCGACTTTGGTGAAGGTGCCGGTCTGGATGAACCTGAGCAGTTTCACCTGGAGGTCGAGCGGCATCTCGCAAATCTCGTCGAGAAACAGGGTACCGCCATCGGCACGCGCCGCTGCCCCTTCACGGCCTCCCACGGCCCCGGTGTAGGCCCCCTTTACGTGGCCGAAAATCTCGCTCTCGATCAATTCGTGCGGGATCGCGGCACAATTGAGAGCGACGAACGCCCGGTCGCGGCGGGGGCTCTGACGGTGGATCGCCTCCGCGCAGATCTCCTTCCCCGTGCCGCTCTCGCCACAGATGAAGATCGTCGCTCTGCTGGTGGCGGCACTGTCGATGGTCCGATAGACCGCCTGCATCGCCAGCGAGGAGCCGATGAAGCCATGATACTCGCCTCGATCGATCTCCGTCTGATAGGTTTCGACGATACGACTCAGACGCCGCTGTTCGATCGCGTTGCGCAGCGTGTAGATCAGCCGCTCCGCCGTGAACGGCTTGACCAGAAAGTCGACCGCCCCTTCCCGCATCGCCGCAACGGCGACGTTCACCGAACCGTTTGCGGTCACGACCACGACGGCACAGGGCAGGCCGCGTGCGTGAATGTGCTTGAGGACCTCGATGCCGTTCATATCAGGGAGCTGGAGGTCGAGGATCACGGCGGCGGGAACCTCTTCCTCCACCGCGCGAATCGCGTCTTCGCCACGCGCCACATGCAGAATGTCGTATGGCTCGCCCGCGAGATATTCCTGATATGCACGCGCCAACGGAAGTGTGTCTTCCACGAGCAGAATGCGCACGTTGCCTGCAGTCATGTGCCCGATCACGAGGTTTAAACACTACCGACTTTCTTGCGTCCTCAGTCGTAGCCGAACAAGAGAACGAAACCGTTAACGGGGGCGGGCCGACCATCCGTTCGGTGCTGTACAATGGGGTTGCGCTGCCTGCACCGGAGTACCAGCCATGCTCTCCAATGCCCTGCCGACCTTGAACTTCGACCTCGGCGAATCGGCGGACATGTTGCGCCGGAGTGTCGGCGAGTTCGCAGCGGCCGAGATCGCCCCCCGCGCAGGCGAGATCGACCGGACGAACGAGTTTCCGCGCGACCTCTGGCCGAGGCTCGGAGATCTCGGCCTCCTTGGGATTACCGTGGAAGAGGCCTATGGCGGCTCCGCCATGGGCTATCTCGAGCACGTGGTCGCGATGGAGGAGATCAGCCGCGCTTCGGCCGCGGTGGGTCTCAGTTATGGCGCGCATTCCAATCTCTGCGTCAATCAGATTCGCCGGAACGGCACCGAGGACCAGAAACGGCGCTATCTGCCCCGCCTCATCAGCGGCGAGCATGTCGGTGCACTCGCGATGAGCGAGCCCGGCGCCGGCTCCGATGTCGTCGGAATGCGCACCCGGGCAGAACGCCGCGGCGACCGCTATGTCCTCAACGGCGGCAAGATGTGGATCACCAACGGCCCCGACGCCGACGTGCTGGTCGTCTATGCGAAGACGCAGCCGGATGCCGGCCCGCGAGGCATCACCGCGTTCCTGATCGAGAAGGGCTTCAAGGGATTCTCTACCGCGCAGAAGCTGGACAAGCTCGGCATGCGCGGCTCCAACACCTGCGAGCTGATCTTCGAAGACTGCGAGGTGCCGGTCGAGAACGTGCTGGGCGAGGTCGATGGCGGCGTGCGCGTGCTGATGAGCGGGCTCGATTACGAGCGGCTCGTGCTTACCGGAGGGCCGATCGGAATCATGCAGGCGTGCATGGACGTGGTGATCCCGTACGTCCACGAGCGCCGGCAGTTCGGACAGCCGATCGGCGAGTTCCAGCTCATGCAGGGCAAGCTCGCCGACATGTACACCACATTGAATGCGACCCGTGCCTATACCTATGCGGTGGCCAAGGCATGCGACCGCGGCGAGACGACGCGAAAGGATGCTGCGGGTGTCATCCTCTATGCCGCCGAGAAAGCGACCTGGATGGCGCTTGAGGCGATCCAGTGCCTGGGTGGCAACGGCTACATCAACGATTACCCGACGGGAAGGCTGCTCCGCGACGCCAAGCTGTACGAGATCGGCGCCGGCACGTCGGAGATCCGCCGCTGGCTGATCGGCCGGGAGCTCTTCGCCGAGACCGCATAGAGCAGCCAGGCTTATCTCAGCTCGCGGTCATCGCCTCGCTGATCTCCCAGAGGCGGCGCGCCGCTTCCGGATCGCGCGAAGCGGCTGAGGACTCGGCAGGCTTGCACTTGATGAAGTATCTGCCGGTCATCCCCCCGACTTCAGGTGACGATGCAAGGTAGACGCTTGTCTGCGCTCCCTCTTCTACCGGAATCGCCGAGACCATGAAGGCGATCCGCATACCGAGGCGGAAGAGCGGTCCGTTGTTCAGCCCGAATCGGCTGGCGACGAACCCCGGATGCAGCGCGTTGGCAGTGACGGTCGAGCCATCCAGCCGACTGGCCAGCTCGTAAGTGAAGAGAAGGTTGGCCAGCTTGGAGCGCTGATAGGCCTTCCAGCCAGAATACCGGCGCTCGCACTGCAGGTCGTCGAAATCCAGCTCCGCGCCCCGATGCGCGGCCGAAGCGACATTAACGATCCTTCCGGCAGGCGCCGCCTTCAGTTTCGGAAGCAGGAGGTTGGTGAGCAGAAAGTAGCTCAGGTGATTGAGAGCGAAGGTCATCTCGATCCCGTCGGCACTGAGCTGGCGAGTCGCCAGGATGGCACCGACATTGTTGACGAGAACGTCGAGCTGTGGATACCGATCCGCGAAATCGCGGGCGAGCCGGCGGACGTCTGCCTGCTTCGACAAATCCGCCCGCTCGAATTCGACCCGCTGATTCCCGGTTATGGCCCGGATCTCCTGGACGACCCTCTCACCCTTTGCAGGATTCCGCCCGACCACTACGACCGCCGCACCCTTGCGCGCCAGCTCTCGCGCCGTCACGAAGCCGATGCCGGCAGTGGCTCCGGTGACCATGCAGATCTTGCCTTCCAAGAGCATACTCCCGTCCGCCTGCGAAGAGCCTCCGCTGTCGGCGAGGTCGGAGCCTCAATCCTGAAGCACCCGCTCCGGCGGTAGCCAGATCGTCACCGTCGTCCCCGTGCCCGGAATGCTCTCCAGGCGAAAACGTCCGCCGTGGAGGTCCGTAAGCGCTTTCGATAGCGGCAGGCCAAGACCGGTGCCATCGTATTTGCGACCGAGACCGCTGTCGACTTGCCCGAACGGCGCCATCGCCACCGCGATTTGCGCAGGCTCCATACCGATGCCGCTATCGCGAATGACGATTTCCAGACCCTCTTCGGCCAACTCTGCCGACATCTCCACCCGACCGCCCGGCGGCGTAAACTTGACAGCGTTCGACAGAATGTTGAGCAGCACCTGCCGCAGCCTGCGCTCGTCGGCCAGCAGTCGAGGCAGCGGTCCCGAGTTCCTGACGCAGACGGAAATCCCGCTCCGTTCCGCGTTGTCGCGGACGAACCGTTCCACGGCGGCGAAAACCTCGGTTACCTCGACTTCCGCTTCGTCCAGCTCGACCTTGCCCGCCTCGATCTTGGCGATGTCTAGAATGTCGTTGATCACATTGAGGAGGTGATCCGAGCTGCGGAGAATGTCCCGGAAATATTCCTGATATTTGGGCTGCTCCACCGGTCCGAACGTCTCGAGCTTCATGATTTCCGCGAAGCCCATGATGGCGTTGAGCGGCGTCCGCAACTCATGGCTCATGTTCGCGAGGAATTCGGTTTTTGCCCGATTGGCGGCCTCGGCATCGTCCACCGCCTTCACCAGGGCGGCCAACTGGGCGTCCCGTTCGGTCACGTCGCCCGCTATACCGCGGTAGCCGCAGAACTTTCCATCCGAGTCATTGAAGCGGCAAACGGCGCTGAGCTCGAATGTGCGCTTCCCGCCCTCCTTGTGCCGCATCGCCACTGGCCGGTCCCGGAACGGGCGCCGCCGATCAGGGGCGGCAAGTTCGTCGATCCACATCTGGCGGTCGAGGGTGAGGCTGGTCAACGGCGACCCGACGAGTTCCTGCGGCAGATATCCGAGTCGGTCGAAGACTCGATCGGAAACGTGCGTCAGGCGCATCTCGGCGTCGCATTCCCAGACCCAATCCGACACCAGGCGCTGGAGATCGTCGAGGCGATCCTCGGCTACGGCAAGGGCTCGCTCGAGGCGCTCGGTCTCCGTCGCGGGAAGCAGCCTGCCCAGCACCGCCACGGCGCGATCCTGAGCATCGTGTACGACGGAGAGCTCCGAAACGAAGCATTCGACCCGCTCACCGAGCGACAGGACGCAATCCTGACGCAGCGGACGGCCCAGCACCCGCGTGGCTGTTTCGATGTCGTCGATCGTGAGATCTGCGAGGGCTTGCGGGTAGGTCTCGCGGATCCGGCGAAAGGCCGGGTTGGCGTAGAGCAGCCGTCCCTGGGCATCGGCCAGGTAAGTCGGCGTGGGATCGCTGAGATCGACGCCCGACTGACCGATCACCCGGTCCCATGTGAGCACATCACCGGGCACCGGCATCACCGATCTGCTGCATGGCGTCGAGATAGTCCGGGTTGCGTCGCCAGTGGTGGACGACGCGCTGGGCGTCCGCAATCGCGATCGATCCGAACAGCTTCACCGCGCGCGCGAGATCTCGGGGATCTCGAATTCTTCTGTCCGAACCCTGGTTCCGCAGCAAATAGAGCTCGGCGAACGTCTGCCGGTCGAAGCCGATCGCGCGGCAGAGAATGACGAGCGCCCGCCCCGTCGGATCGTGCAACACGCGCCGCACCTGGCGTCGCTCCAGCTCCGCAGCGCGCATCAGGAGCGTCTCGAAGAGCGCGCCTTCCCCCTGCCGCATCAGCTTGACCAGCATTTGCGGCGACAGCAGTTCCGCTCGTCCGATTTCCTCGGCGAGCCGAGCATCGGAAGAAGGAGCGTCGTTCCCCTCTCCGGCCTGCGTGGGAGCGCGAATATCCGATAGCTGCACCACGACCGATTCGATCTCGTCGTCGAGCTCGATCGGGTCGACCGGGAAGTGGGCGACGATGTGCGCACGCAACGCGGCCGAAACCCACCAGTACATGCGCTTAGCCAGCTCGGGCGTCAGGTCGCTCCGCCGCAACAGCGGCTCCTGATAACTGTCGAAGCGGCGCGATTGCTCGACGAGATATTGCATGGTCGCCTCGCAGAGCTCGGCATTCGGATTGGCGAGCAGCGCCTGGACGACGTCCGCGTTGTCGGTCTCGGCCAGCGCCTTGGAGACGCGCTGGCTCACATGGCGACGCATCGCGATGCTGAGCTGATGCTCCATGGTTCGCTGATAGATGATCTCGATCAGCTCGTCATCCGAGAGCACGGCGCTCTGGAGCAGAATCGGTCGCGCCACCTCGATCTCGTCGTTCGCGAGCAGCAGGATCAATTCCTGCGGCACGTTCACGTTCGCAGCCAGCCGGCCCGCCAGCTCGCAGCGGACCGCAAGCTCGAACTCGCTGATGAGCTTCCGCAGAATCTCTGTCATGAGCGCCCGCTCGCGCTCGGTCAGACTGTCCCCCTTCTGCGTGAAAAGATCGCTGATGACGCCGACGAGTGTTTTCCTCGCCTCGGCCGAGCTGTCGCTCGCCAGCTCCAGCAGTGATCGCATGTCGATCGGCTCCGCCTCCGGCCTGGGCGCTTCCCCGTGGTCGAAGGAACGGCCGCCGATCTCTCCCGCCTGGCCGCTCACGAGTTTCGGTTCCAATCGCATGCTTCCCGAGTCCGGAACAGCTTCCGATGGAACGTTGAAATTAGCGTTAACAGCATGGGCTCCGAGGACAGAGAGGAGGTAGCGAGACCGTGCCGAAACCCCGGCGGAAAATGTCCATCATCGTTGCGAGGACAACGAAGGTATGGGAGACAACCTTCCCGGAGCCGCCGGCGGCGCCCGCGCCGCGCTTCGAATGAAACCCCATGAGACGGCCCATTGCGTAACCATTCCTCCGCAAGTCTGACCAAATGACGACTCCGAGGCGCGTTTTCTGATGGCACCGGAGTCTGCCGCGCCACGGCCGCTCGTAACCGCCGTCGCCGCCATGCTGGCGCAGCAGTCGCTGGTGACGATGAGTGCTTTGACGATTCCGGTCCTGTTGCCGCCGATCGCTGTCGATCTCGGGATCAATCCGGGTCTGCTGGGCTTCTATACCGCCCTCCTTTACGGAACCGCGATGATCGCCTCCACCGTCGGCGGTGGGTTCATCCTTCGCTATGGAGCGATCCGCGTCAGTCAGGCAGCCATGGGGCTGATGGGGCTAGGTCTGATCGTCGCCTATCCGGGATCGCTCGGCCTGTTCGCGCTCGCAGCGGTGCTCTGCGGCACGGGACAGGGCCCATCGACGCCAGCCAGTTCGCACGTTCTGTCCCGGCATTCGCCACCTTCCGTCGCGCCGCTGATCTTCTCGATCAAGCAGACGGGCGTCCCGATCGGCGGCGCCCTCGCCGGCGCGATCCTGCCGTTCCTTGCGGTGCGTCTCGGCTGGCAAGGCGCACTGCTCGCCGCGGGCGGGATGTGCCTTCTGCTCGCTGTCGGGCTTCAGGCGGTGCGTGAGAGCTTCGATTCGGACCGCCATCGGGGGCGCCGCCTCACCTCGACCGACATCCGCACAACGGTCGGCGCGGTGCTCGGATCGCCGCCATTGCGGGAACTCGCGGTCGCTTCGTTCGTCTTCGCTGGCCTGCAGGTGGCGTTCGGCTCGTTCTTCGTCGCCTATCTCGCCGAAGGCCTTTCCTTCTCCTACGAGGTCGCCGGCTTCGTTTTCGCCGCCGCGCAGGGCACTGCGATCGGCGGGCGCATCCTCTGGGGCTGGATCGCCGGCCGATGGATCGAATCACGCCTGCTGCTGGGCTTGCTCGGCCTCGTCATGGCGCTTGCGGCCATTCTTACCGGATCGTTCACGCCCGACTGGCCGGTGTGGGCGCTGACTGCAGTCGCGGTGGTGTTCGGCGCCACCGCTATCGGCTGGAACGGCGTCTTCCTTGCCGAGATCGTCCGTCACTCCCCGGAAGGTCAAGCCGGCGTCGTCACCGGCGGAGTGCTGTCCTTTACCTTCGCCGGACTGGTTCTGTTCCCCTCCGGCTTCGGAGCCATTCTCGGCCTGAGCGGCAGCTATGCGCTGGGCTTCTTCGTCGCGGCTGTGCCGACCGCCATAGTCGGGCTGATGTTCCTCCGTGCAACGGATTCCCGGTCATGAAGCTGCTGATTCTCGCCGTCGTCGCGATGCTGTTCCAGCAGGCGCTCGCCTACATGAGCTCGCTGGTCATGCCGGTCGCCGCGCCGGCCGTAGCGGCGGACCTGAACCTCAATCCAGCGCTTGTGGGCGTCTTCACCGGAATTGTATTCACCGGGTCGATGATCTCGCAGGTTTCGTGCGGCGGATTCATCATACGCTTCGGCCCGCTGCGCATGAGCCAGGTTTCGCTGGTTATCTCCGGCAGCGCCCTGATCGCGATCATGTCCGGCGTCCCGGCGATCTTCGCCGTCGCCGCCTTCGTCATGGGCCTCGGCACCGCCCCCTCGACGCCTGCCAGCTCGCAGATCCTGTCGCGTTACAGCCCGCCGCGATACGCACCGCTGATCTTCTCGGTGAAGCAGACCGGCGTTCCGGTCGGTGCGATGACCGCCGGCGTGCTCGTGCCGTTCTGCGTCGCCACATTCGGCTGGCGTGGCGCCTTTGCGGTTAGCGGGCTCATGTGCCTCGGCTACGCCCTCCTCCTCCAGCCGCTGCGGAAGGAGTTCGACCGCGACCGTAAGCCGGGATACAGCCTTTCGCCGTCCGATGTCGGCAATCTGTTGCGGGCGATCATTACTACCTCCGAGCTTCGGACGATGGCGGTCGCCGCGTTCGCGTTCGTAGGGCTTCAGTCGCTGTTCGGCTCCTTTCTCGTGATCTACCTCACCGAGGGTCTCGGCTACACCCTCGAACGCGCCGGCTATGTCTTCGCCATTTCCCAGGGCGCGGCAATCCCCGCCCGCATCATCTGGGGCTGGATCGGCGGAGCGCTCGCGCCGCCGCGCGTGGTCTTGGCGTGCTTGGGTGTGGGCATGGCCGCGTCTACCATCGCCACCGGTCTGTTCGACCCCGGCTGGAGCGTGGTTCTCGTGACCGTGGTGGCGGTCGCCTACAGCGCCACTGCGGTCAGCTGGCATGGTGTCCTGCTGGCGGAGGTCGCCCGCCTGGCACCGCCAGATCGCGTCGGCGCCACGACTGGAGGAGTGCTGGCGTTCGGAAGCGCCGGCATGATGTCTTATCCGCTGATCTTCTCTGCCGTCCTCGGCTGGACCGGCCGCTACGACCTTGGCTTCTTCGCCGGAGCCGTCCCGGCACTGATCGCCGCTGTGCTCCTCTTCCGGCGGCCCCCCTCTTCCGCTAGCGCCGATCCTTGACTGTCCGGCGCCTCCCCCCGTGACCTTGCACACGCCCACCCCCGATCCGAGAATGCCGAAGCCTTAGAGAACGACCGATGGGAGGGTTCGATGGGTTTCGAGGCGCTGCTCAAGGAGTTCACCGCCGCCGTCGAGGCCGGAGACGGCAAGCGGCTCGCGAACCTCTTCACGGATGATGGCATCTACCACGACACCTTCTACGGTGCCTTCCAAGGACATGATGCGATCGCGCATATGCTCGAGGGGATGTTCTGGCGCGACGCAGAAGCGTTCGCTTGGGAGATGACCGATCCCGTGTCTGAAGGGGATCGAGGCTATGCCCGCTGGATCTTCAGCTACACCTCCAAGCTTCCGGAAGCCAGCGGTCGCCGCGTTGTTTTCGAGGGCATGAGCCTGTTCCGTCTGCGCGACGGCAAAATCCAGCACTATGGCGAGATCTTCGACCGCGCGCTCGCCCTGGAACAGGTGGCCTTCCCTCCGGAGCGGATCAGCCGGTTCGTCGGAAAGGCAGTCGCCGAGCTGCGCGCCCGCGTCGCCGGAACCCGCCACCTGCCCGCCCAGGACTGATCGTGCGGTGAAAGCGGTCGTCTGCCGACATCTGGCGAGCCCACCCGAGGTCGAAATCCGCGAACTTCCGGAGCCGATCCCCGGGCCCTGCGAGATTCTGGTCTCGGTCCGGGCAATGGGCGTCAACTATGTCGACGTGCTGATGGCCGCCGGACTCTACCAGCACAAGGCAGAGCCACCGTTCGTGCCCGGCCTCGAAGCGGCCGGCGAGGTGATAGCTGCGGGCGAACGGGTTGAGCGATTTCGGCCCGGCGACCGGGTGATGACTGCGCACAAGCCGGGTGCCTTTGCCGAGCGGGTCGTGGTGGCGGCAGACGAGGCCTGGCCGATACCGGAGGGGATGGACTTCATCGCTGCCGCCGGGTTCCGCTCCGCTTACCACACTGCCTATCACGCCCTGGCGCAGCGCGCGCGGTTGCGGGCGGGCGAAACACTGCTCGTGCACGGCTCCAGCGGCGGTGTCGGGCTGGCAGCGGTACAGGTGGGCAACACCCTTGGCGCCACGGTCATCGGGACCGGCGGCGATCCGGACAAGCTGCGGGTCGTACAGGAGAATGGCGCCCACCATGTGGTCGTCGCTTCGGCAGGCGTTCGTGAGGCTGTCAACGAGTTGGCGGGCGGCCGCGGCGCCGATGTTGTCTTCGATCCGATCGGTGGCGACCTCTTCGACGAGACGATCGGCTGCATCAATCGAGGCGCCCGAATTCTGATCATCGGCTTCATGAGCGGCCGACCGGCCGTCGTGCCCACGGACCATCTGCTGCTCAGGGGCGCCTCGGTTCTCGGCGTCCGCGCCGGAGAGGCCTGCCGCCGGAATCCGCCTCTGCTCGAAGAGAGTCTGAAGACGATCAGCCGCTGGGCGAGTCAGGGAGTCCTGCAGCCGCACGTCTCGCATGTCTTCCCGATGCAGGACGTGAACGAAGCATTTCGCTGCATCATGGAGCGTCGCGTCGTCGGCAAGGCGGTGCTGACGACAGGCCAGCAACATTGAAGGAGTCGTTTCATGCGCGCCGTCCTCTGCAAGACCTTCTGCAAGCCCGATGGCCTCGTTGTCGAAGACTTCCCGGAGCCCGGTGCTCCCGGCCCCGGGCAGGTGAAGGTCAGGATCGCCGCGGCCGGCGTGCAGTTCGTCGACGTGCTGATGATTGCGGGCGAATACCAGTTCAAGCCCGAGCCGCCCTTCATCCCCGGAATGGAGGCGGCGGGAACGGTAGAGGCGGTCGGCAATGGCGTTCGCGGAATTGCCCCCGGCGACAAGGTGATCACCAGACATCGGCCCGGAGCATTCTGCGAACGGGCGGTGATCGATGCGAGCGCCGTCCTGCCGATGCCGGAGAATCTGAGCTTCGCGCAGGCGGCTGGCTTCACCTCCGCGTATTCGACCGCCTATCACTCGCTCGTTCAGGGCGCGCGGCTCCAGCCCGGTGAGACCGTGCTGGTCCACGGCGCAGCGGGCGGCATCGGTCTCGCCGCCGTGCAGCTCGCAAAGCTGATGGGGGCCACGGTGATCGCCACCGCCAGTCGCGACGACAAGCTCGAGGTCGTGGGCGAAAACGGCGCCGATCACCTGATCAACTACAGTGAAGGCGGATTTCGCGACAAGGTAAAGGCGCTCACCGGCGGCCGCGGTGCCGACGTGGTTTACGATCCGGTCGGCGGCGACGTCTTCGACGAATCGATGCGCTGCATCAATTGGGGTGCGCGCCTCCTGATCCTCGGATTCACCGGCGGTCGCCCCGCCCTTGCCAAGACCAATCACCTGCTGATCAAAGGTGCGTCCGCGATCGGTATCCGCATGGGCGGCTTCAACGAGCACGAGCCGGAGCTCGCGCGAGAGAACATGAACAAGATCCTGCAGCTGGCCGCCGACGGGAAGGTGAAGCCGCACGTTTCCCATACCTTCCCGCTAGAGGAGGTTGCTGCAGCGATGCAGGTCATCGTTGATCGCAAGTTGGTTGGGAAATGCGTCCTTGAAGTCACCTGACTGGAAGAGGCAGAGAACGGTTCCTCCGGCTTTGCATAATGCTCAAGTTGAGCATATTATCTTCCTGCCGAAACCACTCGCGCTATCGCGCAGGAGGCCTGCATGCCCGACGGAACCCCTCATCCTTTGGCGGCCGCATCTGCTCTCTATCGAAAGGTCGAGCGGGTCATCCCGCCGTTCGAATGGGCGATGCACGAGCCGACCATCCTCGAGATCCAGCGCCTGAAGCAGGAGCGGAACGCCGTCGTTCTCGCGCACAACTATCAGACGCCGGAGATCTTTCACTGCGCCGCCGATCTCGTCGGCGATTCACTGGCGCTGGCACGGCAGGCGGCCGAAACCGACGCCGATGTCATCGTGCTCGCAGGCGTTCATTTCATGGCGGAGACGGCGAAGCTCCTGAACCCCGAAAAGATCGTGCTGTGTCCGGACCTCGCCGCTGGCTGCTCGCTCGCGGATTCCATCACGCCGGAGGACGTGCGCCGCATGCGCGAGGAGTGGCCGGGAGCGCCGGTCGTCACTTATGTCAACACCTCCGCCGCGGTTAAGGCGGAGTCCGACATCTGCTGTACGTCGGGCAATGCCGTCCAAGTGGTGGAATCGCTCGGTGCCGATCGCGTCATCTTCCTGCCGGACGAGTATCTGGCGAACTACGTCGCGCAACAGACGGACGTGGAAATCGTGAGCTGGCGCGGCCACTGCGAGGTGCACGAGCGCTTCACCGGTGACGAGATCCGGCAATACCGGGAAGGCGTCGACGGCCTCGTCGTCGTAGCCCACCCCGAGTGCCCGCCCGACGTGCTCGACGCCTCCGACTTCGTCGGCTCCACGGCGCAAATGATCGGCTACGTGAAGTCGAACCGTCCCGGTCGCGTCCTCCTGCTGACCGAGTGCTCGATGAGCGACAACGTCGCCGCCGAGGTGCCGGACGTGGAGTTCGTCCGCCCCTGCAATCTGTGCCCGCACATGAAGCGGATCACGCTGCAGAACATTCGGCAGTCCCTCGAATCACTGGAGCCGCGCATCGAGGTGCCGCCAGAGGTCGCCGCGAAGGCACGCCTCGCGGTCGAGCGCATGCTCGCGGTGAAGTAGCGGAGCGCGAGGCATGGCCATACCGGAATACGAGCCTCTCCCCTTGTCACCCTTGCTGTACCGGCCGGTGGTCGAGCGTGCCCTTGAGGAAGATCTCGGGCTTGCCGGCGACATCACTACGGCCGCGACGGTACCGGCCGATCTCGAGTGGACGGCACGGCTCAATGCGCGCGAAGAGGGCAGACTCGCCGGACTACCGGTCGCGCTGGACGTCTTCCACCGCCTGGACCCGTTCATGGCGGTCGAGATCGAAAAACCCGAAGGCGCCGACCTGGAGCCGGACGATACGGTCGCGGTCCTGCGGGGAAAGGCTCGGGCGCTGCTCACGGCGGAGCGCACGGCGCTCAACATCCTCACGCGCCTTTCCGGTATCGCGACGCAGACTAGGCGAGCGGTCAGGGCAGTGGGGGATAATCGCACAAGGATCGTCTGTACCCGCAAGACGACGCCCACCCTCCGGGCGCTGGAGAAATATGCGGTCCGCGTCGGGGGCGGCATCAATCATCGGTTCGGGCTGTTCGACGGGGTTCTGATCAAGGACAACCACATCGCCGCTGCCGGCGGGCTCCGAGCCGCCGTCGAGAGGGCACGCGCCGTGCTCGGACACATGACCAAGATCGAGGTGGAGGTCGACAACCTCGACCAGCTCGCCACCCTGATCGACTACGAGGTCGACGCCGTCCTGCTCGACAACATGAAGCCGGATCAGCTGCGCGCAGCGGTGGCGATGGTCCGGGGCCGGATGCTGACCGAGGCTTCGGGCGGCATTCGCATTCACGACATACCCGACTATGCCGGCGCGGGTGTCGACCTGATCTCGCTCGGCTGGCTGACCCACAGCGCTCCGGGTCTCGATCTCGGGCTGGATTTCGACACGGCCTGAGCCGGCCTCGCTACATGGCGCTAATACCGCCGTCGATCACCAACTCCGAGCCGGTGGTGAAGCTCGACTCGTCCGATGCCAGATAGAGGATACCGTAGGCGACCTCCTCCGGCCGGCCGACACGGCCCATCGGCACCTGGCGGCCGAGCTTCCGCATCGCCTCCTCGTTACCGAAGCGCTCGCGGTGTTTGTCGAGGATCGGCGTATCGACGAAACTCGGGTGCACGGAATTGCAGCGGATCGGATAGCCCTGCCTCGCGCAATGCAGTGCTACCGATTTGCTGAGGTGTCGCACCGCCGCCTTCGCCGAATTGTAAGCCGCCATGTTGTGCCCAGCGATGATGCCGGCGATCGAAGAGATATTGACGATCGAGCAGCTCCCACCGCTCCTGACCATGGCCGGGATCGCGTGCTTGCAGCCGAGGAAGACGCCGTCGAGATCGATCGCGTGCACGCGCCGCCAGTCCTCGAGCGCGATCTCGGTCACGGCCGCCGTAAGCGCGATGCCGGCACTGTTCAGCAGGATGTGCAGACCACCGAACGCGTTCACTGTCGTTTCGATCGCGGCGATCCACTGCTGTTCGTCCGTGACGTCCAGACGGACGTAGAGCGCGTTCTCGCCGAGCGACTCCACGACCGCCTGCCCCCGCCCCTCGTCGATATCGGCGATCGCCACCCTGGCACCCTCGCGCGCGAAAAGCCGGGCGGAAGCCTCGCCCAGCCCCGACGCACCGCCCGTGACGAGCGCGACCTTGCCAGCGACGCGCCCGCCCTGCTCGCCCTCCCCTGTCAAATCGCGCAGTCCTTGAGCGTGTAATTTCGGATTACCCGCTCGAAGGTCTCATCGTTGAACCGGAACTCGTCTTCCCGCCCGACGAACGGCTCGTAGACGAAAGGCGTCTCCTCCGGGTGCTTCTGCCGGCGAGCGTCTATCGCGACCTGGATTACCGCCGCGCGAGCATCGATGTGCGCCGCGTCATAGGTGTCCGCATACGGCTTCATGCTGAGTCCCGCCTTTGCCCCGAGCACCGACTTCCGGCGGTGGAAGCCGAAGGTGACCGAGACACGCAAATCCGGAGACGAGTTTGCGAACGAGCCGTGCACGGTCTGACGGTTGACGATAGTCACGTCTCCCGCATTACAGACGAGCGGCATCGCACCCGGAATTTGCTCACTGCCGCCGTTCTCTGCGACTAACCGCTTTATGTCGACGCGACCCTGCTTGTGCGTTCCCGGTATGACCCACAGGGCGTTCGCCGGGGTCGTCGGGTAGATCTGAACCTGGAAATTGAAGCCGTGGATGCCCTCGTTCCACTCGGGCGAGTTCCAATGGGTGACCCCGTCCTGGTGCCAGGCGACCGAACCGCCGAGCCCCGGCTGCTTGACGAAGATCACGTCGTTGAACGGCACGAAGTCCTCGCCGTTGATAGAAGCGGCGATTGCGAGCAGCTGCGGATGGCCGTAGAGGCGCAGCCCGGCCGGCATGTACCGGCACATGCTGTACATCTGATGCACGACATATTCCGGCGCGTCGTCGTCGGGCCGCGGCTCGCTCATCTTGCTCGGGTGGCGTCCGCCCAGCAGCTCCGTCCCCCCGACTGGATCGGAGAGCGGCTTCACCAGCCGATAGACCTGGCGCACGGAGTCGAGGCCGAGAGCCTCGCGCCCCTGCGCATCGACTTTTGCATCTGGGGCCACTGGGGCGCGCTCGAGCATCTCGGCCGCACCACGCCGGAGATCTTCGATCTCCTGTGCGCCGATCACGCCCTCGAAGACGTAGAAGCCGTGCTTCCAATAGGCGTCGAGAATCTCCTGATCGAGCCGTCCCTTCTCGTCGAGCCGCACCGGCCCCCGGTTCCCGATCTCGCGGGCGAGCCTTACACCCGCCTCCCGATAAGCCGCCATCCTTTCTGCGTGTTGCGCGCGCGTCAGGGTGGAAATCGCTGGCGAAACATCGTTCATGGCGCGTTTCCTCGCTTCTTTGGCGGACGGCAGATCTCCTGCCGAACTCTAAAAGCTCCAGAGGAAGCATAGCGCAACCTGAAGACCGGCGAACAGCTGTACGAATGCCACCTCACCCGTCGTTCAGGATCACCCACGCCGGCGCATGGTCACTGGCATCCTCGCGCCCCCGCACCTCGCGGTCGACACCGGCATCATTCAGGCGGACGGCAGCGCGAGGACTGAGCAGGAGATGATCGATCCGCAGGCCGGCATTGCGACGCCATCGGTTACGCTGGTAATGCCAGAAGGTGTAGATCGGCCCGGTGGGATGAATCGCACGCAACGCGTCGGTCCATCCCTGGTCGAGCAGCCGGCGGAAAGCCGCACGGCTCTCCGGCTGGAGGAGTGCGTCGTTCGACCATGAAGTCGTGGGATATATGTCGTCGTCCGTCGGCACCACGTTGAAGTCGCCGGCCAGGACGACCGGGACATCCGCGGCCATCAG
Organism: Alphaproteobacteria bacterium; assembly: GCA_029268305.1. Classification (GTDB taxonomy): domain Bacteria; phylum Pseudomonadota; class Alphaproteobacteria; order JAJUGE01; family JAJUGE01; genus JAJUGE01. The sequence continues at coordinate 18,833 of JAJUGE010000042.1, forward strand.
TTCCGACGCGTGGGCGATCAGCCGATCGAACCACGCGAGCTTGTAATCGAATTTCGGGCCGGGCTGGGGATTGCCGTTCGGTAGGTAGAGCGATGCGATCAGCACACCTCCGACCGCGGCCTCGATGTACCGGCTCTGAAGATCGTTCGCATCGCCCGGCAGTGCCGCCCGCGTCATGACCGGTTCCGCGGCTCGCGCCAGAATGGCAACGCCGTTCCACGACTTCTGGCCTCGCCAGACTGCGCCGTAGCCGGCATTGCGCAGAGCCGCCTCGGGAAAATCGCGATCGACGGACTTCAGCTCCTGAAGGGAGACCACGTCCGGCTCGGCTTCCTCGAGCCAGGACAGCAGGTTCGGCAGCCTCCGCCTGACGTTGTTGATGTTGAAGGTGGCGATCTTCATGGCGGGCCCGCTTGGGCGTCGCTCAGTCGGCCACCATTCTCATCCCGAGCTCGAGCGCGGCACGCACGGTCGCAGCGATTACCTGCTTCGGACGCCCGGCGAAGTGGTGCTCTTCGGCGACCGGATCTTGGCCACGCCGGGCGGCGCCGATGTAGACCAAACCCGCCGGTTTGCCGCAGTCCGGCCCCGGCCCGGCCACTCCGGTCACTGAAAGCGCGAGTTCCGCCGCCGGGGCGCCGGCGAGAGCCCCCGCCGCCATGCGGCGAGCGACCTCCGGGTGGTATGGCGTTTCCCGCTCGATCAGATCGGCCGGAACCCCAAGCGCGTCGGTCTTCAAAGAGCTGCAATAGGTCACGAAGCTGCCCTCCAGGATGCCGGAGCTGCCGGGCGCGGCACCGACACAGGCAGCGAGCAGGCCCGCGGTGCACGATTCGGCCGTCACAAGGCGCATCTCCGATCGCGCCAGCATCTGCGCGAGCTGGCTCGCCTGATCCTGCAGGTCGGCAGAGAAGCTTGAAAGCGCCTCCTCGATCTTGATCACCGCCGGCCGGAACAGCCGCGCATCCAGCATGTCGAGGGCGTCGTAGCGCTCCGCGACCGGGTGCTGCAGCCTGATGGGGTTGATCCGCTTGTACCAGGTGCTGCGGAGGCGACGCAGCACCGCACCGACTGCTTCCTCCGCACGCTGGTCCGACCCGACCTCGAGAAGCGCGAGGAGCGATTCCAGCGGCTCGCCCGGGTGGCGCGACAGCGCCTCCACCAGTGCGAACACAGCGATGTCCCATTCGAGATAGCTGGCGCCGATCTGCGCCTCGTCGCCGGCGCCGATGCCGAGACCGTCGGTCGGCTTCGCCCGCCACGTCCGCTCGGGCACTCCGTAGGCGCGCGCCATCCAGGGCACTTCCCACGACTTCAGGAGGGACTGCACCGGCGCCAGGTCGCCGACATCGCCATGAAGCGTCCAGAAGCCGGCGCCGAGCTCCGAGAAGTTGTCGGTGCTGGCAACGAGGCCGCCGAAGCGGTGCGCCTGATCGTAGAGCGTGATCATGCGCAATCTCGCGCGCACATTGCCGCGCCTCACACGCAGGGGCTCTTCGTCGCCCTCGCTCAATCGTTCATCGAGAGTGCCCAAAGCCCGCACGAAGCCGCGATAGCTCTCTGACAGATCGAGATGACGATGCTCCAGTCCGAGCGCCGCACAGGCTTCGACTCCTCGTTCCGTCTCTACCGGGTTTTGCTCGATGGGGAGGGTGTAGCCGACCACACGCCATCCGGCATGTTTCAGCAGCGCTGCGGTAAGCGCGCTGTCGACGCCCCCCGACATCCCGAGAACAGCGGTGGAGATCCCGGCCTGCTCTCGGTAGTCGGCGAGCTCGGCGACGAGCTGCTCGCCGACGCGGCGCAACTCATCTTCGTGTGGGAAAAGTCCTCTCTCTACCTGCTCCTGCAACTGCCGCTCGAACCAGGGCGACAGTCCCCCACGATCCTTCTGCCGCGAAAGATCCAGAATCTCCTTGATGAAGCCCACGGCGAACACCTCCCTGCTCCGGTGCAAGAGGAACGTGCCGGAGCGGACTTCCGGTTCCAGCCGTACCGTCAGGGAAGCGATAGACGCGGCTGTCGCGGCTCATCAACCGGACATCGTCAGGCCACCGCTCACGCTCAGCACCTGGCCGGTGATGTAGCTCGCACGGTCGCTCGCGAAGAAGAGGATGGCGTCGGCGATGTCTTGCGGTTCGGCGAGCCGACGATAGGGAATGACGCGGAGCAGAGCGGCGCGCATCTTCTCCGGCTGCGCCTGGAACAAGGGCGTGTCGGTCGGGCCGGGACAGACGCAATTGACGCCGATTCCGTGGCGCGCCATCTCGCGCGCGAGGCTCTTAGTGAAGGCGATCACACCGCCCTTGGCGCCGGCATAGACCGTCTCGCCCATGCTTCCCACCCGGCCGGCGTCGCTCGAGACGTTGACGATCCGCCCTCCCCCAGCTTCGATCATCGGCGGGAGGAACGCCTTGCAGACGCGAACCTGCCCCAGATAATTGAGCGTGACCACCTTCTCTATGAAGGCGTCGTCGTTCTCCATGAATGGCTGGATGATGTCCCAGCCGGCGACGTTGACGATCACGTCCATGCGGCCGTGACGCCCGTTCACGTCCGCCGCCACCGCATCGATCGCCGATTTGTCGGTCACGTCGAGGCGCACCGCCTCGCCCTTGCCGCCCGCCGCCGTCAGCATCTCGGCCGTCCTGGCCGCCTCCGCCTCGTTGATGTCCGAGGCGACGACAAGCGCTCCCGCCTCGGCGAGCGTCAGGGCGGTCGCCCTGCCGATGCCCGACCCCGCCCCCGTGACGAAAGCCTTCTTCCCCTGGAGACTGATCACAGCCGTCTACTCCTACTTCTTGCGTTCGTGCAGAAAGGCGTGGACGAGCTTCCGCGCCTCCTCGGTCTTCATCAGCCCCCTCGTCACTTCCAGCTCCCGCTCGAAGCCTTCATGGCCGGGGCGCAGCGCCTCGGCGATGCAGGACTTCGCCGCCCGCAACGCCGGCTTCGACATCCCGGCGAGCCGCTCCACCAGCTTTTCGGTCGTCGCGGCAAGATCGGCCCGGGGAACCGTCCACTGCACCAGGCCCAGCGAAAGCGCCTCCTGCCCGCGGACCGGATCGCCGGTCAGGATCATTCGGGCCGCCGTCGCCCGTCCGCAGAGGCGGGTGAGGCGCTGCGTTCCGCCCGCCCCGGGGATCATGCCGATCGTCACCTCCGGCAGGCCGAGCCAGGCCTCCTCCGCAGCGATACGGAGGTCGCAAGAGAGAGCGAGTTCCAGACCTCCGCCCATGGCGGCACCGTTGATTTCCGCGACCGTCACCAGCGGCAGCTTTTCGATCCGCCGGAACAGAAGCTGGAATCCCCGCACCTCCTCGGGAAAGCGGAGGTGACCGTCAGCGTCACCGAAACGCCGCTCCATCTGGGTAAGGTCGGCGCCGGCGCAGAATACCTTCTGATCGCTGCGGATATGCAAAACCGCCAGATCGTCGCGGTCTTCGAACGTGTCGATCAGTTCGTTGAACCCCGCGATCCAGGCGTTGTTGATGGCGTTCACCGGCGGCCGTGACATCGTGATCTCGACCACACCGGCAGCCTCGTTCAGCTTGAACACGCTGGCCTGTCTCCCTCTGTCCGCCATTCGAACTTACGGCGCTGAACGCGGCCGCCCCGGAATGTGGTTCATGATAGAGGCGGTGAAGCCGCCGTCGACCAGGATGTTCTGTCCGGTGCAGTAAGGTGCGTCCGGTCCGATCAGGAAGGCGATGGCGTTGGCGATGTCTTCCGGCTGCGCGACCCGGCCGAACGGCACGACCGCCTCTCGCCCCCGTTTGATTTCGGGGTCGGCGTACATAGCGGCTGTCATCGGCGTCTCGACCATACCGGGCGAGACGGCATTCACGCGGATGCGATCGGCCGCCAACTCCTGTGCCAGCACACCGACCAGCATGATCAGCGCCGCCTTCGACGGACCGTAGCCGCCCATGCCGGAATGCGGCTGCATCCCCGACATCGAGGCGGTCGCGACGATCGAGCCGCGCGACTCCTTCAGCGCCGGGTAAGCCGCCTGCGCCAAGAGCAGCGTTGGACGCGTGTTGACATCGAACATGAGATCCCAGTCGGCGACCGCCAGTTCCACGAGCTTCCCCGGCAAGGTGAGCCCGGCGTTGCTGACGATGGCATCCAGCCCGCCGAGCGCATCGAGGGCCGTGTCGACCTGACGCCGGGGCTCGTCCAGATCGGCGAGGTCGCCGGTCATCGTCACGACCTCGGCCCCCATCGCACGCAGTTCCTCGGCGATGGCATCGAGCCCCGCCGCACGATGGAAGTCGCTTGCGGCAACCGATAGACGACGGCCGGCCGCATTTGCATCTCTCGCCAGCTTTCGGCATGTCGCCTGCCCGATTCCGCCACCGGCACCCGTCACGAGCACTCGCATCGGTCCCTCCCGGCTTGCGCTGGTCGTGCGTGAGATGTTCGACCTTGCGGCCGGATCGTGTCAATCCGACCTCATTGCGGCGAGCCGGGACGCACCGGAAGGCTAATTTGCTTGCTCCTGCCCCGAGATCGCCGTCACGAACTCTCATGCTCCGGCGTCGTTCGACCGATGACGTGCCTGAAGGGGAACCTTGTGAGCGAAAATGGAAAGCACCGCGCCCGCACTGCCGATGGCCGGGATCGCGAAGACGGCAGGAGGCGGCGTCGATTTTTCTCGTTGTGGAAGAGCCTTCTTATCGGAGGGCTGACACTCTCACTCCTGATGATAGCGTTCCTCGGCTATTTCTTCCTGACCCTGCCGATCGGGCAGGAAGATGGGCGACCCAGCGCCGAGGCGACCGCCCTAGTCCTTGCGGACCGCAACGGTGACAGGTTCGGCACGCGCGGCGCCTTCGTCGGCGACATGGTCGAACTGGCCGAGCTGCCGCCCTATGTCCCGGCCGCCGTGATCTCGATCGAGGACAGACGCTTCTACCGCCATTTCGGCGTCGACCCGATCGGCCTCGCCCGAGCCGCCGTGGCGAACCTCCTTGCGGGCGACATCCGACAGGGCGGCAGCACGATCACGCAACAACTCGCCCGCGTCCTTTATCTCAATCGCGAGCGGACGTTCAGCCGGAAGATCCACGAGTTGATGATCGCGCTCTGGCTCGAGTCGCGTATGACGAAGGACGAGATCCTCGCCCGCTACCTCAACGAGATCTATTTCGGCGGCGGCGCCCACGGGATCGACGGGGCCGCCAGACGCTATTTCGCCAAGCCTGCGAGCCGGCTCAACCTCAGCGAAGCGGCGATGCTGGCCGGTCTGATCAAGGCGCCGTCCGCGCTGGCACCGACAAACAACCTGGAAGCAGCGCGCGCCCGGGCGGAGGTGGTCCTCGCCACGATGGTGGAGACCGGAGCGATTACGCGGGAGATGGCGGAGTACGCACGCGCGCATCCGGCAGAGCTCGCAATCGAGACCGCGGCGCATCCCGACCGCCACTATTTTTCCGATTGGGTTGCGCACGAGTTTTCACAACGAATGAACCCGGCGCGCGGCACCGTGCAGGTCGTCACGACGCTGGATCCCGAACTGCAGGATCTGGCAGCGGAGGTGGTCGCGTCGACACTCGCCGAGAAGGGCGCGGAGGCGAACGTAGGCCAGGCGGCGCTGGTGGCGATGGCGCCGGACGGCGCGGTGCTCGCCATGGTCGGCGGCCGGAGCTACGAGGAGAGCCAGTTCAACCGCGCGGTCCAGGCGCGCCGCCAGCCGGGGTCTCTCTTCAAGATCTTCGTCTATCTGGCCGCTCTCGATGCCGGCTACCGCCCTAGCGACACCTTGGTCGACCGGCCAGTGAACGTCGGCGGCTGGACACCCGAGAACTACGGCGAAACGTACAAGGGACCGATCCCGCTCAGGACCGCTCTGGCGAGCTCGATCAACTCGATCGCCGTGCAGCTCGCCGAGGAGGTCGGTGTGGATAACGTGATCGCCAAGGCACGCAGCCTCGGCATCTCCACCGAATTGCGGCGGGATCTCAGCCTCGCGCTCGGCACATCGGAGGTGACGCTCATGGAGATGACCGGCGCCTTCGCCGGCATCGCCAATGGTGGCGATCTTGTACGGCCATGGGGGATCGCGGAAGTGCTGCGCGACGGAGAGGCGGTCTATCGCCGTCGCGCGGACCGGACGGAAACCGCCGGCGAAGCGGTGCTGCCGTGGAAGCGGGACCAGATCCTCGACATGATGCGCGCGGTCGTCACCTCGGGCACCGGACAGCGGGCGGCGTTCGGCTGGCCGTCGGCAGGGAAGACGGGCACCTCCCAGGATTACCGCGATGCGTGGTTCGTCGGCTTTACCGACCACCTGATCGCGGGGGTATGGGTCGGGAACGACGACGAGAGTCCGATGAAGGGCGTCACAGGAGGGTCGCTTCCGGCCGAGATCTGGCGCGAGTTCATGGCTCAAGCGCACGTTATGAAGGGCTATCCCAAGCCGCGGCCGCCGAAACCGGTGCAGCCGGCGCCGCAGGTCGTGCGCTCCGAGCCACCCCCTGACCCGGCACGGACGGCGCCGCAGCCGCGACGCGAGACCTCGTTCGAGCGAGATCTGCGCCGCCTCGGCGACGCGATCCTGTCGATCTTCGACTAAATGGTAATAGGCGAGCACATCGACGGCTGTTGAGTTTTGGCGCGAGCACGGCTACCCCTTCGCGCCACATCCCCGGATCGAACGAAGCAGATGCCCCCACGGGACCTCCCCACGATCGACCGGCCACCTTGCGAGCGCGCACAGCAACCGGTATCCGAGACGGATACCCGGCGGCTCACCGCACGCCGGGTGGCCCCCCTGCTCAGCCTCGTCATCTTCCTCGTCGCGCTCTTCGTCCTCTCGCGCCAGCTCGCCGAGCTCGACACCGGTGCACTGATGAACCGGCTCGGTCAGACCACACTCGTCGAGGTGGCGATGGCGCTGGGGCTGACAATGGCGAGCTTTCTCGTCCTCTCCGGGTACGACTTGCTGGCCCTCGGCCAGATCGGCGTGCGGCTGCCCTATCGCACCGTCCTCTCCACCTCGTTCCAGAGCTATGCCTTCACCAACGCGATCGGCTTCGCGGTGATCACCGGCGGATCGGTCCGCTTCCGTCACTACACCGAGGCCGGATTGCGAGCGATGCAGGTGGCGTCCATCCAGCTCATCTGCGTGCTGACCTATGTGATCGGCGCCGCGACCGTGGTCGGGATCGCGCTCGTCGTCGACCCGCCGCAGGTCATCGGCGTGGCGGCGCCGGTCGCACGGCTGATCGGCTGCGCACTGCTCGCGGCCGCCGCCCTTTACATCGCCGCCTGCGCGATCCTCAGACGACCGTTTCGGATCGGCCGCTGGCGCGGCCGGCTGCCGTCGGCAGTCTTCGGCATCCGCCAGATCGGACTGGTCGTCCTCGACCTGACGATCGCCGGGCTGATCCCCTACGTGCTGCTGACCGGGGAGGCGGGCGTCTCTCCGCTCGAGTTCCTCGGCGCCTATGTGGTCGCGATCACGGTCGGCGTGGCGAGCAACGTCCCCGGTGGCCTCGGCGTGTTCGAATCGGCGATGGTCCTGCTGCTGCCGTCGCTCGCCGACAGCACTCTGCTCGCCTCCCTTCTGGCGTTCCGGGTGGTTTATTTCCTGCTGCCGGCGGGCTTGGCCGCCCTTCTCCTGATCGGGCAGGAGTGGCTCAGACATCGCCGGCGCTGAGGCGGCGATCAGGGCGGCAGTATCTTGCCGGGATTCATCAGGTTCATCGGATCGAGCGCCTGCTTGATCGCGCGCATGACCGAAACCGCCTCGCCGTGCTCCGCTGTCAGGAACTTCGCCTTGCCGTAGCCCACGCCGTGCTCGCCGGTGCAGGTGCCGCCCATTGCGAGCGCCCGCGTGACGAGCCGCTCGTTGATCGCGTTCGCCGCCTCGACCTCCGACTGGCTGTCCGGGTCGATGACGTAGACGAGGTGGAAATTGCCGTCGCCCGCATGGCCGACGATCGGAACCGGAAATGGCGCCGACTTCAGGTCTTCCTGCGTCTCGGCGATGCACTCGGCGAGGCGGGAGATCGGCACGCACACGTCGGTCGGCCAGCCCTGCGCCCCCGGCCGCATCGCCAGCGCCGCATAGAACGCGTCGTGCCGTGCCTGCCAGAGACGGTTCCGCTCCTCCGGCGAGGTCGACCAGCGAAAGTCATCGCCGCCGAAGTCTCCGGCAATCGCCTTCACCGTCTCGGCCTGCTCTTCGACGCCGCGCGGGCTGCCGTGGAACTCGAAGAAGATCGTCGGCGCGACCGGGTAGTCGAGCTTCGAGAAGCGGTTGCACGCCTCCATCTGCAGCGCGTCCAGCAACTCCATGCGCGCGACCGGCACACCGGCCTGGATGGTCGCGATCACCGTGTTCGTTGCGTCCAGCAAGGTCGGGAAGGCGCAGACGGCGGAGGAGATCGCTTCCGGTATGCCGTAAAGCCTGAGCGTGATCTCGGTGATGACGCCGAGCGTACCTTCCGAGCCCACCATCAGCCGGGTCAGGTCGTACCCGGCGGAGGATTTCCGCGCCCTGCCGCCGGTATGCACGACCCGGCCGTCGGCCATCACCACCGTCAGCCCCAGCACGTTCTCGCGCATCGTCCCGTAGCGGACCGCGTTCGTGCCCGATGCCCGAGTCGCGGTCATGCCGCCGATGCTGGCGTCGGCACCGGGATCGATCGGGAAGAAGAGCCCCGTGTCGCGCAGATGCTCGTTGAGCCGCTTGCGCGTGACGCCGGCCTGCACGGTCACGTCCATGTCCTCCGCTCCGACGCGGAGGATGCGGTCCATCCCGGAGAGGTCGATGCACACGCCGCCCTCGAGGGCGGCGACATGGCCCTCGAGCGAGGTGCCGGTGCCGTAGGGGATGACCGGCGCGCCGTGCCGTCCGCAGATGAGGACGATGTCCCTCACCTCATCGGTGCTCTCGGCGAATGCGACCACGTCGGGCGGATGCGGCGCATGGAACGACTCGTCCTTGCCGTGCCGCTCCCGCACCGCCTGGTTGGTCGTCACCCGCTCGCCGAGGACCGCCGACAGCTCCGCCACGAGAGCGTCGTTGTGCCGGATGCGAGAGCGCCCCGCCGGTGACACCATGCCAGTCTCCCCCGACCCGCTACTTCTTCGCCGCCACCGCCTCGATCTCGGCGAGCAGGTCGGGGCTCGCGAGGCCGGAGACGATCAGCAGCGTGGACGCCGGCTCGGCGCCGCCGAGCGCGCGCCGCCGCGCCTCCCTCGAGGCGGCGATGTCCTCCTTGCGCGTGAGGAAGGTCGTGACCTTGATCAGGTCCTCCGGCCCCATGCCGGCCGCCTTGAGAACGCCGAGGAGGTTTTTCCAGATCTGCTCGAGCTGCCCCTCGATCCCCTCGACGATCTTGCCGTCGGGCGAGACCCCGACCTGGCCCGAGATGTAAAGCCAGCGCGCACCCGGATCCACCTCGATGCACTGGCTGTAGGGCGATCCCGGCTTCGGCACGCCTTCCGGATTGAGCCTCTTCAGCATTCCGTCCTCCCCGTTGCCACCGACCCGTGTCGGCATGGCGAGAGCATGCCATAAATCCGCTTGTCCGACATCGGTCCGGGGCGCTTTACTCGAGCAGTCCTGCTGAAGGCTTCTCCGAATGGCCTCCGACTCCCCGACCGGCTCCAAGGATGCTTGGGACAAGCTCCCGGCACTATCCGGGCTCCTCGCCGCCGTGCTCGTCCCCCTCGCGCTCGGCCTCGCCGGCCACTGGTACTCCAACGCCATCCAGGAGCGGGAGACCGCGCTCAAGGAGAAGGAGTTCGCGCGCGAGTGGGTGCAGCTCTCGCTCGACATCCTGCGCACCCCCCAGGCGACGCCGGACCAGGAGGCACTGCGCCGTTGGGCGGTGAAGGTGATCAATCACTACAGCGACTCCGAGATCCAGATGGACGACACGCTTCAGCAGGACTTCGTCGCCGGGCGTGCCCGCCTGCCGGAGCCGCCCACCCCGGGCGAGAACCGCGCCCGCACGGTCGAGCAGCTCGAGACCGAGGCGCTCAACGCCCTGCTCGCGCGCGACATCGACGCCGCGATCGCCGCCATGCAGGCGGCTTGGGAGGCCTGGCCGGAGTTCCGGACGGTCCAGGAAGCCCTGGCGCTGCTGAAGCAGCGGCGCGAACGGCTCGGACCGGAAGCGGACGCCCAGGCCTGGCGCAGCCTCTATGGCGACCTCCGCGCGACGATGGACGTGCGCGGCATCGACCCCGAGACGGTGGAGCGGCTGAAGCGGGCGGCCGAAGGCGGATAGTGACCGCCGCCCGCCCCGCCGGTGGAATTTGCGGATGGGGTTTCCTTGGGAAAAATGGGGATATGTGGGGGTGGCGCCGCCACCGAAGCTCACGTTCCTGTCGCGACCGTCAAGGTCCGCGACCGGCGCAGCAGCGGTCGGGAGAGGCGGCCGGAGCGGCCCGGCGATGGAAAGGAACAAGGGCAATGCTTCCGACTCTCGTTGCTTAAAGAGATCGGAGACTAGCACCATATAGGAACAAATTCCATATCGACTTTCAGGTGGCAGGATCAAGAGACGCCCCTCGACCAGATTCGAATACGACGGGGCATTCGACGGGAACACGCGCGAGAGCGGCGGCGCAGAGCTGAGATCTTCTCGGCCCGGAGCCACTGAACGTTCGCGGAACGGAGCGACACGTCAGCGGCGCAATCTGCCCCAGATGATCGCGAGGATCGGCACGGCCACCAAGAGGGCCGCCAGGTCGTCCTGAACACCTGTCGCCAGCAGCGCCCAAACGAGGCCGATCAGGCTGAGGCACAGGATGAGAAGCGGCAGCGCGAACGTGCGCCGCAGGCTTCTGCCGGTCGGGACGGCTCTCCCGGCTGCCGTTCGAGTCTCCGCGGCCATGGTCAATAGGCGATCGCCGGACGCGCGGCGGGGCGGCGACGGCCGGCGAGCCAGAGGTACAGGCCGCTGCCCAACACGATGATGGTGATCACGTCGAGCACCGCCCATACGACCTTGAGGATGGTGCCA
>JAJUGE010000043.1 GCA_029268305.1 Alphaproteobacteria bacterium
GAACCCTCGCGGCGGCCGCGGGCGGTCTCGACCGCTTCCGCCCATTCCTCGGTGGTGTAGTCGCCGCGGCCGAGCCACGCCAGCGCCACCAGCTCGCATTGCTCGTCCTCGTTCATCGCCTCGATGAACGCCCTCAGCTCGTCCTCGGTCGCGTCTTCCTCGTCCTCGGCCAGCGTCTCGCGGAACTGGTCGTCGATCATGTTCCCCGCGTCGTCTTCCGACACGGGCGCTTCCTGCACGTCGAACTCGCGCGCCTTCATGATCACGTAGCAGACCTTCTCGATGTTCATCTGCAGCATCGTTGCCTCCGCTCCGGTCTCGCGCTCGTCAACGGTGGCGCGGTCGGTGGGTTCGGGAATCCGGACTATTCGCTTCGATTCGAATGCGCTCCGGCTGCGGCCAACCCATATATCTCGATGTGGGTTCCAGAAGCCCGCAGACGCGGATATCCGGGAGGGATCGATGCGTGCCAAGGACGTGATGACCACCAATGTCGCGACGCTGACACCGGACATGACCGTCCGCGACGCCGCGGCCTTGTTTCTGAGCCGCCGGATCAGCGGCGCTCCGGTCGTGGATGCCGGCGGCGAAGTCGTCGGCATGTTGAGTGAAGGTGACCTCCTCCACCGCGTGGAAACCGGAACCGTGAAGCGCCGCTCCTGGTGGCTGCAGCTCTTCACCGGCCCGGATCAGGAGGCGATGGATTTCATCAAATCGCACGCCAGCCGGGTGAAAGACGTGATGACGTCGCCGGCGATTTCGGTGACCGAGGACGCTCCGCTCGCCGATGTCGCCGACCTGCTGGAGCATCGTCGCATTCGGAGGGTGCCGGTGGTGCGTGACGGGCGGCTGGTCGGCATCGTGTCCAGAGCCGACCTGTTGCGCGGCATTGCCGCCGCCGGGGCGGGCAGGGAGGACGTCGTCTCCCCCGACGATGAGAGCCTTCGGGCCCGGATAGAGAAAGAGTTCCAGAGCCACAGCTGGGCCGCCGGCGCCACCGTCAATGTCATTGTCAAGGATGGCGTCGCCCATCTCTGGGGTATGGTGCATACCGACGCCGAGAGACGGGCGCTCGGCGCAGCCGCCGAGGGTGTGCCCGGAGTCAGGCGGGTCGAGAACAAGGTTTCGCTGCTTCCCGCTTCCTACGGCGCGGCGTAGAGTTTCGTCGGGCAGGGTCGAGCCCAGCCTGCGGGCCGCGAGCCTCGGCATGAATGCTCGGGGCTCGTTGGCCGAGGCTGCGCCCGGGCTAGGGAGCGGGGCCGGCCATCCGGGGAGGATCGCATGACGGAACTGGTGCAATATGAATGCGCCGACAGAATCGCGACGCTGCGGCTGAACCGGCCGGAGAAGCTCAACGCCTTCACCGACGAGATGGTGCTGGCGCTCGACGACGCGCTGCATCGCTTCGACCTGGATCCCGAAGCCCATGTCGCCATCATCGTCGGCAATGGCCGGGCATTCTCCAGCGGGGCCGACGTCCAGCAACGTCAGCTGCGCTCGCGCGAGGAGTTCGAGCGGCTCGGCGGGCCTTCCGGTCGCGGCGCTCATTCCGGCGACCTGCTGATCAGGTCCGTCAACTGGAAGCCGGTGATCACTGCCGTGCATGGCTATGTTCTCGGCCTCGCCATCGGCATCGTGCTCGACAGCGACCTGATCGTCGCCGAGACCGGCACGAAGTTCCAGGTGACGGAGGTTCCGCGCGGCCTCGGCGGCGCCGTCTACTGGGGATTGCTGGACCTGAAGAACGCCGGCGCGTTCGGGACCGAAGTGACGCTCACCGGGCGCTACTTTACCGCCGAGGAGGCGCTGGCGGCCAATGTGATCAACCGCGTGACGCCGGAGGGACAGTATCTCGCCGTCGCGAGGGAGCTCGCAGCGGAGATCGCGGCCAATCCGCCGCTCAGCGTGCGGGCGACGGTGCGTACGCGGCGCTGGTACCTGGAGCAGCGCCGCCGGGAGACCCTGATGCAGCAGCTTCCCTGGAAGCTGCACCTCACCGAGGACTTTCAGGAATCGGCGAGAGCGTTCGCCGAGAAGCGGGCCCCGAAACCGTATCGCGGGCGCTGATTCGGCGCCGCTTGTCTCGACGCAGCCATTCCCTATATTCCGGCGATAGCGCGGCAGGACGACTCCTGCCGCGCATTTTCTTCTGACCGCACCGGACGCCGCATGGACCTTCGCAACATCGCGATCATCGCTCACGTCGACCATGGCAAGACGACCCTCGTGGACTGCCTTCTGCGCCAGAGCGGGACTTTCCGCGAACACCAGCAGGTGGCGGAGCGCGCGATGGATTCCAACGACATCGAGCGCGAGCGGGGGATCACCATCCTCGCCAAGTGCACCTCGGTCGTGTGGAAGGGCACGCGAATCAACATCGTCGACACGCCCGGCCACGCCGATTTCGGCGGCGAGGTCGAGCGCATCCTGAACATGGTGGACGGTGTCGTCGTGCTGGTGGACGCGGCCGAGGGGCCGCTGCCGCAGACCAAGTTCGTGGTCGGCAAGGCGCTCAAGCTCGGCCTGAAGCCGATCGTGCTGATCAACAAGGTCGACCGGCCCGACCAGCAGGCCTTCGAGGTCCAGACCCAGACGTTCGATCTGTTCGCGGCGCTCGACGCCGACGACGAGCAGCTCGACTTCCCGACCCTGTTCGCCTCGGGCAAGCAGGGGTGGGCCGCCGAGATTCCCGACGGTCCGCACGAGGACATGGCGCCGCTCTTCGACCTGATCTGCCGCCATGTGCCGCCGCCGAAGGTCGCGGTCGATGGCCCGTTCGCGGTGCTGGCGACCACGCTCGAATACAACCCCTTCCTCGGCCGCCTCCTCACCGGGCGGATCGAGAGCGGTCGTGCCCGCCAGAACATGACGGTGAAGGCGATCCGTGCCGACGGCACGCTCGTCGAGCAGGGGCGGATCAGCAAGCTGCTCGCCTTCCGCGGGCTCGAGCGCGTCCCGGTGGAGGAGGCGGAGGCCGGCGACATCGTCGTCATCGCCGGTCTGTCCGCCGCGACCGTCGCCGACACTATCTGTGCGCCCGAAGTGCAGCGGGCTCTGCCGGCGCAGCCGATCGACCCCTCCACCCTCGCCATAACGTTCTCGGTCAACGATTCGCCGCTCGCGGGCCAGGAGGGCGACAAGGTCACCTCGCGTCTGATCCGCGACCGCCTGTTGCGCGAGGCAGAGGGCAACATCGCCATCCGCGTGCGCGAGAGCGAGGAGAAGGACGCCTACGAGGTCTCCGGCCGGGGCGAGCTGCAGCTCGCGGTCCTGATCGAGACGATGCGCCGCGAGGGCTTCGAGCTCTCGGTCAGCCGTCCCCGCGTGCTGTTCCGCACCGACCCCGTCACCGGGCAGCGGCAGGAGCCGATCGAGGAGGTGGTGATCGACGTCGACGAGGAGTTCACCGGAACCGTCATCGATAAGCTGACCCAGCGCAAGGGCGAGTTGGTCGAGTTGCGCCCGTCGGGCGGCGGCAAGCAGCGCCTGGTCTTTCATGCGCCGTCGCGCGGCCTGATCGGCTACCACGGCGAGTTCCTGACCGATACGCGCGGCACCGGCGTCATGTACCGCCTGTTCCAGGGCTACGCCCCCTACAAGGGCACGGTCACCAGCCGACGCACCGGCACGCTGATCTCGCTCGAGACCGGCAGGGCCGTCGCCTACGCGCTCTGGAACCTCGAGGACCGCGGGCCGCTCTTCATCGGTGCCGGCGCCAAGGTGTATGGCGGCATGATCATCGGCGAGCACAGCCGCGGCAACGACCTCGAGGTCAATCCGCTGAAGGGGAAGCAGCTCACCAACTTCCGCGCCGCCGGCAAGGACGACGCCGTCGACCTCACGCCGCCGGTCGAGATGACCCTGGAAAAGGCCATCGCCTACATCGAGGACGATGAACTAGTCGAGGTGACGCCGCAGTCGATCCGCCTGCGCAAGCGCTACCTCGACCCCCACGAGCGCAAGCGCGCGGCTCGCCGGCTGGCTGGAGAGTAGTGGCGCCCCACTCCCCCGGCCGATCCCTCTGGTGTAAGACGGAGGCGGAGCCACCGGGGGAGCCGTAAATGGAAAGCCAGCGCGCGTGCTGACGAACGGTGTGAAGGGCGCCTTGTGGATGCTCGCCACCGTCGCGAGCTTCGTCGGCATGGCGGTCGCCGGGCGCGAGCTTTCGGCGGACATGTCCACCGCCGGCGTCATGTTCTGGCGCGGCCTCGTCGGTCTGGCGATGGTGACGCCCGTGGCGCTCTGGCGCGGCGGTCTCCGCTCGCTCCGCACCGCGCGGCCGATCGGCCATCTCACCCGCAACATCGTGCATTTCGGCGGCCAGTTCGCGTGGTTCTACGGTCTCGCCTACCTCACCCTGGCGCAGGTCACCTCCCTCAACGCGACGACCTCGATCTTCGGCGTGATCCTCGCCGTGCTCTTCCTGGGAGAGCGGATGACGCTCGACCGCTTCCTCGTCATCCTCGCGGGCTTCGCCGGCGCCCTGATCGTCCTGCGGCCGGGGGTGATCCCGGTCGAGTTCGCGTCGTTCGTCGTGCTCGGCGGCGCCTTCTGCTATGCGGCGGCGATCGTCATGGTCAAGTCGCTGACCAGCACCGAGACGCCGCTCCGCATCGTCTTCTGGATGATGGCGATCCAGACGCCGCTCTCGCTGCTCCTCTTCCTGCCCGACTGGGCGTGGCCGAGCCTCGCGGATCTCCCCTGGATCGTCGTCGTCGGCTTCGCCGGCGTCGCCGCGCACTACACGATGACCCGTGCCCTCACCCTGGCGGATGCCAGCGTGCTCATGCCGATCAACTACCTGCAGCTGCCGATCATGGCGATCATCGGCGCCATCAGCTACGGCGAGCCGCCCGACGCCTACACCCTCGGCGGCGGCGCGATCATCCTCGCCGCGACCTGGTTCAACGTCTGGCGCTCCGAGCGCGCGAGGAAGGCCAGCCGCAGGGCGATGGCGGAGGCGTAGTTCTATCGTTATGGCGAGTCCTGGCCGTGCCGGTACAACATGCTGGATCGCCGCGCTCTCTTCGGTCGCTCGCGATGACGACGAAGATGAACGTCACCCTCCTTACCCCCGGATCCGTCATCGCGAGACAGCGCAGCGGTCGTGGCGATCCAGGGCGGCCGTCGTGCCGGTGCATCCTGGCTTGCCGCGCTCCCTCTGATCGCTCGCGAAGACTACAGGGGGTGAGGCGGCCTGTGGAATATTGTCCTATTCTCTGATATGGTGTGAGTCCCGCATCGAGCCGCCGAGGAGGGCGCCAGGGCATGCTCCGGGCAGACACACCGCATCACCTCGCGCCGAGCCACCCTATGAATCCCAATAGATCCCCATGAAACCCCATCCTTTCTTCTCCGCCCGACCGGCGTGCGGCAGGTCCGTGGCGGGCTGGCGGCCCGGCATTGTCGGAGGAGAGACCATGCCCTCGTCGCGGCCTATCGTGGGCAGCGTCTGTGGGATCGTCGCTCTGGCGGTTCTGGTCGCCGGCGCGGCTACCTCCGCGTTGGCGGCGGAGGCGGTGGATCTCGAGCTGGTGCTGGCGGCCGACGGATCGGGTTCGATCGACGACGATGAGCTCCGGCTGCAGCGGCAGGGCTATGCCGCGGCCATCACCGACCAAAACGTGCTGTCGGCGATCCAGTCGGGCCCGGTCGGGGCGATCGCGCTCGCCTACATCGAGTGGGGCGGACCGGACTCGCAGCATACGGTGGTCGACTGGACGGTCATCCGCGACACCCTCTCGGCCCGCGACTTCGCCGAGCGGGTGATGGCCGCGCCGCGCATGGCCTATGGCTACAATTCGATCAGCGGCGCGATCGACTATGCCGCGGACCTGATCCGGACCAACGACATCCGCGGCGCGCGGCGCATGATCGACGTCTCCGGCGACGGACCCAACATCGGCGGGCGGCCGGTGCAGGCGGCGCGCGACGCAGCGGTGCTGGACGGCATCACGATCAACGCGCTGGTGGTCTCGGCTCCCGGTACCAGCGGCCTCGCGCCCGGCTTCGGCGGCCCGCGCGGCATGGACCTCGTTCGGCACTACGAGCGGGACGTGATCGGCGGCTTCGGCGCCTTCGTCATGACCGCGGACGAGGAGCGGAGCTTCGCCGACGCCGTGCTCGAGAAGCTGCTGCGCGAGATCGTGGCGTCGCGGTAGGGAGAGCGCGATGGCCAGTCCGAAGTGTCGCCTCGACCAGCTCCTGGTCGATCGCGGTCTCGCCGAAAGCCGGGCGCGCGCCCAGGCACTGATCATGTCCGGCCTGGTCTTCTCGGAGGAGCGCCGGCTGGAGAAGGCGGGGCAGGCGGTGCCGCTGGACATCCCGGTCGAGGTGCGCGGCCAGGACCATCCGTGGGTCTCGCGCGGCGGTCTCAAGCTCGCGCACGGGCTGGAGCGGTTCGGAATCGACCCGAGTGGCCGCGTCTGCCTCGATGTCGGCGCCTCGACCGGCGGCTTCACCGACGTGCTGCTGGCCGAAGGGGCGGCGCGCGTCTATGCGGTCGACGTTGGGCACGGCCAGCTCGCCTGGAAGCTGCGGCAGGACGAGCGCGTGATCGTGCTGGAGCGGACCAATGCCCGCCATCTCACGCCAAGCCAGGTGCCGGAGCCGATCGGCCTCGTCGTCTGCGACGCGAGCTTCATCGGGCTGCAGACGGT
This sequence comes from Alphaproteobacteria bacterium, assembly GCA_029268305.1. Classification (GTDB taxonomy): domain Bacteria; phylum Pseudomonadota; class Alphaproteobacteria; order JAJUGE01; family JAJUGE01; genus JAJUGE01. The sequence goes on from JAJUGE010000043.1 coordinate 6,660, forward strand.
GCTGCCGGCGCCGCTCTCGCTCACGGGCGCGGCGGCGGACCTGGTGGCGCTGATCAAGCCGCAGTTCGAAGTGGGGAAGGGCCGCGTCGGCAAGGGCGGGGTGGTGCGCGACGAGGCGCTCCGGCAGGAGGTGTGCGAGCGGATCGTCGGCTGGCTGGAGAGCCTCCCCGGCTGGCGCGTGCTCGGTGTGGAGGAGAGCCCGATCACCGGGCCTGAAGGCAATGTCGAATATCTCGTCGCGGCGACGAAGCCGGCGTGAGCGCGGGCGGCCACGCCCCGCCCCCGCCCGGATGCTGGAGCTGGAGGTGACCGACGTCGCCGGGCTCGGCGATGGGGTCGCTACCGTTGACGGCCAGACCGTCTTCGTCCCGTTCGCGGCACCCGGCGATCGGGTGCGGGCCGAGGTGGTTGCGGGGCGCGACGGCACCCTCCGCGCCACCGGTTTCGAGCTGCTGGAGCCGGGGCCGCACCGCGTCGTCGCCCCGTGCCGCCACTTCGGTACCTGCGGCGGCTGCGCCCTCCAGCATCTCGAGCCTGCTTTCTATGCCGGCTGGAAGCGCGGCATCGTCGAGACCGCGCTGCGCCGCCACGACCTCGCCGACGTGCCGGTGGACGATCCCGTGCCGGCTGTTCTCGGTTCGCGCCGCCGTGCGCGCTTCACCGCCGTCGGCCGCACCGGCGGTGTCGTCCTCGGCTTCAACGCCGCCGCCAGCCACACCGTCGTCGACGTGTTGGAATGTCCTATCCTGACACCGCGGCTCGAAGCCATCCTGCCGCCGCTCCGCACCCTCCTTGCGGACGTGCTCGTCCCCGGCGAGCGACTCTCGATCGAGGCGCTCGACCTTGCCGGCACGCTCGACCTCCTGTTCCTGGGCCGGACTGAGCCGGGCGTCGCCGCCCGCGCTGCGCTCGCCGCCTTCGCGACGTCGGCGGACGTCGCGCGCATCTCCTGGAGTGTCGGCGACAGCCCGCCCGAGCCGGTCGCGCTCCGCGCACCCGTCCGCGCCCGCTTCGGCAGCGTCGCCGTCGAGGTTCCGCCCGGCGCCTTCCTCCAGCCGACCGAAGCGGGCGAGGCCGCGCTCCGCCACCTCGTCCTCGCCGAGGCCGGGACGGCTGCGCGCGTCGTCGAGCTCTTCGCGGGCCTCGGCACCTTCACCCTGCCGCTCGCCGCTGCCGGCGCTCGGGTGCGGGCCGTCGAAGGCTCGCCCGAGGCGATCGCGGCGCTCCGCTCCGCCGCCGGCCGGCTTCGCGTCGAGACGGAGCTCCGCGACCTCGCCCGCTCGCCCGTCCGCGCCGAGGAGCTGTCCACTGCGGACGTGGTCGTTCTCGACCCGCCGCGGGCCGGCGCGCTCGCCCAGGCAGCAGAGATCGCCGCCTCCAGCGTGCGCTGTTGCGTCTACGTCTCCTGCAATCCCGCCACCTTCGCTCGCGATGCGCGGCGGCTCGCCGACGGCGGCTGGCGCCTGCTCCGCGTCATGCCCGTCGACCAGTTCCTGTGGTCGCCGCACGTGGAGCTCGTCGGCGTTTTCGACCGCGGAGGCGGCGGATGACGCGCCGCTACTCGGGAACCTCGTGCGCGGTGCTGCTGAGAGCCCGGGTGGGAATGCCGGCCTCGTTCAGGCCGGCGATGAGCGCCTGCATGTGCGCCGCGTCGCGCGTCTCCACCACCACGTCGATCTCGGTCAGCTTGATCGGCACGTCGTAGAACCAGCGCTGGTGGTAGACCTCGAGGATGTCGCCGCCGAGATCGGCGATGCAGCGCGTGATGCGGGCGAGGCTGCCGGGTTGGTCGCTCACCTCCATCCGCAGCCGCACCAGCCGCCCCTCTCCGACCAGGCCGCGCATCAGCACCGAGGCGAGCAGGCGCGAGTCGATGTTGCCGCCGGAGACGACCAGCCCGAGACGCTTGCCGGCGAACCGGCCGCCCTCGGAGAGGAGGGCCGCGATCGGCGCCGCGCCGGCTCCCTCGGCCACCGTCTTCTCGATCTCTAGGACCATCTGCACCGCCCGCTCGAGCTGCGCCTCGGTCACGAGCAGGATCTCGTCGACCAGCCGCTCGACGATCGGACGCGTGAGGTTGCCGGGACGCTTGACGGCGATGCCCTCCGCGATCGTCGGCGCATCGGGAGGCGCCGCCAGGCCGTGGATCGCGTGGTGCATCGATGGGAAGAGCGCCGCCTCGACGCCGATCACCTCGATGTCCGGCCGCACCGCCTTCGCGGCGGTGGCGATGCCGGAGATCAGGCCGCCGCCGCCGACCGGCACGATCAGCGCGTCCAGATCGGGAGCCTCTCTCAGCATCTCGAGACCGATCGTGCCCTGACCGGCGATGACCCGCTCGTCGTCATAGGGGTGGATGAGCGTCAACCCGTCACGCGCCGCCATGTCGAGAGCGAACTGCTCCGCCTCGGACAGGTTGGCGCCGTGCACGACGACCCGGGCGCCGAGCCGCTCGGTGTTGCGGATCTTCACCACCGGCGTCGAGATCGGCATGACGATCGTGGCCGGAATCTTCAGCTGGCTCGCGACGTGCGCGACCCCCTGGGCATGGTTGCCGGCAGAGACCGCGACGACGCCGGCCCGGCGCTCCGCCTCATCGAGGTCGAGGAGCCGGATCCAGGCACCGCGTTCCTTGAACGAGGCGGTGAACTGCAGGTTCTCGAGCTTTAGCCGGACCTCCGCGCCGAAGATGTCCGAGAAGGTCCTGGACACCCGGAAGGGGGTCTCGACGATATGGCCGGCGAGGCTGGCGGCCGCGGCTTCGATCCTGTCGAGGGTCACGGTCACGGGCTGTCTCCTCCAGGGCGGAGCACGAGCCGATGAGCCGGGCTCCCGGGCGGCACCAGCTCGAACTGCTCGCCGTCACGCCACGGCACCAGCAGGTCGGTATACCAGCGCGAGAGCGGGTTCCCGGACTGCCCGGCGGCGATCATCACCTGCGAGCGATCGAGGTCGGACAGATCGTACACGGCTCGGTAGCCGGCGCCGTGGACATGCCGGAACGGGCGCTCCCGGTCGGCGAGATTCATCCCGCCGCGATTGACGGTGAAGTTGCCGCCGTCGGTCTCCAGGACATGGTCCAGATAGGGCCCGATGACCGGGATGCGCCCGAAGAGCGAATTGCTGAACCGGGCACGATGCACCGCGCCCCAGCGCCAGCTCAGCATGTCCTCGCCGTAGGCCTCCCGCAGCCTCAGAAGGGCGAAGTCGAGCGCACGGCCCAGGACCGGGCCACATGCTTCGATGATCTCCGTGGTGATGTTGTCGCACCAGGTCGTCTCGCCCCTGATCGCCCGCCGCAACGCGTCCGGCCGCTCGCCCACCCATCGATGGAAGTGGTCGCCGAGGTCGTCGGCGAACACCGCGCCGTACACGCTCCGCAGCCAAGTATAGTAGATCAGCGGCTCGGGCCGGTCGCGTGCCATCACCCCGTCCCAGGCGCCGAGCAGTCGCAGCGCGGCCCGATTCGCCTCGCTCGGCGATACGGTGTCGACAAGGAGATCCCTCAGCTCCATCGCGCCGAGCGAGCGCACGTCCATCTGCAGCCGACCGGAGATGCGTACGCTCGCCGGCAGATCCCGCTCGATGACCTCCTCGATGCGGGCGGCGCGATAGGGCTCGGGCCAGTCGCGGGCGAGGAAGTGCGGATAGCCCGGTTCGAACGGCCGATTGTTGGCGTTGATGACGTATCCTCGTTCCGGATCGATCTCCCGCGGCATCTCCTCAAACGGCAGGAAGCCGGTCCAGTCGAACTCGCCGGTCCAACCCGGAGCGGGCATGAAGCCGTCGCCGCCGGCGCGCACCGGAGCCAGGCCGGCCACCTGCATGCCGATCTGGCCCGCGCGGGTCGCGAAGAGGACGTTCTGCTGCGGGGAGCGCAGCCGCGCGGCCGCAGCGAGCACCTCCTCGACGCTGCGCGCCCGGTTGATGCGATACAAGCCTTCGGCGTTGACGTCTCCCGGCAGGAGACCGGTGTGCGCCAGCGAGACCACGGTGCCCGCTGTCAAGATCTCCGCCGCCTCGGGAACTACGGTCGAGATGACCGGCCCGTGGCGGGTCTCGCGAACGCGCTCCACGACCGGATCGGCGAAGCGGACGGCGATCGTCTCTTGCCGCAGGCGGAAGGGCTGGAGGCCGTCCGGGGTCTCGTACCAGTTTCCTTCGACCCGCTCGACGAAAGTGTCCGATGCGTCGCCGTGCGTGGTCGTCAGGCCCCAGGCGACGTCCGAGTTGCGCCCGAGTACGTGGAACGGCACGCCGGGCGCGGTCGCGCCGGCCACGGTGAGCTCCGGCGTGTCGATGCGGGCGAGATACCAGATGTTCGGAAGCGTGAGGCCGAGATGCGGGTCGTTCGCCAGAATCGGCGCGCCGGTCTCCGTACGGGGACCGGCAATGACCCAACCGTTGGAGCCGTCCGCGGGGTTTTGCCTGATCCTCTCGTCGAGGAGCTCCGATCCGGGCGCTCCTTCTTCCGGTGGAGCAGATGGAGCCGTGGGTTGGGAGTTCGCCGCATCCTCTGTCGGCCAGAGCTCGCCGATCCGCTCCGGCGGCAGCCGCTCCGCGAGGCGTGCGCGCAGCAGCTCACCGTGCCAATTGCCGGTGAGACGCAGCGCCATCATACGGCCCCAGATCAGGGAGTCGGCCGGTCGCCAGGGCTCTGGCTCATGCAGCAGAAGCTCGAACTCGGGCGCGAGCGCCCCGCCCGCCTCGGCCAGAAACGCGTTGACGCCGGCGGCATAGGCGACGAGTGCGTCCTGCACCTCGTCCGACAGCGTCTCGAAATCCGCTTCGGCGAGGCGGCCGACACCGAGGGTGCGCATGTACCGGTCGAGGTGCAGGGTCCCGGAACCGAGCACCTCGGAGAGACGGCCGGTGCCGAACCGGCGCATGAACTCCATCTGCGCCAGCCGGTCCTGGGCATGGACGAAGCCGAGCGCCCGGTAGGCGTCTTCCATGGAGCTCGCCTCGATGTACGGCACGCCGCGTTCGTCGCGGGTGACGGTGACATCGGCCTGCAAGCCGGCGATGGTGCGCTCACCGTCGAGGGTGGGTAGCGACGTTCTCAGCCAGAGCCAGCCGGCGAGGAGCACCAGCAGGAGGACGAGCGCCGTGCCGGCGGCGATGCGCGCGAGCCAGCGCCCCAGACGGCGCATCGCCGTTGCGGGAGCGCGGGCCTCAGATCCCGAGTTCGCGGAGGATCTTCGCCCGGTCCTCGTCCACGTCAGGGGCGGTTTCACGGCTCGACGGGTCCTCGAAGCCAGAGAGCTTGACGGGGTTTCCGGCGATCTGGAGCTTGCCTGCCTTCGGGTCCTCGACGTCGTTGATCATGTTCCGCGGCCTCGCCTGCGGGTGGTTGATCACCTGCTCCACATTGTTGATGCCGCTGGCGGGCACGCCCGCCTCGTCGAACATCTCGAGCCATGCTTCGGTCGTCCTGGTCTTCAGGACCGCGGAAATCTCCGCCTCGAGACTGTCGTGGTTCTCGTTCCGGCTGCGGTTCGTCAGATAGCGCGGGTCGTCGATCAGGTCGGGACGCTCGATCAGCTCGCAGAAGCGGCGGTACATGGTGTCGTTGCCGCCGGCCACGATCATGTGGCCGTTGGCGGTGGGGAAGACCTGGAACGGCGTGATCGAGGGGTGCCGCCCGCCGAGCGGGCCCGGGATCTCGCCGGTCGCGGAGTAGCGCACGATGGCGTTCTCCATCAGGGCCATCTGGCAGTCGAGCATGCCGATGTCGATCTTGGTCGCCTCGCCGGTCATGGCGCGGTGATAGAGGGCGGCGTTCACGCCGATGGCGGTGTAGAGGCCGGCGGCGACGTCGCCGATCGACATGCCGACACGGGTCGGCTCGCCTCCCGGCTGACCGGTGATGCTCATGATCCCGCCCATCGCCTGGACGACCATGTCGTAAGCGGGCCGCTTCGAATGCGGGCCGGTGTGACCGAATCCGGAGACGGCGGCGTAGATCAGCTTCGGGTAGCGCGCGTGCAGGGTCTCCCAGCCGTAGCCGAGCTTCTCCATCGTCCCGGGCCGGAAGTTCTCGGCGACGATGTCGGCCTGCTCCAGCAGCTTCTCGAAAATGGCGCGGTCGGCATCGTTCTTCAGATCGAGCGCGATGCTCTCCTTGCCGCGGTTGACCGAGATGAAGTAGGCGGACTTGCCGTTGACGAAAGGCCCGTATTCGCGGGCATCGTCGCCGCGTCCCGGCGCCTCTACCTTGATGACGCGAGCGCCCAGATCCGAGAGGATCATGGTGCAGAAGGGGCCCGCCAGCACGCGGGTGAGGTCGACGACGGTGACGCCATTGAGGGGGCCGGGGACGGGCATGCTTGTCCTCTCGCTGCTTCCGTAGTTTCCTGCATTCCAGAAACGGCGCTGCACGGGGGCAGGGGATCCCGGCCCGAAAGCCGATTCCCGCGGGCGCAGCGACGATCCGGATGCGCGGAATTCGACGAGGCAAGGTAGTCGGACATGCCGATGGCGTCACGCAGTTTTCAGTCCTTGGGTCCGCGCGGCTTCCACCGCGTCGCCTATACCGAGTGGGGAGAGGTGGCGGACGCGCCGGTCGTGCTGTGCGTGCACGGGCTCACCCGTAACGGCCGCGACTTCGACGAGCTGGGCGCCGCCCTGTCGGATCGGTGGCGCGTGTTCTGCCCCGACATCGTCGGCCGCGGCGAGAGCGCACGGCTCTCCGTGCGGGAGGACTACAACTACAACGTCTATGCGCGCGACATGGCCGCGATGATCGCACGGACCGGGGCCGATGAAGTGGACTGGGTGGGCACGTCGATGGGCGGCATCATCGGCATGATGCTGGCTGCCGTTCCGGGCAGTCCGATCCGACGGCTGGTGCTGAACGACATCGGCCCGCGGGTCGACGAAGCCGGGCTCAGGCGCATCGACGGCTACGCCGGCGGCAACCCCGTGTTCCCGGATTTCGAAGCGGCGTTCGCAGCGGTGCGGACGGTGGCGGCGAGCTTCGGGCCGATGACGGAAGAGCAGTGGCGGAAGTTCGCGCGCGTCGCGCTGAGGGAGCTGGAGGACGGAACCTGGGGCATGAACTACGACCCGGAGATCGTCTGGCAGATGAAGCAGGAGCCGCTGCGCACGATCGAACTATGGCACCTCTGGGACGCAATCCGATGCCCGGTTCTGGTCCTGCGCGGCGCCGAATCGGATCTGCTGAGCGCGCGGACCGTCGAAGAGATGCGGGGCCGCGGCCCGGGCTGCGAAGAGGTGGTGATCGAGGGCGTCGGCCACACACCCGCGCTCATGGACGATCACCAGATCGGCGTCATCCGAGATTTTCTCGACAGGTGAGAGAAGGACGTCAGTCGCGGCGCAGAAGACGGGCGGCCTCGATCGCCGCATAGGTCAGGATGCCGTCGCAGCCCGCGCGCTTGAACGCCATCAGGCTCTCCATCATCACGCGGTCGTAGTCGAGCCACCCCTGGGCCGCCGCTGCCTTCAGCATGGCGTACTCGCCGCTGACGTTGTAGGCGAATGTCGGCACCCGGTAGGTGTCCTTCACCCGGCGGATCACGTCGAGGTAGGGGAGGCCGGGCTTGACCATGACCATGTCGGCGCCCTCGGCGATATCGAGGCCCACCTCGCGGATGGCCTCGTCGCTGTTGGCCGGGTCCATCTGATAGGTCTTCTTGTCGCCTGCTCCGAGGAAGCCGGCGGAGCCGACCGCATCGCGGAACGGGCCGTAAAAGGCGGAGGCGTACTTGGCCGAGTAAGCCATAATGCGCGCGTGGTCGGCACCGGCGGCGTCGAGCGCGTCGCGGATGGCACCGATGCGCCCGTCCATCATGTCCGACGGGGCGAGCACGTCGCAGCCCGCCTCGGCCTGCACCAGAGCTTGCCGGCAGAGGACTTCGAGCGTCTCGTCGTTGACGACATAGCCGTCGCGGACCAACCCGTCCTGGCCGTGACTGGTATACGGATCCAGGGCAACGTCGCAGACGATGCCGATATCGGGGCAGGCTTCCTTGACCGCCCGCACCGCGCGACAGACGAGATTATCCGGGTTATACGCCTCTTCTCCGTCGGGCGACTTGCGGCGGTCCTCCACCACCGGAAAGATCGCCATCGCCGGGACACCGAGCGCGCACGCGTCGGCCGCGGCTTCGACCAGCAGGTCGATCGAAAGGCGGCTGACGCCCGGCATCGAGGGCACCGGCGACCTCTTAGCCGTGCCTTCCTGCACGAACACGGGCCAGATCAGGTCATCGACGGTGAGCGCATTCTCCGCCACGAGCCGGCGGTTCCAGGGATCGCGCCGGTTCCGGCGCATGCGCACGCGCGGAAACTGGCCAGCCGGACGCGTGAGAGCGGTCGGAACCTCCGCGAGGTCGTCGATGCCCCGCAAGCGTGTGTCGTCGGATACTGCTTTGACCATGATGAGCTTCCGCTCCGTCGCGTTCGCGCATGACTTTCCGGCGGATCTTAATCGCGGTCGCCGGATTATCCAATCGGCGGATTGTCGCATTGGCGGATCCGCCAGCTCTTCCACCGTCTCAAGGTCCCGCGGCGGGTGAAATTCCGCTGCCGCGTGCTGTTTGCCGGCTCACGCTCGGTAAGTATGATCCTCCGACCGGTCCGGAGAAGTGCATGGATTTCGAACTCAGCCCAGACCAGGCGGCATTCCGGGAGACGGCGAGCCAGTTCGCGGCCGAAGAGCTGGCGCCGCACGCAGCGGCGTGGGACGAGCAGGGCATCTTCCCGGTCGACACCCTGCGTCGCGCGGCGGAAGTCGGCTTCGGCGGGATCTACGTGTCGGAGGATGTGGGGGGCTCCGGCCTCTCGCGGCTGGACGCAGCCGTGATCTTCGAGGAGTTGGCGGCGGGCTGCACCTCGACTGCGGCCTACATCTCGATCCACAACATGGCGGCGTGGATGATCGACCGGTTCGGCAGCGGTGCGCAGCGGGAGCGCTGGCTGCCAGCACTGACGCGCATGCAGACCCTCGCGAGCTACTGCCTGACCGAGCCGGGCGCCGGCTCGGATGCGGCGGCGCTTCGTACCCGGGCTGTGCGCGACGGCGACCATTATGTGCTGAACGGCACGAAAGCATTCATCTCCGGTGCCTCCCGCACCGACCTCTATGTCTGCATGGTGCGGACGGGCGAGGAGGGGGCCAACGGCATCTCCTGCATCGTCGTCGAGAAGGACACCCCGGGCCTCGGCTTCGGCCAGCTCGAGCGCAAAATGGGCTGGAACAGCCAGCCGACGGCGATGGTGACGTTCGACGATTGCCGCGTGCCGGTGGCCAACCGCATCGGGGAGGAGGGGCAGGGATTCAGGATCGCGATGCAGGGCCTCGACGGCGGCCGACTGAACATCGCCGCCTGCTCCATCGGCGGCGCCCGCGCATGCTTCGAGGCGGCACGGGAGCACGTCCTGGAGCGGCGCGCCTTCGGCCGCACGCTGGCCGAGTTCCAGGCGCTGCAGTTCAAGCTGGCTGACATGGCGACGGCGCTGGAGGCTTCGCGGCTAATGGTTCATCGTGCCGCGGCGCTGCTCGACCGGGGCGACACCGAGGCGACGATGCATTGCGCGATGGCGAAGCGCTTCGCGACCGACGCCGGGTTCGATGTCTGCAACGAGGCGCTGCAGCTGCATGGCGGGTACGGGTATCTGCGCGACTATCCGCTCGAACGTTTCCTTCGCGACGTGCGTGTGCACCAGATCCTGGAAGGAACGAACGAGATCATGCGCGTCATCATTGCGCGGCGCCTGCTGGGACGTTGAAGAGGTAAAGATTGGTGGTCGAGGCGAACTCCTCCGACATCCTGTTCGAATGCCGCGGCGACGTCGGCGAGGTCACGTTGAATCGGCCCGAGGCGCTCAATGCGGTCACGCTGGAGATGCTGCGGTCGCTAGACGATCGGCTGATCGCCTGGGCAAGCGACAATGCCATCGGCGCGGTCGTCATCTCCGGTGAAGGACGGGCGTTCGCGGCAGGGGGCGATATCCGTCGCCTGTACGAGGCGGGCAAGGCGGGCGACAGCTACACCTCGACCTTCTTCTGGGACGAGTACGTCACCGATTGGCGGATCTTTCATTATCCGAAGCCCTACGTGGCGATCATGGACGGCGTGACGATGGGGGGCGGAGTCGGGCTGTCGGTGCACGGCACACATCGGGTGGTGACGGAGAATACCGTGTTCGCCATGCCGGAGACCGGTATCGGCTTCTTCCCCGACGTCGGCGGAACCTACTTTCTGCCGCGCCTGCCGGGACGGATCGGCGTCTATATGGCGCTGACCGGAGCGCGGTTACGTGCCGCTGACTGCCTCTACACCGGGATCGCGACACACCACGTGCCGGCAGACCGGCTGGGAGATCTGAAGCGGTCGCTGGCGGATGCCAAGCTGGCTGGCGCAGTCGACCCGCACGACAGGGTCGGTGAAGTGCTGGGCGAGTTCGCGACCGATCCGGGGGAAGCCCCGATCGCGGTCCTGCGCGAGCGGATCGACACCGTCTTCGATGCCGAAGGTGTCGAGGAGGTGACGGTGAAGCTCCGCGCTGCCGGAGACGAGTGGGCGGAAAAGACGCTCGCCGGAATACTCGACCGGTCCCCGACCGCACTGAAGGTCGCGTTCGAGCAGATCCGGCGCGGCGCGCAGCTGTCGTTCGACGAGTGCCTGACACTCGAATACCGGATCAGCCAGGCGTTCATGCGCGGCCATGACTTCTTCGAAGGCGTGCGCGCCACGATCGTCGACAAAGATGGCCAGCCGAAATGGCGGCCGGACCGGCTGGAGGCCGTCGGGCCGGCCGACGTGCAGCGATATTTCGAGCCGCCTCCGGAGGGGGATCTCCGCTTCGATCCGCCCCGTCGACGCGATCAGATCGAGACTTGATTTAGAGAGACGTAATTAGAGAGACGTACGGGGAGAGACGAGATGGCGCGCATCGGCTTTATCGGGGTCGGCAAGATGGGCGGACCCATGGCGCGAAATCTGATGAAGGCCGGCCACACGGTCACCGCCTTCGACATAGCGGCGCCATTGCTCGATGCGGCGATCGAGGCTGGTGCCGTTCGCGCTGCGTCGGTGCGCGAGTGTGTGGCCGATGCCGAGATCGTGATCACGATGCTCCCGGCCGGGCATCACGTCCGCGACGTGTATCTCGCGGACGAAGGCGTGCTGAAGTCGGCCGGTGCGGGCGCCTTGCTGATCGATTGTTCGACGATCGACGTCGAGACCGCGCGATCGGTGGCGGCGGCTGCCTCGGAGGCGGGCCTCGAGATGCTCGACGCTCCGGTTTCCGGCGGTGTCGGCGGTGCCGAAGCGGGCACTCTCACCTTCATGGTCGGCGGTGCGGAAGGCGCTTTCGAGCGGGCGCGGCCGCTGCTCGAGGCGATGGGCCGGAACATCGTGCACTGCGGCGGCGCCGGCAACGGGCAGTGCGCGAAGATGTGCAACAACATGATCCTCGCGATCTCGATGATCGGCGTCGGCGAGGCCTTCGTCCTGGCCGAGAAACTGGGCCTGGACCATCAGAAACTCTTCGACGTCTCGTCCACCGCCTCCGGACAGTGCTGGGCGCTGAATAGCTACTGCCCTGTTCCAGGCCCGGTCCCGTCGTCGCCGGCCAACCGCGACTACCAGGCCGGATTCACCGCGGATATGATGCTGAAGGATTTGCGGCTGGCCCAGAATGCGGCCCAGAGCTTCGGCGCATCCACCCCGCTCGGCTCCGTGGCGCAGGCGCTCTACGCCATGTACGTGAACGGCGGTGAAGGTTCGACGGACTTTTCCGGGATCATCAGAATGATTCGCGGCGAAAGAAGCTGAATTGCCAGCCGGTTTACGGGATCTTAAGAAGAAATCGACGAGGATATTCGGCAAGTCGTGCCTGATCTGTCCGACTCACCGCGCGCGAGGACAACCGTGCTACAGTCCTATCTCGAAGCGATCTCTTTGATAGAGCGTCTGCATCGCCAGTTTCTCGACGTCGTGAAGGCGGAACTGGATTCGGCAGGCATCCGCGACATCAACAACGTGCAGAGCCTGATCCTCTTCAACATCGGCGGGGAAGAGGTGACCGTCGGCGAGCTGACGCAGCGCGGGTACTATCTTGGCTCCAATGTCTCCTACAACCTGAAGAAGATGGTGGAGAACGGGTATCTGACGCAGGAGCGCTCTCCGCACGATCGACGCTCGGTCCGGATCCGGGTGTCGGACAAGGGGGCGGCCCTGTGGGGGCGGCTGAACGACATGTTCCAGCGTCATGCCGAGGAGTTGAGCGAGGAGAGCTTACCCGGCGCCGGTCTCGACGCAGCAGCAGAGACTCTGCGCGCGCTGGAGCTGTTCTGGAGAGGAGCGGTCGCGCCCGCGCCACGCATCGTCGAGCCCCGGGCGCCGCAGATCGGGCGAGCGGCGTCGGACGCCCGGCTTCGGGCCTGATTTCGGGCTCAGGCGCTCGGACCGCTCAATTCGACGAGCGCGACCGGCAGATCCTGCAGAAGAGTAGCCAAGCTCAGCCGCCCGTCCGCCGTGGCGTGGTTTCGGCCGGAGAGGATGCACTCGGCCTCTGTCGCCGATAGCTGAAGCGTCGTGTCGGCGAGGCGATCCGCTGCCAGGCGCAGTTCGTCGCCCTCGGTCAGTAGCGTCATCGGAAAGCGCGGCACGACCACGAGCAGGCAACGATCCGCCGTCCGACGCAAATAGGCGAGGCAGTGGCCGGCCGCCGGCCCCTCGGCCTCCAGAGGAAGATACTCGCCGCGCGCCAACAGGTCCGGCGCCGCCTTGCGGACTGCCAATGTCCGGGCGATGACGTGCTGCTTGATCGCGCCGTTGCGCCACTCGCGCACAAGTGCGCTCGGATGGGACGATTCCTGCTCGAGTTGCTTCACCCTAATCCCGTAGTCGACAGGCCGGCGGTTGTCCGGGTCTACCAGGCTCAGGTCCCATCGCTCGCAACCCTGATAGATATCGGGTACTCCAGGCGACGTGAGCTTCAGAAGCGTTTGTGCCAGGCCATTGACGGCACCGGCCCGGCCGATCGTCGCGCAGTATCCGACCAGATCCCGCCAGAACACCGCATGCTGCGCCGGGCGCAGGATTCCCCGCACGAACTGCTCGACCGCATCCTCGTAGCCGGCATCCGGTGAAGTCCAGTTGGACCGGACCTTCGCCTCCCGCACCGCCTTGATCATGTAGCCGACGATGCGTTCGGCGTAATCCTCGATCTCGGCTGGCGATGCATCGGCGATGTCGAACGGAAGGCTGCCGACCAGGATCTGGTAGAGGAGATATTCATCGTTGCGGCTGGGCGCCGGACGATCGTCGACCTCGCGCCGCCTCGACCGGTTGAGCCGCCGCCACCGGCGAACATGTTGCGCCCACCCCGCCGGATCTTCGGTGAGTACGTCGATGCGGGCGCGCACGTCCTCGCCGCGCTTGTGGTCGTGCGTCGCAGTCGCGAGCATCGAAAACGGGTAGTGCCTCAGCCGCTCCTGGTTCATGTGATGGAACGCTGCCGCCGAGACGCCGAAGCGCTCCGGCTCGCCGCCGACATCGTTCAACGAGACGAGGCGATGGTAACGGTAAAGCGCCGTATCCTCGAACGCCTTGGCCATCACCGGACCGGTGAGCTGCTGGAACTTCATCGCGATCCGGACGATCTCACGCCCACTGCGTCCTCCACGAAACTCCTTGCGAAGGTCGGTGGTGAGGGCGGCGTAGAGGAAGTCGAAGACGGAGAGGTCCTCCAGATTGGTGTCCTTGCGGGCCTGTGCGAAAGCCCAGTCCAGGTACTGGCGGTCCCGCTCGCTCACCCCGTTTCCGTCGACGTAGGTTCGATAGACCGGAAAATGGGAGATGACTTCGGTGAGACCGTTGCGGATGCCGGCGAGCGTGTAGTCGCGGGTCTTCCAGTTCTGCTGTGCCAGTCGGTGAAGCTTGGATGCGATCACCGTGAGCTCGCTGGCGAGATTGTTTCGGAGGATCTGCACCTTCGCCTGGACCACCGACTCCGCGAAGTCGGTGCTGCGTCCGATGAAGCGTTCGTAGGTGGCTTCCAGGTCGGCCGCCGAGGCGGGGTGGACGAACAGCCCGTTCACCTGATTCATGAACTCGTAGCCGCTGGTGCCGTCCACCGGCCATTCCGGAGGCAGGTGTTCGTGCGGTGCGAGGATCTTCTCCACCAGCAGGTAGATCGGGTGGGGCAGCGCGCTGGTGCCGCTGCTCGGGGCGCCCGACGTGTCCGACCTCTCCGCCGGCTGCATGATCAGATAGGCGACCCGATCCTGGAGACGATGGCAGTAATCGAGGGGATCGTAGAGGCCGTCGATATGGTCCAGCCGGAGGCCCTGGAGCTTTCGCTCGGTGATGAGACGAAAGACCAGCCGGTGGCTCAATTCGAACAACTCGGGTTCCTGGATCGACAGCCCGGCGAGATCGTTGATATCGAAGAAGCGTCGATAGTTGATTTCGCTCGAGGCGACCCTCCAATAGGCAATACGGTAGGACTGCCGCTCCAGTAGGTCGTGCAATCCCCTGAAGCTGCGCGCGTTGCCGGGCTCTCCATTCAGGCTCCGCAAAGCGGCCGCGATGGCCGAAGCGATCTCGGGACGCTCCCGGGCGAGGGTCGCGAGCTGCGCCTGCGCTGCAGCGGCTTCGCGCCTCGCCACCGCGGCGCGGGTGACCGAGCGTTGGCGTCGCCCGATCCGTGCGAACGCGTTCATGAGGTCGCGCAGGTCGCCGCCGGCTGTGCCCAGAACCGCCACTGCGCTGCGCAGTATGCGCGGATAATCGAGAACGGCGATCGGGAAGCGATGCTGATAGTACCAGGCGCTGAAGCTGCCGCGATCGGCGTCGAACCGGAGCTCGATCTCTCCATTTTCGAGCACTTCGCCGTAGCGGTCGCCGAGCACCGGCAGGAGCACCTTGCCTTTGAGCGCGGGCGTCGCCGGATTCCAGTCGATGTCGAAGAAGCGAGCGAACGGACTGGACTCCCCCCATTCGAGGACGTCGAGCCACCAGGCATTGTCGTCGCCGCCGATCCCCATGTGGTTCGGAACGAAGTCGAGGATAAGGCCCATCCCGTGGGCGTGGAGCGCGGCGATGAAAGCTTCGAAGCTGGCCTCGTCGCCAATCTCGGGATTGAGCCGGCCGTGGTCGACAATGTCGTAGCCATGGGTCGAGCCCGGCCGCGCAGCGAGGAAGGGAGAGGCATAGACGTGGCTGATCCCCAGCCCGGCCAGGTAGGGAACGAGTTCGGTCGCCGATGCGAACCCGAAATCCTTGTTGAATTGCAGGCGATAGGTGGCGCGCGGGAAGGGCGGAGGCCCGGCACCCTCCGCCCGCGCGGCCGTTTCCCGATGGGGGTTCAAGGCTGCCCCTGCACTGGTTTCGGGGAGCGAGGGCGGCGGGAGCCGAGTTCTCGCAGCAAGAAACGGACATTATCCCGCTCGAAGATGTCGGACAGAGGGACCGACAGCTTGCGCCGCCAGTTGGGATGTTCGTCGTGTGTCCCAGGAAGATTCGGCTGCTCCAACTCTCCGAGCAGGTCCTCCGTCTGCACGATCAGGATTCGCGAAGGTGTTGCGGCGAGATAGAGGTGCGGCGCTGCATGGGGTTCGCTCCCCGACGCCGGCTCCGAGCCGAGTGCCTCGTCGAGCAGGCGGCGTGCTCCGGACCTCTCGGCACGAGCCTCGGCGGCAGCGTTGTCGTCTAGATACTGGCCGAGTTGATGACGCCAATCGATGTCGCGGCCGGCGTGGAACCCCGCGACCGTCGGCAGATCGTGTGTGGAGGCGGTGACCAGGGCTTCGGCCGGATATTCTTCGGGCCGCTTGAACGAGCCGTCGTGCCGTCGCTCGAAGAAGAGCACCCGGTAGGAGAGTATCCCGATCGCCTGGAGCGCTTCGCGGAAGCCTTCAGCTACGGTGCCGAGGTCCTCTCCGATGACGATGCACCGGTTTCGCTGTGACTCCAGCGCGATAATGCGCAGGAGGTCGTGGAAGGGGTAGCGAACATACGCTCCGTCCGCGCCGCGCATGCCGCGCGGGATCCAGAATAGCCGCTGCAGACCCATGACATGGTCGATCCGGACGGCACCGGCGTGCCGCATGTTGGCACGGAGATCCGCGATGAAAACGGTGAACGCCGTCTCCTGCAAGCCGATCGGGTCGAGCGGTGCCAGGCCCCAGTTCTGGCCTTCCGGTCCCAACTCGTCCGGCGGTGCTCCGACGCTCACGTCGCTGATGAGCGTCTCCGGGAAGGACCAGGCGGTTTGCCCGTCCGGGTGAACCGCCACGGCGAGGTCGCAGTAGAGCCCGACGGGCATCCCGCTTTCGAGCGCCCGTCGCTGCGCATCTTCCAGTTGCCGCTCGGCCTGCCACTGAAGGTATTCGTAGAACTCCACCCGTGGCAGATGTGCGGCTTCGAAGGCTTTCACCGCCGGGCTGTCGACATTCCGATAGGGCTCCGGCCAGTCCCGCCACGACCAGACGCCACCGCCGCCGCGATAGAAGTGCTCGTGCAGCGTCTCGAACAGCGCGTGCCGGCGCAGCGGCATGCCCCGGCTCTTCTGGAATTCGCGGAAGGCGATCGCTTCGGCGCTGTCGCCGGCCGAGAGCTCCCGCTCTCGGAAGCAGGCATAGGCCTGTTCCAGCGCCGACAGCTTCAGCTGCGATACCGTCGGATAGTCGACGAGTTCGGATCTTCGCGCGCCTTCCCTACGCTCGGCGAAGGCGCGGTCGCCCACAAGCTCCCGCGCCGGAGGGCAGTCCGCGGCGGCAAGGATTCTGTCGACATCGATGTAGAGCGGGTTCAGAGCTTCCCGGCTCGAAGGCGAATAGGGGCTGGCGTGCCGGGGTTCGGCCGGAAACAGGGCGTGAAGTGGGTTTACGCCGATCAGTGAAGCCCCGAAGCCGGATGCCGCCGTGGCAAATCGGGCAAGGTCGGAGAAGTCGCCGATCCCCCAGTCCCTGTCGGAGCGCAGCCCATAGAGCTGGAGCGAGAGTCCCCAGAGCCGGTCCTCGCCCACGGCATCCGCGACGGAATAACAGCGCGAGGGGCAGACGATGAGGTGGCTAGTGGCGGGTTCGTCCTCGATAAGGACGTGCAGCGTATGATATCCGGTCTCGTCGACAGGCGGCAGGGATAGCCGCCGCCGCTCGATGCGAACGCCGGCCAGCTCCACAGTTTCCATCAGGTCGAGCTCATGCGGCACGATAGAGCCGCCAAGCCCTGTTCCGGTCTCGGTGCTTATCTTCCAGGTGATCGCCGCGCCGGCGACATCGGCGCGGAGTGTCAGTGTCGCCGGGATCGTCTCGCCCATGGTGGCGACGATCGTCGGCGGAAGCGGGCGGCGCCATTGCCGCTCCAGCGTTGCGTGCAGGGATTCGGAGATCTCCGCCGCCGAACCTGTCCGCAACCCCATCGCCTTCAGTATTGCAGCCTTCGTTTCCGACGGCGTGTCGTGGCGGTCGCCCCAGATGTCGAAATAATGCGGCTCGATGCCGTAAAGATCGGCCAGCCGATCGAGGTCGCTCACGCCGAGGCCCCCTCGTTCACGATCCAAGCCACCGACCAGGCCGACCTCGGACCCGCGGTGGCGTAGTCGATGGTGGGATCGGTACGGAAGATCGGCCGACCTGCCACGGCCTCTCCCGTCTCCGCTTCGTCCGACAGGTTCGCCACGAGGATGAGCCGAACATTGTCCTGCAGCAGCCACTCTACCGTCAGACCGCGACTGCCCCAGAATGCGCTGCTCAGGTGGCGGATCTCGCCAGCCGTCAAACGCGGCACTATCTCGGTTCGTCGCACCTCCAGCAACCGCCGGTAGAAGGCGATCCAGTCTCGCCCTTTCGGCTCCGTCGCCTTCTGCCATTGCAGCCGCGATCGCTCGAAAGTCTCGATCGCGTTCGGATCGGGAATGGCGGCGCGTGCTTCCGGATCGGCGAATTGCGGGAACCGCTCGAACTCCTTCCGCCGCCCCTCACGGACGGCATCGGCCAGTTCCTCGCCGAATGAACAGAAGAACAGGAACGGCTCCTCCGCTCCCCATTCCTCCCCCATGAACAACATCGGGATGGCGGGGGCGAGCAGCGTCACCGCCGCAATCGCGCGCACCGCCTCGGCCTTGGCCAGGGTGGTGAGACGCTCACCGAATGCGCGGTTGCCGATCTGGTCGTGGTTCTGAATGAAGTCGACGAACGCCGGAGGCGGGAGGTCCCGGCTCGGCTCGCCGCGCGCCTCGCCGCCCCGATACGGAGACGGTTCGCCCTGATAGACGAATCCTTCCGTCAGGCTGCGAGCCAGCCGTCGCTCCGGCGCCTCCACGTAATCGGCGTAGTAGCCGCCGCCTTCACCCGTAAGGAGCACGTGGACGACATGATGGAAGTCGTCGTTCCATTGCGCTTCGAACAGCTGCGCGGCGCCGGAGCCGCTGCGGCGGAGGAATTGCGCGACATTATCGTCGTTCTCGAGCACGAGGTGGACGTGCCTGTCCTGCGACACTGCGTTTCGCACCGTCTCGGCGAGCTCTTCCAGGAAGTGTTTGACGGAATCGTCCTTGATCGCATGCACGGCGTCAAAGCGCAGACCGTCGAAGCGGTACTCGTTGAGCCAGTAGACGGCGTTGTGGATGAAGAACTGCCGCACTTGCGGCAGGGTAAAATCGATCGCCGCGCCCCACGGCGTCTGATGGCGCTCGGTGAAGAACTGCGGCGAGATCACGTGGAGGTAATTACCCTCCGGGCCGAAGTGGTTGTAGACGACGTCGAGAAACGCCGTCATGCCGCGCTCGTGAATTTCGTCGATCAGCCGCTTCAACGCTTCCGGCGGTCCGTACGCGGTATCGGGCGCGTAGGGCAGGACCCCGTCGTAGCCCCAGTTGCGCGATCCGGGAAAGTCGGCCACCGGCATCAGTTCGACCGCCGTGATCCCTATCTCCGCGAGATGGTCCAGCTTCGCGCGAATGCCGTCGAAATCGCCGGTCTCGCTGAAGGTGCCCGGATGCAGCTCGTAGAGCACCGTCTCCTGCCATGGTCGGCCGCTCCAGTCGGGCGTCCGCCACGCGTAGGCTTCCGGGTCGACGACGACGCTGGGCCCGTGAACGTCGTCGGCCTGCCGGCGCGAGGCGGGGTCAGGGACCCTGGTCCCGTCGCTCAGCTCGAATCGATAGGTCGAGCCCGCGCGGGCGCGCGAAGTAACGAGCTCAAACCATCCGTCCTCCAGCGGCTGCATCGGCAGGACGGCGTTCTCGCTTTCGAGCGCCAGCGAAACCTTCGTCTGTCCGGGCGCCCACAGGCGGAAACGGACGCCGCCAGGCTGCAGTTCGGCGCCGAACGGCATGCGGTGCGCAAAGGTAGCCATGATCATCTCGCCAGTGTGAAGACCTGAAGCGATCTTCCCGGCGTGTCAAACGTCGGAGCGGCGCTCCCGTGCGGTTTGGCCTCGAAAGTCGGATCGGCCGTATCGAGAATCTTCCGCCACCGGGAATGGCCGGAGATCTTGGGCAGTGTGAACGGCACCGCTTCATGGTGGGCGTTCATGACGATGAGGAGAACGTCGGAGCCGTCGTCGGTCGTGCCCGAGAGGACGACGCCGATGCACTTGGCGAAGACATCCTGCCACTGTTCTGTCGTTTTCTCCGTCCCTTGCGGCGTGAACCACACGATGTCTTTCCGCCCGGGCATGATCTCGTTTCCGTGGCGGAATCGCGGCCATCTCAGAGCCGGATGCAGACGGCGGAGCTCGACCAGCCGCCGGGTGAAGCGGAGAAGCTGTTCGTCCGCTTCGGAAAGCTCCCAGTCGACCCAGCTGATCTCGTTGTCCTGGCAGTAGGCGTTGTTGTTTCCCGACTGAGTTCGCCCCATCTCGTCGCCGCCGAGGAGCATAGGGGTACCCTGCCCGAAGAGGAGCGTCGCCAACAGGTTTCTCTTCTGGCGTTCGCGGACCGCATTGATGGCCTCGTCCTCCGTTGGCCCCTCGACCCCGTAATTGGCGCTGTAGTTCTCCGAATGACCGTCCTGATTGTTTTCCAGGTTGGCCTCGTTGTGGCGGTCTGCGTAAGTGACCAGGTCGTGTAGTGTGAAGCCGTCGTGCGAGGCGACGAAGTTCACGGTACTCCAGGGGCGCCGGCCGCGATGGTCGAACAGGTCGGCGGATCCGGTCAGCCGCGCCGCCAACTCGGGTAGCATGCCCTCATCGCCGCGCCAGTACCGCCTCACTGAATCCCGGAACCGGTCGTTCCACTCGGCCCAGCCGGGCGGGAAATTGCCGAGCTGGTACCCGCCCGGCCCGAGATCCCACGGCTCCGCAATGAGCTTGGCCCGGGAGAGAACCGGATCCTGACGCAGCACGTCGAAAAAGCCGGAATGCTGATCGAAGCCGTGTGGCTCCCGGCCGAGAGTGCTGCAGAGGTCGAAGCGGAAGCCGTCGACGTGCATGTCGTCGACCCAGTAACGCAGCGAATCCACGACCATCTGCAGGACGCGGGGGTGGCTGATGTTCAGGGTGTTTCCGCAGCCGGTGTCGTTGATGTAGTAGCGTTGCTCGTCGGGCATCAGCCGGTAGTAGCTGGCGTTGTCGATGCCGCGGAACGACAGCGTCGGGCCGAGCTCGTTTCCCTCCGCCGTGTGGTTGTAGACCACGTCGAGGATCACCTCGATGCCGGCCTCGTGCAGCTTCGCGACCATGGTCTTGAACTCGGCGATACCACGCCCGGACAGGTAGCGCGGATCGGGCGCGAAGAAGCCGATGGTGTTGTAGCCCCAGTAGTTCGTGAGCCCCTTCTGGACGAGGAAGTGATCGTTGACGAACGCGTGAACCGGCAACAGCTCGAGCTGCGTTACACCCAGCTTGACGAGGTGATCCAGCATCGGCGGCGAGACCAGCCCGGCGAAGGTGCCGCGCAGCTGGGCCGGTACCTCGGGATGTCGGGCCGTCATGCCGCGGACATGCGCCTCGTAGATGATGCTGTCCTGCCAGGGCACGCGCGGCGGACTGTCGTCACCCCAGGAGAACGCAGGGTCGACCACCCGGCATTTCGGCATGTGGCGGGCATTGTCCCGCCGGTCGATCGAAAGGTCCGCGCGAGGGCTGCCGATGCGGTAGGAGAATTGCGAGTTGTGCCACCGCAGCGCCCCGTGCAGCTCCCGCGCGTAAGGATCCAGAAGCAGCTTCGCCGGGTTGAACCGGTGGCCGTTCTGGGGCTCGTACGGCCCGTGAACCCGGTAGCCGTAGAGCTGCCCCGGACGCACGTCGGGAAAATAGCCGTGCCAGACTTCGTCGGTGTATTCAGGCAGGGGTGTCCGCGAAATCTCCTGTGCCCCGCTCGGATCGAACAGGCACAGCTCCACTTTCGTCGCATGCGCCGAAAACAGGGCGAAGTTGACTCCCTTGCCGTCCCACGTGGCACCGAGAGGGGTCGGGCTTCCGGGGCGCACGGCGGCGTCGGGGCGGGCCATGTGAATGTTCTCAGCTCTCTGGTTGCAGATAGAGGGTGGCGAGCGGCGGCAATGTCAGCCGAACCGAGTAAGGCCGTCCGTGCCACGGCACGGGCTCGGCCATGACGCCGCCGTAATTGCCGACATTGCTGCCGCCGTAGATCTCGGAGTCGGTGTTCAGCAGTTCCCGGTAGTGGCCGGGCTCCGGCACCCCGACCCGGTAATCGTACCGCACGATCGGCGTGAAGTTGTTGACGACGATGACCGGCGCGCTCCCCGGCTTGCCGCGGCGCAGGAACGCGAAGACACAGTTCTCGTTGTCGTTCGACTCGATCCATTCGAACCCTTCGGGCTCGCAGTCGCGCTCGTGCAGGGCAGGGTGGGTGCGATAGGCCGCATTGAGGTCGCGAACCAGCGACTGAATGCCGCTGTGCCTCCGGTTTTCGAGCAGGTGCCAATCGAGGCTGCTGTCGTGATTCCACTCGCGGTACTGTCCGAACTCGCCGCCCATGAACAGCAGCTTCTTGCCGGGATGGCCCCACATGAACCCGAAATAGGCGCGCAGGTTGGCCGCCTTCTGCCACTCGTCGCCCGGCATCTTGCCCCAGAGGGAGCCTTTACCGTGGACAACCTCGTCATGGCTTAGCGGCAGGACGAAGTTCTCCGAGAAGGCGTATAGCAGACCGAAGGTGAGCTGATGATGATGCCAGCGCCGGTGGATAGGGTCCTTCGTGATGTACTCGAGCGAATCGTGCATCCACCCCATGTTCCACTTGTAGCCGAAGCCCAGCCCGCCGAGATATGTCGGCCGCGAAACGCCGGGCCATGAGGTCGATTCCTCGGCGATGGTGGTGGCGCCGGGGTAATCGGCGAAAGCCAGCTCGTTGAGACGCTTCAGAAATTCGATCGCTTCGAGGTTCTCATTGCCGCCGAACCGGTTCGGAACCCAATCGCCCGGCTCGCGGCTGTAGTCGAGGTACAGCATCGATGCGACCGCATCCACGCGGAGTGCGTCGACATGGTATTGGTCCAGCCAGAAAAGGCCGTTGGCGATCAGGAAGTTGGTGACCTCGGTGCGGCCGTAATTGTAGATCAGCGTGTTCCAGTCCCGGTGAAATCCCTGGCGCGGATCGGCGTGCTCGTAGAGGTGCGTGCCGTCGAAACGGGCCAGCCCGTGGGCGTCGGTCGGGAAGTGGCCGGGCACCCAGTCGATGATGACGCCGATCCCCTCCCGGTGGCAGCGGTCGACGAACGCCGCGAACTGTTCGGGAGTTCCGAAGCGGCTGGTGGGGGCGAACAGCCCGATCGGCTGATAGCCCCAGGAGCCGTCGAACGGGAACTCGGA
>JAJUGE010000044.1 GCA_029268305.1 Alphaproteobacteria bacterium
AGCGCTGACGCTTCAGCCGGCGAGGAGGTAAGGCACGCCCGCCGCCTCCGCCAGACCCTGGATCTTGCCCGCAAGCCCGGGCGGCACCGGAATTCCCTCGACGAGGCGCGTCTGCTTCTTCTTCTCCTCGGGGTCGCCGGCGACCAGAACCGGTTGTGCCGGATCGACCGGCTTCGTTGCATGCAGGTCGTCGATGAACTGGTCTAGCGTGTCCTCGAATGCGGATCTCTCGCGGAAGAGGCCGGGGTCGATCGCCAGGAAGAAGTGCGCCAGCTCCATGCTTCCGGGGGTCCGGTGCGGATGGTCGGGCGCGGTGACGAGGCTTCCCCCCGCCAGACACGTGGTCAGGATGTTCACCATGGCCGCGAGGCCATAGCCCTTGTGGCTGGAGAGCTCCGGCGTCCCGCCGAGGGGAGTGTGCATGCCGCCTTCGTAGTAAGCCTCGCGCGCATTCGTGGTCGGCCGGCCGTCGCGATCCGTCATCCAGCCGATCGGGACCTCTCGCCCTTCCGTCGCGGCATTGCGGATCTTTCCGCTCGCGACCGTCGACGTCGCCATGTCGAGGACGAATGGCGGGTTACGCCTCGCCGGCGCGGCAAAGGAGATCGGGTCGGTGCCGAGGCGCTGCTCCGCGCCGAACGTGGGCACGACCCGCGGCGCCGAGGCGCTGGTTGCCGACATCCCGATCACGCCTTGCTCGGCGGCCATGCGCGTGTAGTAGCCGGCTGCACCGAAATGATTGGAGTTGCGCACGGCGGCGACACAGACGCCCCCGGCCTTCGCTATCGATATGGCGCGATTCATCGCCATCACGCTCGGCACGTATCCTAGACCACCCCCACCGTCGACGAGGACGGACACCGGTGTTTCGGCAACGATCGCCACTTTGGCGTCGATCGTGACGGTATTGTTGCGCCGCCGCTCGTCGTACACCGGCATCATCGAGATACCGTGCGTGTCGATCCCGCGGAGATCGGCGTCCGCCATCACGGTCGATGTCGTCTCGACCTGATCCGGAGCCATTCCCCACGCCGTCAACAACGACGCAATCTGTGCTTTCACGACCTCGTGCCGCACCATCAGGATCGACATGGTGAATCCTTCGCTTCGGTTGTTCAGTCTCAGCGGGCGCTGCCGGTGAACGGGGACACGTCCCGCAGGTCGAGATGGAGATGGATCAGTGCCGGTCCGGGATGCGCCATCGCCTCATCCATCGCGCTTGCAAATTCCGACGTCTTCTTCACCGCGTAAGAGGGAATCCCGTAGCCCCTGCCGAGGGCGGTGAAGTCGGGGCTGACGAGGCGGGTCCCGAAGTCCCAGTCGCCGTAACGCTTCTGCTGATGCACCAGGATCGAGCCCCACGCGGCATTGTCGCAGACGATGAACTTGACGGGCAGGTTCTCCTGGACTGCCGTCGCCACCTCATGCCCGGTCATGGTGAAGCCGCCGTCGCCGACCCAGCAGAAGACCATGCGATCGGGTGCCGCCACCTGGGCGCCGATAGCCCCCGGCACTCCGTACCCCATGGCGCCGGAAACCGGTGCGGCATTGGTGCCGGGAACGCGGTAGCGGTAATAGCGGCTGATCCAGCGCCCGAACGTGCCGGCGTCCAGCGAGATGATGCAATCGGCGGGCACCTTCTCGTTGAAGACCTTGATGACCTTGGCCATGTCTACATCGCCCTGCACCTGGATCTCTCCGGGCTGGGCGAACTCGACCTCCTTCCGGTGGACGGCGTCGCGCCATTCAGTCCGCTCCCGCGGCGCGGAGCCGCCGAGCTCGCCTGTCAGCACCCGCAACGTCGGTCCGACCTGGGCAGCGATCGCCACATCCGCCTGCCATTGCGAGAACTCACCGGCGTCGGGATAGATCATGAGCAGCTTCTGGTCGGCGGTCGGCAGCGCATAGTCGTTCGATGTGACGCTGTCGAGGCGCGTGCCGATAGCGACGATCAGATCGCACTCCTTGAGTGCCTCCTCCTGGAAGGGCAGCCGGTTGAGCGACAGGTGCCCCGCGTGAGCCGGATGCTCGTTGTCGATCACGTCCTGCTGCCGGTAGGCGGACATCACGATCGCACCGGTCGCTTCGGCGAACTGGCTAAGCTCGGCACCCGCATTCTCCGATGCCACGATCTCGCCGGCGATGATGACGGGTCGTCGCGCGTCCCTGATGAGTGCCGCCGCCTCCGAGATGGCGACGGGATCGGGCCCGGCGCTCGGAAGCACGGCGCGCTTCGGGATCTGGACGCTCTCGGTCTCGGCATCCAGGATGTCCTTTGAAACCACCACTACGACCGGCCCTGGACGACCGCTCACCGATAGGTCGAGGGCGCGGGCCGTCACGGCTGCCACTTCGTTTATCGAGTTGACCTCGAATACCGCCTTAGCGATCGGCGCATACATCAGGCGGTAGTCGATCTCCTGAAAAGCCTCCCGGCCCTGCAGACGCTTCGGAATGTTGGCGATGAAGAGGACCATCGGCCGAGAGGCCTGCATCGCGCTGTGGATGCCGATCGCGGCATTGGTCGCTCCGGGCGCGCGGCTGACGAAAACGCAAGCCGGCTTCCGCTTCGCCACGAAGTAGGCATCGGCGGCGAATGTCGCGGAAGATTCGAGCCGGGTCGGGATCGCGCGGATGCTGTTGGCGACCGTGCTGAGCGCCTTCAGAACGGTGACGTAGGTCCCGCCCGGGACGAAAAACACCGCCTCGATCTCGCGCGATTGCAGGGTCGCGACGATCGCGTCTCCACCATTCATCTTCTGTTTCCCCTTGTTTCCGGTCGGCGCCGCCGGCGTGTGTCAGCCGCGATGGTAGGCGAGAATTGCCAGTGAGGGAATTCTCCCCGGAGCCTCTTTGATGCCGTAGTGGAGTACCGCGTACGGTGCTACGCTCAGGCGGACCGGGCGGGGCTGCTGACAGAGGAGCGCGGTTTCGATGGGCGAGCTCAGAATTCCGGGCGAGTACATGCGTCCGCCATTGATGGCGGTAGGAGATTCGCTCTACAACGGCGTGAGATCCCTCACGATCACGAACGGCTATTGTCAGCAGAGCGCCCCGGCGCTGGTGGCGCAGGCGCTGGGCGTCCGACACCGGTTCTTCTGTCCGGACCCGCCCCGTCACATCCTCATCAATCTGCCGGAGTGGCTGCGGATATTTCCTAATGTGGACGAGATCAGGCGAGGCTTCGCGGACAACGCCCGCTTCTGGCTCGGCTGCCCCACGTCGACTTCCGGTCGCCCCTTTTTCGAGAACATCGCGGTCGCGTCTACGCTGATTTCGGACCTGTTTACCGATACGTGGCGCAAGGCGGACGCGCGGATCGCACACATGCGGGCGGAGCACGGAGACAAGCTGCTCACGCTGGACGGGCCGATCGGGGACCTTTTCATGGCCCTGAACACCCGCTACGTGCTGAATCCCCTCAATTGTGACGACCTGAAGGACGCAACCCAGCTCGATCTGGTCGAGGCCCGGCGCCCGGAAAGGCTGCTCGTCAGCATCGGCAGCAACAACGGCCTGTGGGAGATCTGCTTCGAAGCACGATCCGAAAGCCGCCTGGAACTCGACGGGCTCGATGAGCTGGCGGAGCGCCTCGCAAGGATCGCGGCGGCCGGGACGCACATCTACTTCAACAATCTGCCTGCGCCCAGCACAGTCCCGAACCTGATGCCGATTCCGGACTACGCCGAATACGAACCGGTCGGACCGGGCAACTATTTCGAGACGTACGAGAACCGCTTCGGGTTCGGCTACGGCACCATAAGCGCTGCGGCGATGAAGGAACTCGACGAGCATGTGGCGGTCGTCAACCAGACGATCGAGGAGACGCTGCGCCGCAAGTTGGCAGACCAGAGTCGGCTGAAGATGGTCGACATGTGGTCGCTGATGCGCCGTTACGACGCTAAGCACCAGTCTGATACGGACGAGAACACGGTCCGCACCTCCGACCGGAAATGCTTCTCCAACGTGATGCTCGAGGCGGATTTCTGGGGTGCGTTCCGTTGTGGCGGGCTGATGTCGCTCGACGGCATGCATCCGTCAGGTATCGGCTACGGCTTGATGGCGCAGAAGGTCGTGGAGGCGATCCGAGCCAACCCGGCCGACCCGCTGGCGGCGACCGTGGCCGATCTCGACATCGAGGACTGCTATGCCAAGGACAAGCTGCTCCACGATATGCCGGGAATCTGGAGTCTCGCGCTCTGGATCTGGCGCGACATCCGACGGGCCCGGGCCCGCGGCGAGCCAGATCCGGTAAAGGCCGGCAAGACGGAGGAAGTCGCCACGGAAGAGGTCATGGGCGCGGCCACGCAGTTCAAGCATTCGGAGCGGCCCTCGCGTTAAGCGCTCTCCATGGCACCGCCTCGGCCGCTTCTCACCGATCGCCAAGAGAATTGCGGAACCGTCTCCCCCGGTGTCAGAGTGTCGATGATGGCGAGCCTGTCCTCGATGCGAGAGAGGCCGACGACAGATCGGAGCAGACATGCGGCACCTGATCACGACGCTGTTCCTCATCGTGCTTACCTGGCCGGCGGCAGCGGCAGGCCCTGAAACGATGGGACCGCTCGCACCGCACATCGACCTTGATCCCCAAGGCAGCCCGTGGCGCGTGGTGGAGGAACAGGGACGCCTCGTCATCGAGAACACCTCGGAGCCCGGCCGCATCACCTATTACTTCGTGGAGCCGCGAGAGCGTCCGATTGCCGCCTCCGTCAGTGTGAGCGTGGCCGGCTCTGGGGAGGAACTTTCAGGAGCAGGTCTGCTCTACGCGCTTCAGGGCGAGGGTCAGGCTCGCCTTTATTACCTCTTCATCCTGAGCCCGGACGGAACCACCAGCGTATTGCGCCGCGACGCCAGCGGCGTCAATCGGATGATTGCGACACGGGTGCCGGACATTGACCCGTCCGCGCAGGTGGAGCTCAAGGTCGAGGAAACCGGCGGCGCTGCAGCGTTCTTCGTCAATGCCGAACAGGTAGGAACGATCGAGGCGGAGGGGGTCGGGTCCGGCGCCGTAGGCGTCGCTGCCGCGGGAGAGGGGCGCTTTAGCTTCGAAGGCTTCCAGCTCGGTCAGGCGGGCCAGCGGTAAGGCGCCGGCCTTCAGGAAGTAGGCGGCGCGGCATCGTCCGCTGCTGCTGCTGCCGCTGCCCTCAGCCTCTCCAGAGTTTTAGCACGCCCGATCTGAGGCAACAGCAGCTTCAGCTCGGGGCCTTGATCGCGGCCGGTCAACACCATCCTGAGCGGATGGTAGAGGCTCTTGCCTCTTCGCCCCGTCGCCTCGCTGATCCTCGTGGTCCACGTCCGCCACGTCTGCTCGTTCCACGGCTCGTCCGGAAGCAGCTCGGCTGCCTTCTCGGCGAAGTCGCGATCGAGTGCCGTTGGCGCCGGCAGATCGCCGCGGCAGACCACGTGCCAATAGGTCGCGTCGTCCAGTCGCGTCAGATTCCCCCGGATCGCCAGCCAAAGTTGTTCGTCGAAATCGTTCAGACCCATCGCGCCGAGCCGAGCCGCGACATCGGAATAGTCGAGCTGGTGCAAAATGGCAGCGTTCAGCCGCTCGAGATCGGCCATATCGAAGCGTGGCGATGCGCGGCCGAACCGTGAAAGGTCGAAGCCCTCGGCCAGGACGCGGAGATCGGCCGACGGAACGACGGGATCGGGCGTGCCGAGGCGCGCCAGGAGGCTCGTGACGGCGGCGGCCTCTATGCCGCGCTCCCGGACGTCCGCGAGACTGAAGCTGCCCTCGCGCTTCGAAAGCGGTCCCCCTCCAGCATCGGTCAGGAGCGGAACATGGGCGAACGCGAATACGGAAGGATCCGAGCCTAGGGCCGCGAACAGCTGCAGCTGCACGGCGGTATTGGCTACATGATCCGCGCCGCGAATGATGTGCGTCACACCGAGTTCGATGTCGTCCACCACCGAAGATAGCGTATACAGCGGCCGTCCGTCCTCCCGGAACAGAACCGGGTCCGAAATATGCCGGGCCTCGAATTGGACGCGTCCACGGACGAGGTCGGTCCAGGAGACGTCCTCGTCCGCGAGCAGAAGGCGCCAGTGAGGACGCCTCCCCTCCTCCTCCAGCCGTAGCCGATCGGCGTCCGTGAGATTCAGGGCGCTGCGGTCGTATCGCGGTGGCTCACCGCGCGCGAGTTGGAGCCGGCG
The DNA here is from genome assembly GCA_029268305.1 of Alphaproteobacteria bacterium. Lineage (GTDB taxonomy): Bacteria > Pseudomonadota > Alphaproteobacteria > JAJUGE01 > JAJUGE01 > JAJUGE01. The sequence continues at coordinate 6,157 of JAJUGE010000044.1, forward strand.
TCGCAACTCCAATTCCTCGGAAGTCTCGTAGCAGGGATAGAGCCGCCCCTCCTCCCGGAGGTGCTCGAAGGCAGCGCGATAACGGTCCATCCGCGCCGACTGCCGAACCAGGAGGTCCCACTCGAGGCCGAGCCAGAGGAGATCCTCCTGGATCGCGAGCGCGAACTCCTCGCGGCTTCGCGCGGTGTCGGTGTCGTCGAGCCGGAGGATGAATTGGCCGCCGTGGGCCCGGGCAAACAGCCAGTTAGCGAGCGCGAGACGCGCATTTCCCAGATGCAGGCGGCCGGTGGGGCTCGGTGCGAACCGGACGACCGTCACGCTGCCCCCAGGATCGGCGCTTCAGCCACCATTCCGCCGCAGGAGGAACTCGCGGCCCACCTTAACGCTCGGTTTGCCGTCATATTCCACGATGTCCGCCGTCGCATAAGTCTCTGTCCATCGCTCCGGCAGGAAGGAGCCGGTGCCGATCATGTCCGCCGGTGCCTTCGCCAGCGCTATCGTGTGGCACTTCTCCGGCGTGAAGCCGGAGCTGGCGACGATCCGGGCGTTCGGAAAGCCCGCCTCGTCCAGATTCTCGCGAACGTGCCAGATCGCGGCTGCCGATACCCCGGTCCCGACCAGGTGCCGCAGCTCGCGCTCGGTGCGGTAGCTGCGGATCGCCTCGGGAACGTTGCGGTCGAGCACCGCATAAGAGGTCTGCAGGTCAAGGCCTTCCACATAACGACCGCCGTGCGTGTCCAGCCGAAAGGCGAGCCTCCCCGATGCCGCCATCTCCGGGAAGCGCCGCGCGACGGCCAGCGCATCCGTCACCTCCCGTCCGTAGTAATCCACCAGAACAGTCAGCGTGTCGTTGGGGAAGGTATCGTGAAACATCTCCGCCGCACGAACGGTCGAGCCGGCATAGCCGATCAATGCGTGCGGCATGGTCCCGAGGCCGCGCTCCTGGCCGAAATAGTGAGCCGTGGCATCGGTGGAGTTGCCGACGAAGCCGATGGCGCCCACCTCCCGCCGTGCTGCCTCCGAGCCGACACTTGCGGCGTAGGCCATCATCTCCGCCATGTCGGACCCGGCGCAGTGACGTGCATCCATCGCGAGGAATGCGATCTTCGGCAGCTCCTTGCACATGGTGTAGGCGTTGTAGGCCGCGACGCAGCAGGCGCCGAGCTTCTGCAGATAGATCGTCTCGAGATCGACCAGATGATAGAGAGACCCCTTGAGGTACATGAGGGGCACGCCTGCACCGACCCAATCACCTTCGGAATGATTGGATTCGACCTCGAAACGTACGTTCCGTTCGGCCGCAACGGCCTCCAGCCATTCGGTCATCAGACGGGGGGTATAGATTACCGGCCGACGCATGAAGATAGCGTAGGTCGCGACCACGTCCCCGAACCGACCCACCGTTTCCTTGCTCTTGCGAAAATAGGCGTCCGTATAACGTCCGATCTCTTTCGGATCAGGCCGCATGCCTTCTTTCTCCCGACCCCTTCCCCCCAACGGACCGCCAGAAGCGGTCGCTCATGCGGATGCGACCGCTTCCTTCTTGAGATCGGCCCGCTCTCGCTTGAGCTGTTCCGCGATCAGGAATGCCAGCTCCAGTGCCTGCGAGGCATTCAGTCGCGGGTCGCAATGTGTGTGGTACCGATCGGCGAGGCGGGCTTCTGTGATCGCCTGGGCACCCCCGATACACTCCGTCACCTCCTGGCCGGTCATCTCGAAATGGACCCCACCGGGATGCGTGCCCTCAGCTCGATGAACGGCGAAGAAGCTGCGCACCTCCGACAGGATCGCGTCGAACGGGCGGGTCTTGAAACCGTTCGACGACTTGATCGTATTGCCATGCATCGGATCGCACGACCAGACGACGACACGGCCTTCGCGCTCCACCGTGCGGATCAGCCTCGGCAGCTTGGCCTCGACGTTCTCGGCACCCATCCGGCAGATCAGCGTGAGACGACCTGGTTCGTTGCCGGGATTGAGGATGTCGATGAGCCGGATTAGTTCGTCCGGATCCAGGCTCGGTCCACATTTGATGCCAAGCGGGTTCATCACTCCGCGCAGGAACTCCACGTGCGCTCCATCCGGCTGGCGCGTACGATCGCCGATCCAGAGCATGTGCGCCGAGACGTCGTACCAGTCGCCGCTGGTGCTATCGATGCGCGTAAGCGCTTCCTCGAACGGCAGGAGCAGTGCCTCGTGCGACGTGAAGAATGGCGTTTCACGAATCTGCGGCGTTGTCTCCGAGGTGAGGCCGCAGGCGGCCATGAACTCGAGCGTCTCGGTCAGGCGGTCTGCCAGTTCGCGGTATCGCTCTCCCTGGGGGCTGCGCTCGACGAAGCCGTGATTCCAGCGGTGAACCTGGTGCAAGTCGGCATATCCACCCTGGGCGAACGCCCGGAGCAGGTTCAGGGTAGCGGCAGACTGCGTATACGCCTGCAGCATCCGCTGTGGGTCGGGCGTGCGCGCATCCGCGGTAAAGTCCATGGCGTTGATGTTGTCGCCGCGATAGCTCGGCAACGTCACGCCACCGACAGTCTCGGTGTCGGAAGATCGCGGCTTCGCGAACTGCCCCGCCATGCGGCCGACCTTCACCACCGGGCAAGCCGCGCCATAGGTCAGGACGACCGCCATCTGCAGCAGCACCCGGAAGGTGTCGCGAATGTTGTCCGCACGAAATTCGGCGAAACTCTCGGCGCAGTCGCCGCCCTGAAGGAGGAAGGCCTTCCCCTGGGCGACCGCACCCAACATCGACCGAAGCTGCCTCGCCTCGCCGGCGAATACCAGCGGCGGATAGGTGCGCAGCGTCGCCTCCACCGCGGCGAGTGCGCTACGGTCGGGGTATTCGGGAACTTGCCGTATCGGCAGGTTCCGCCAGCTTTGTGGCGTCCAGTTCCTGCCCATCTCACGATCCTCTAGGTCGTCCGGGGTACCAAAGGGCAAAGGCTATACGCGCAATGCCAGCCAGTTTCCAGTGAATTGGCTCATTCGGCCGGCTCATGCTCCTTCTCCGGCTCTTTCGTGCGCATCGTCACGAACTCTTCCGCGGCAGTCGGGTGGATGCCGATCGTCGCATCGAACTGGGCCTTCGTGGCGCCGCACTTGAGAGCGACCGCCAATCCCTGCACGATCTCCGGCGCGTCGGTACCGAGCATGTGACAGCCGAGGACGCGATCCGTCTCACCGTCCACGACGAGCTTCATGAAGCTGAACTCGTCCCGCCCCGTGAGAGTGTGCTTCAACGGCCGGAAACGGCTCTTGTAGATGTCCACCTTTGCACAAAGCCGCCTCGCGGCCGTCTCGGTCAGGCCGACGGTGCCGATCGGCGGATCGCTGAACACCGCCGAGGGAACATTGCCGTAGTCCGGCTTCGTCGGATTGCCGCGATAGACGGTTTCGACGAAGCATTGACCTTCATGAAGCGCGACGGGCGTCAGGTTCAGGCGGTTCGTGCAGTCACCGACCGCGTAGATGTTAGGGACGGTCGTCCGCGAGTATTCGTCCACTTTCACGGCGCCGAGGTGATCGGTGTCGACGCCGACACCCTCGAGGCCGAGGTCCGCGGTGTTGGGGAGGCGTCCGGTCGCGAACATAACGAGGTCCGCACCATACTCCTGACCGATGTCGGTATGCACGTTGCAGCCTGCACGATCGTGCTCGACCCGGGTGACGTTGCGGCAGATGTGGATGTCGATCCCCTTCGCGCGCATGGCTTGCGCCAGTCCGACCCGAAGATCGTCGTCGAACCCGTAGAGCAACTCTTCCCGACGGATGATCATCGCGACTTCGCTGCCGAGATTGGCGAAGATCCCCGCGAACTCCACAGCGATGTAGCCGCCGCCGACAACGACGATCCGTCGCGGCAGCTCCGGCAGATCCAGTGCCTCGTTCGAAGTGATTGCGTGCTCGGCGCCGGGCACGTCGAGCTTGTACGGCCGAGCACCAGTCGCGATCAGGATGTGCTTGGCCGACCAGGCCCGATCTCCGACCTGGACCGTATGCTCGTCGATCAACCGCCCTCGGCCTTCGATGATCTCGACGCCGGCGTTCTTGAGCAGGCCGATATAGATGCCATTGAGTCGGTCGATCTCCTGGTCCTTGTTCCGGATCAGCTTGCCCCAATCGAACTCCGGCAGGTGCGCATTCCAGCCGTAGGCGACGGCGTCTTCGAAGTCGTTCCGATAGTGGGCACCATAGACCAGGAGCTTCTTCGGAATGCAGCCGCGAATAACGCAAGTGCCGCCGACGCGACTGTCTTCGCAGATGGCAACCCGCGCGCCTGAGGCAGCCGCCAGCCGGCTCGCACGAACGCCGCCGGAGCCCGCTCCGACGACGAAAAGGTCGAAATCGTACTTGTCAGACATACCCAACCTTCAGAGTGAGCTCGTGCGAACCGTCAGGCGTTCGCCTGCTTGGAGCGCTTGAACACCTTGGTCTGATCGCCTCGACCGACGATCAGTGCGTCCGTGACGCCGATGAACAAGCCGGTATCCACCACGCCGGGCGTCGCGTTGAGCATGGCGGACAATTCCTCCGGCCTCTCGATCGTCCGAAAGGCGCAATCGAGGATGTAATGCCCGTCATCGGTGATGAACGGGTTTGCCTCGCCTCCGCGCAGCGTCGGCCGCGCGCCGAGCGATTCGATCATCGATTGTACATAAGCTGCCCCGAAGGGCACGACCTCCACCGGGAGCGGAAACGAGCCGAGCTTCTGTACGACTTTGGAAGCGTCGACGATGATGATCACAGCGTCGGATGCCGCCGCGACGATCTTCTCGCGCAGAAGCGCTCCTCCTCCCCCCTTGATCATGCGCATCTGGGTGTCGACCTCGTCGGCACCGTCGATCGTGAGGTCGATGCGACCCGCTTCCTTTAGCGAAACAAGCGGAATGCCGCACTCTCTGGCGAGTGCGGCAGTGGCTTCGGATGTGGGCACACCCCGCAGGCGCATACCCTCCGACACCTTCATCCCGAGAAAGCGGATGGCATAACTCGCAGTCGATCCTGTACCGAGACCGAGCGTCATCCCGTCCTCGACGAGGGTAACCGCCCGGGCTGCGGCCAGCCGCTTTTCGCTGTCAGCAGACAATTAGCGTTCCTTTGAATGAAGAGCCGTAGCGGGGAGATGGCAGCCGGGCGGCGCGGGTGCAAGGCCCGGCCCGAGCCGGGCCTGCCAGAGCATCAGCGATCGACGCCGCCCATGCAGAGGTACTTCACCTCCAGGAACTCGTCGATCCCGTAATGCGAACCTTCGCGGCCCACGCCGGATTCCTTCATGCCGCCGAACGGAGCCACCTCGGTGGAGATCAGGCCGGTATTGATACCGACGATGCCGTACTCGAGACCTTCCGACACGCGCCAGACCGTTCCGAGGTCGCGGGCATAGAAATAGGCCGCGAGCCCGAACTCCGTATCGTTCGCCATCCGGATCGCCTCCTCCTCGGTGCGGAACCGGAACAGCGGGGCCAGAGGACCGAACGTCTCCTCCTTGGAGACCTTCATGTCTGGCGTCACATCCGCGAGGACAGTGGGCTGGAAGTAAGTGCCGCCCAATGCGTGACGGCCGCCCCCGATGACCACTCGGGCACCTTTGGCGAGCGCGTCCTGGATGTGATCCTCGACCTTTTCCACGGCCGCCATGTCGATGAGCGGCCCCTGCTTCACGCCCTCGTCCAGGCCGTTCCCGACGCTGAGGCTGCCGACGGCTTCCGACAGCTTCGCCGCGAACTCCTCGTAGACACCATCCTGGATCAGCAGGCGATTTGCGCAGACGCAGGTCTGGCCCATGTTCCGGTACTTCGAAGCGATCGCTCCCTCGACGGCGGCGTCCAGATCCGCATCGTCGAAGACGATGAACGGCGCATTGCCGCCGAGCTCCATCGACACCTTCTTCACGGTGGAGGCGCTCTGCTCCATCAAGAGCTTGCCGATTTCGGTCGAGCCGGTGAAGCTGATCTTCCGCACGATCGGGTTCGAGGTCATCTCACCGCCGATGGCGCCGGACGAGCCGGTAACGACATTGAACACGCCCTTGGGAATGCCGGCTCGCTCGCCGAGCTCCGCCAGAGCCAGAGCTGAATAGGGCGTGGCGGTGGCGGGTTTGACGACCATCGGGCAGCCGGCCGCGAGCGCCGGTCCCGCCTTCCGCGTGATCATCGCGTTCGGGAAGTTCCAGGGCGTGATCGCGCAGACGACGCCGACCGGCTCCTTGATGACGACGATCCGCTTGTCCGCCTGGTGCGGCGGGATCGTGTCGCCGTAGATCCGCTTGCCCTCTTCGGCGAACCATTCGATGAACGAGCCGCCATAGGCGATCTCGCCGCGCGATTCCGTGATCGGCTTGCCCTGCTCGAGCGTCATCAGACGCGCGAGATCTTCCTGATTCTCCATCATCAGCTCGTACCAGCGACGCAGGATGACAGCCCGTTCCTTGGCGGTTTTGCGCCGCCATGCAGGCCAGGCCCGCTCGGCGGCCTCGATCGCGCGTCGCGTTTCGTTGGCACCCATCTTCGGAATGGTGCCGAGAACGCTGCCGTCGGCAGGGTTCGTCACATCGATCGTGGAGCCATCGTCGGCATCCACCCATTCGCCGTCGATGTAGCACTGCTGGCGGAACAGGCGTTCGTCGTTCAGCTGCATCTCGCTTCTCCCGTCCGAGCCTCTACGCCAGAGGCGCGCCGCTTGTGTCGGTCGCGAGAATATAGCGCCCGACATCCGACGTGTTAACGGGAGGTCCTGCCTTGCGGCTACTCGACGGTCACCGACTTCGCCAGGTTTCTCGGCTGGTCGACGTCGGTGCCCTTGAGAACCGCCGTATGGTAGGCCAGCAGCTGCACCGGGATCGCGTACAAGATCGGTGCGACGAACGGATCGACCGCAGGTAGCTCTATCGTCGCCTCGGCATATTCGCCGGCCGCTTCGATCCCCGCGGCATCCGAGATGAGGACGACGCGGCCGCCGCGCGCCCGCACCTGCTGAATGTTCGAGGCCGTCTTGTCGAACAATTCGTCCGAAGGAGCGATCACCACTACCGGCACGGAATCGTCGATGAGCGCGATCGGACCGTGCTTCATCTCGCCGGCCGCATAACCTTCGGCATGTATATAGCTGATTTCCTTGAGCTTCAGCGCACCTTCGAGGGCCAAGGGGTAGCTGGTCCCGCGTCCGAGATAGAGCACGTCCCGCGCTTCTGCGATCATCGCCGCAATGTCGGCGATGCGCTCGTCGTGCTGAAGCACCTCCGCCGCGCGGCCCGGCACCTCCAGCAGTGCGGCCGTCAGAGCAGACGCACGGGCAGCGTCGATCGTCCCCCGTCCCAATCCCGTGGCGATTGCGAGCGCTGCGAGAACCGTCAGCTGCGTCGTGAAGGCCTTGGTCGAAGCGACGCCGATCTCCGGTCCGGCCAGCGTCTGCAGAAATCCGTGGCTCTCGCGGGCAATGGCACTCTCGGCCACGTTGACGATGGAGATGATCGTCTGTTGTTCGCGCTTGGCATGCCGAAGGGCCTCCAGCGTGTCGATCGTCTCCCCCGACTGCGATATCGCGAGAGTGACTCCACCACCCGTCATGGGTGAGCCGCGATACCGGAACTCGGAAGCGATGTCGACGTCCGCCGGCACCCGCGCGTCCCGCTCGAACCAGTATCTGGCGACCATGCCGGCCAGGTAGGCGGTCCCGCAGGCCGTGATCGTGAACCGCGGCACGGAGCCGAGATCCACCGGCAGGTCGGGAAGCTGCATCCGGCGTGTCGCCGGATTGAACAACGCCCGCAACGTCTCACCGATTACCGTCGGTTGCTCGTAGATCTCCTTCAGCATGAAGTGGCGGTAGTTGCCCTTGCCGATCATGGCGCCGCTGATCGCGCTTTCCTTGATCTCCCGCTCGGCGATCCGGCCTTCGCTGTCGTAGATCACCGCGCCCTTCGAGGACATCACCACCCAGTCGCCCTCTTCGAGATAGCAGATCCGGGAGGTAAGCGGCGCCAACGCCAGGGCATCCGAGCCGAGATACATCTCGTCCGTGCCGTACCCGATCGCGAGCGGACTGCCCCGCCGCGCGCCGACCATGAGATCCGGCTCCCCAGCGAAGATGATGCCGAGGGCGAACGCGCCCTCGATCCGCTTCAGCGTCTCCCTGACCGCCGCGACCGCGCCGATGCCCTCGTCGAGAAAGCATGTGAGCAGCTGGACGACTACCTCGGTGTCCGTCTCGGACTCAAAGGAGCATCCGCGCCCACGAAGCTCCGCGCGAAGCTCCTGGAAGTTCTCGATGATGCCGTTGTGGACGACCGCGACCCGTTTCGTCGCGTGTGGATGGGTGTTCGCCTCGTTGGGTGCACCGTGGGTGGCCCAGCGCGTGTGTCCGATTCCTACGTGCCCCTCGATCGGACAGGCGGCAACGCGCTCCGCCAGATTCACCAGCTTGCCCTCGGCGCGGCGCCGTTCGATCGTGGAGCCCACGAGCGTCGCGATCCCAGCCGAATCGTACCCGCGATATTCCAGCCGTCTGAGGCCGTCGACCAGCTTCCCGGCAACAGGTTCGCTGCCGACTATCCCGATGATTCCGCACATGGACTACCCCCGACCTCAGCTGTTGCTGGAAGTCTTGCCCTTGGATGATGCTCCGGGCGCCGCGGCCTTGCGAGTCCGCCTTCCGGCTGCCCACCCCGGTATGACGTTCGCCTTCGCTCGCTCGACCACCAGCGCGTCGGCCGGGACCTCTTCACTGATCGTGCTGCCGGCACCCACAACTGCCCCGTCGCCGATCTTGACGGGCGCCACGAGCGACGTGTTGGAACCAATGAAGGCCCCGGCCCCGATGTCCGTGAAGTGCTTGCCGAAACCGTCGTAGTTGCAGGTGATCGTGCCAGCACCGACGTTGGCTCCGGCTCCTACCCGCGCATCCCCGATATACGTGAGGTGCGGAACCTTGGCACCGGATTCTATCACGGCCTTCTTTACTTCGACGAAGTTGCCGATCTTGGCTTTCTCGCCGATTACGGCTTCCGGCCGAAGTCGAGCGAAGGGTCCGACCACGGCACCCTGCTCGATCCTGCACTGCTCGAAATGACAGAATCCCATGATCTCGACGCCGTCGCCCACCGCGACCTCACGGCCGAAAACAGTGAATGGTCCGACGACGATGTCCTGTCCGAACTGCGTGTCGTATGAGAGATGCACGCTCTCAGGCATCGGCATGGTAACGCCGCCTTCCATTGCCCGCCGGCGGAGTTGCTGCTGCACGACCGCTTCCGCAGCCGCGAGCTCAACGCGCGAATTGATCCCGAGAAGCTCCGTCTCGCTGCCTTCCACCCAGGCGCAAGCCCGCCCTTCTTTGCGAGCGATCTCGACGATGTCGGTCAGGTAGTACTCGCCTTTGGCATTGTCGTTCCGGACCTTGTCCAGCAATCCGAAGAGCATCGCGCCGTCGACGAGCATCACGCCCGAATTGCAGAGCGGAACCTCGCGCTGCTCGGCCGTCGCGTCCCGCCATTCGACGATCGCTTCGAGGCGCCCATCATCGTCGCCGATCAACCGCCCGTATTCGTTGGCGCCGGCCGGCCGCATGCCCAGCACCACGACTGCCGGGTCATCTGATCGTCGTCGCGCCGCGCGCAGGCGCTCCATGGTCTCGACGGTTACGAGCGGGGTGTCACCGAACAGGATGAGCACGTCCCCCGTGAACTTCTCCAGGATGCGCCGCGCGGCCTTGACCGCATCCGCGGTACCCAACGGCCGCTCCTGGACAGCGACGGGTACCGGCGCGACGCTGTCCGCGACATCATCCATGCCGGGCGCGACGACGACGACCAGGGGCCATGCCTTCAGTTCGGTTACCGTCGCCAGCAGATGCGAGATCATCGGACGGCCGGCAAGTGGGTGAAGCACCTTCGGAAGGGCGGACTTCATCCGGGTACCCCTCCCGGCAGCCAGCACGACCGCCGCCACGGACTCTTTTGACATCGCCTCCTCGCTCACCGGGTCCTACCTGACGAGTGCACGATTAACACGACGAATGGTCGCAAGGGAGTGATAACCATCACAATTTGCCGCCGCCCCGTCGTGCGAGGCGATTCCCAGCGCTGCCAGCTTTCGTCGATTGCGTCGCGACGGTATCGTTGCGGTCGCCGACGATGCTCGATCCGAGTGTGCCATGAGCAGCCGCGAACGCCAAATCACGCAACTTTGCGAAAGATGTCACCGATGATTTCGCGAGGCGCCGTGCTCCTCGATCTGGACGGAACTCTGATCGATAGCGCACCGGATCTGCTGGCGACCTTGAACACGCTGCTCACGGAAAACCGACGTCGCACACTCTCCCTCGACGAAATCATTCCGCTCATCGGGGACGGCATCGGCGCACTCGTCGCTCGCGCGATGCGCGAAACGGGCGGTGCTGCAGAGCCGCCGGAGCTTCGCCACCTGGTCGAGCGATTTCTCGAGATTTACCTGGATCCGGACCGACCGCAACTCACGCGGGTTTACGACAACGTCCCGGCTACACTGGTAGCGATCCGGCAGGACGGTCATCGCCTCGCCGTATGCACGAACAAGGTCGAGGAGGCGGCCAGCAGTCTGCTTCGTCAACTCGGTCTCTACGAATTCGTAGATGCCGTCGTCGGAGGAGACAAAGTCACTGCGCAAAAGCCTCACCCCGCGCACGTCCAGGCTGCCCTGGAGCGCCTGGAGGCTGCCGCCGGGTCGGCCGTCATGGTGGGTGACAGTCGAAACGACATCGCAGCCGGCGCCGCCGCCGGAACGGCGACCATAGCGGTCACCTACGGCTACGGCGATGTGGCAACGATCGTCCCCCGACCGACACGAACGATCGACCGTTTCGAGGACCTGCCGGCGGTGCTGCGGGATCTCCGGACCGAGCGGTTTCGAAGGGTGCTGCCACCGGGCGGATGATGGTTCCTCGAGAGGAGATCATGGCCTCGCGGCCATCGGATGTTACCGAAGGGGGGATCGCGGCAGAGGTCCGGGCCCTGCAGCGGTTGCCGCAATCGGTGCAGGCATTTGCGGCCGACTATCCCCAGGGTCACGTCATTGACCTCCATCGGCATTCACGGGCACAGCTTCTGCACGCCGAAAGCGGGCTGATGGCCATAGAGGCGGCTTCGGCGAGCTGGCTCATTCCGCCGGGCGTCGCCCTCTGGGTTCCGCCCGGCATGCCGCATGAAGTGCGCGCCGTCACGGCGATCAGCATGCGCACTCTCTATGTCAGGCCGGATGCGGCGGCCGGGCTTGCCGAGCATTGCAGAGCCATCGCTGTCGGACCCCTGCTTCGCGAGTTGATCTTCAGAGCAGTTAGCTTCAGTCCCCACTACGCCGCCGATTCGCGCGAAGGTCGGCTGATGGCAGTCATTTTGGACGAGGTCCGCGAGCAGCCGGATGCACCACTCAATCTGCCGCTGCCCAGAGACCGCAGGGCACGTCGCGTGGCAGATGCTCTCGTTGCCGACCCGGCTGACGGGCGCCCGATCGAGGAATGGGCCTCTGTCACCGGGGCCAGCGCCCGAACGCTGGCGCGCATCTTCCGCGAACAGACGGGCCTCAGCTTCGGCCAGTGGCGCCAGCGCCGAAGATTGCTGACCGCCCTGGAACGTTTGGCTGCGGGAGAAGCGGTCACTCTAGTGGCGCTCGACCTCGGCTATAGCAGCCCGAGCGCCTTTGCCGCTATGTTCCGACGCGCTCTGGGCCACCCCCCGAGCCAGTACCTCCGGCATCCAGAGGAACGCCGTCGATCCCGCAAGCGCTGATAGCGCACACTTCTACCCTAACCGGAAAGTCGCCATGGCCCCCTCGCTTCCTCCGAGCCAGCACGATGACGAGAGGCCGCTGGCGCGCGACCGGAGCCCCATGGCGCCGGGCGACAATCGGATCGTGCTCTCGCACACAGTTTATGCGCTCTACGCGGCGGGGTTCTTCGGGTACGTGACCGCGATCATCGGGGTCGCGATCGCATGGTGGCTGACGGAGCGATGCCGCGGCACCTGGTTGGAATCGCATGTGCGCTGGCAGATTCGAACCTTCTGGTACGGGGTGCTGCTCAACGTCGTCGGCTGGCTGACGATCTGGATCCTGATCGGCTGGGTCATCCTCCTGCTGACCCAGGCATGGTACGTCTGGCGCATCGCCAAAGGCTGGATTCGCTTGGCCCACGAAGAGCCGATATCGTCGCCGCAATCCTTTCTGTGAATGGCTCGGCATCCCCGAGCGTCGACGCTCGCACGTTCGGCAATCAGGCTGCAGCCAGTTTGATGTCCGCGATCACCGGCAGGTGGTCCGATGCGATTCCCGCTTCCCCTGTTCGCAACGCGAAGACCTTGGAGCGTCCTCGATGGTGACGGGTCCAGATCTGGTCGAGGGGCAGAACCGGCCATCGCGACGGGAAGCTGCGCGGCTGCTCTGCCGTCTCGAGCAGCCGCGCAAAGCGCCATGCCCGGCGTGAGCGCCCTCGCCACTCATTGAGGTCGCCGAGCAAAATCGTCGGGATCTCCAGATCTTCCGCGACCAGGGTGGCAAGCGCGTTCGTCTGGATCCGACGCTCGCCGAGGGAAAGACCCAGATGGGTCGCGATCACTCTGACCCGGCCGTTCGGCCGCTGCAGAATCGCCCGGATCGCATTGCGCGGCTCCCGGCCCGAAACGGTGAGGTCGATCGCCTGACTTTCGAGGATCGGCCACTTGGAGAGGAGGACGTTTCCGTAGGGCCGCGCGCCATGTCCGTTGGTCGGCGCGGCGATGCCGAGGAGGCCGGTTTCACGCGAGTAGAAACGCAGCGGTTCTCCCGCCACCGCCTGACCGGTCGGGTCCGACACCTCCTGCAATGCGATCAGATCGGCACGCGCCTCATTCAGTATGCGGAGTATCCGATCGGGGCGGCGCTGCCCGTCCACGCCGAGCGCCTGGCGGATATTGTAGGTCATCGCCCGGATCGATGTGGCGCCGGTCATACGTGGGACCGTCGCCATCGCACCACCAACTTCTGTGCGACGAGCGTGAGGCCGATCCACATCGCCAACAGACCACCGAGCAAAGCAATATTCACGGCATCCGGGTTCTCCCAGAGCCGCCGGAACTGATTACCGAGCAGCGTCATCACCGCGATACCTGGCGCCATTCCGAGTGCCGTGCCGAGCATGAAATCCCGAAGCCTCACATTGGCCGCACCTGCCACCACGTTGACTACACTGAACGGCGCGACCGGCACCATACGAATCAGCGCCACGGTCACCACGCCCCGGTTTCGCAGGAAGCGCACGACGCGCGGCACCCCCGCTCCGAGTCTGTCGGTCAGCACTACCCTGCCGAACCATACCCCCACGAAAAAGGTCAATGCCCCGCCGGCCAGGCATCCCGCAAGCGAATAGACGAACCCCCAGAGCGGACCGAATATGATCGCCGTCACCGCGATGAGCACCGTGACCGGGAATGCAACCAGGCTTCCGAGCGCGTAGATCGTCGGGACGAGGACCGGCGCCCATGTGCTCCCGCGCAGCTCCTCGAGCCATTGCCTGGCCACCTCGACGTCCGCAAGCTCCGAGAGTGGCGTGTACTGCCACGCCAGCACGACTGCGGCGATAGCTGACAGACCCCCGCAAGTTGCCAGAGCTATCCGGCGGTGACCCGATGGGCTCGACACGTTCGCGTCCTCTCTGCCACTGCTGGGGATCCAGTACGGCCTCTCGGGATCGGCCAACGGCGCCAGCGCCTCCGACAGTGGCTCAGTCGTCGCCCCGGGCGGTTCCATCGGGAGCAATGTCCGGGGCTTCGCTGCTCGTTCATCCACCAGTTCCCGGAGGCTTCCGCAGCTTTCCAGGCCTGCCGCCACCGCATCCGCGGACAAACCGAGGTGCTCGCCGATCAGGCGATTGCGCATGCGCGCGATCGCCGCCCGATGCTCCGGGATCTCGGCCTCGATCGCGAGGTCGCATTCCGTGTCGAGACCCATCGACCGGTTCGAGATGTTCGACGACCCGATCCGCGCCAATCGGTCGTCCACGAACATCGCCTTCGAGTGCACCTTAAGCGCAACCCTGCCGCCGTCGGTGGGCAATGCAGGGTAGAGGCAGCGCGTTCGCTCGGGAACACCGTGGCCGAGCACATGGTTCAGGAACCTGTTCCGTGCCGCACCCATCGCCTGTTCTTCGAGCCAGTCATGCCCCTGGCGCGAGGTGACCAGGATCGCTTCCAGGGCCGGTACCCTATGCAGGTGCTCGGCCAGCGCCGACGCCACACAAGACGCCGTCAGAAACTGATTCTCGAGATAGATCAGTCGGCGCGCCGACTGGATCGAACGCAGATAGAGCCGCTCGACCTCTCTGACTTCCGGCCTTCCGAGATACGCCGGACGCGTCCGGGATATCCCTACCGGGGCGTCGCGGATATCGGGCTCGACGAATGCCGGCCACGGATCGGCCGTTGCGGCGACGGGTGCGAGGTTGGCGCCCCCGAGGCCATGCCAACGCTCCCGGAAGACATCGCCAAGGGCACGTGCCGCAGTGCCGTCGACCATGAGGGCGATGTCATGAAACGGATCGTAGCGGACGCCTGTTACGTCGACCCGCTCAGGATCGTCGACGACGTGATCCGAGGTGTCCCAGCGCTTGTTGGCGAGGTCGATGCCGCCACAGAACGCAATGGTGTCGTCCACCACGATGATCTTCTCGTGATGGCTGGCCTCCGCAGGCGCTTCGTCGTCCATGACGAACTCGATCTGCTCGGGCATCGACCAGCCCCAGACGAGCATCGGCAGCGGTTCGCGATCCTTGGCGAACAGAAGCGTGTAATCCCACAGGAGGATGCGAATACGAAGTTGCGGGCGCTTGGCGACTGCATGACACAGCAACGCCTTCAGCGGCTCCGGCGCGCCCGGGTCCGGGTCTCCGTCGCCGGCGCGCAGCCGGACACGGCTGTCGATATCCCAACCGGCAATCAGAACCTCGTGCCGGGCGGCGAGGATGGCAGCGCGGACGGCTCGAAAATAGCAGTCGCCATCCACGAGCATTGCCGCCCTGCCCGCCCGGGCGATGGTCGCACACGTCTCGCCCTCGACAAGTATCGCATCAGAGGCGGACACACTCAGATCAGCACCATCCGGGAATCGACTGTGAACGCCGGAACTCGCCGCTTCTGCGCGACGCCAAGCGACGGTCAGACCTCAGAAACGGAACTCACGACTGGCGGTTCCGGCTACCTTGGTTGGCATCACCGCTCGGTGCCGGCTTCGTAGCCGTGACCGGCTGGCTTGTTCACAAATCGACGCCGTAAGATGGGCAAGGCGCCGGATCTTGGCGAACCTGCCGCCGGCCTGCACCTGGAGGCCAGAGGAACATGACCGATCTCTCCCTAGATCATGTCGGCGCAATCGTCCGGAATCTGGACGCGGGTGCCGAGCGCTGGCGCCGCCTCGGCTTCCGCCTCTCGGCAAGAAGCCAGCAGATGGGCTTCGATCGGACGACCGGCCGAACGGAGCCGTGGGCCACGTCGAACCACTGTGCCGCATTCCATCGCGGCTACCTCGAGCTCATCGGCATCACGCAACCAGGCCTTCCCAATCCGTGGCAGCATTTCATCGACCGCTTCGAAGGCGTGCACATTACGGCATTGCGGTGCTCGGACGCGGACGCGGCGTTCGCTGAGATCGCCGCACGTTGCGACGGGCTACAGCCACCGGTGGATCGGCGGCGTCAGGCACCCTTCCGGGACGGCACCCGAGAGATGCGCTTCCGCAATATCTTCAGCCGCGACGATGCCTTCCCCGAAGGACGCTTCATCGTCATCGAACACCAGACGCCCGAGCTGATCTGGCAGGAGCAGCTGATGGGGCATCCGAACGGTGCTGTCGCGCTCGAAGACGTGCAGTTTTTCGCTCACGATTCCACCGCGACCGTCCGGCGGATCTCTGATCTCACCGGCGTCGAACCTCGCGCCGTGCCGGACGGGGCGCTCCGGTTTCAACTGGCTACCGGCGCGATCGAGGTGCTCTCGCCTCCCGCCTTCGCGGAGCGCTTCGACGGAGCGCCGGCACCGGCTTCGCCCTCGGTGGCCGCCTGCACCATCGCCGTCCGACGACTGGACGCCGCTCGACGCATGATCGAGACTGCCGGTGTCGCCACGGAAGTTCGGACGGACGGCGCTTTCTCGGTCGCTGCTCGCGATGCCAACGGCGTCCTTCTCGTCTTCCGTGAGCAGGCGCAGCCCGACGCCGGCTTGCGAGCGCCTTGAATATCGGCGAGCTTCGCACGTCTGCCCCTCTCGCCGCAGGAGCTTATCGGATGCCCGTCATCAATCGCATCGCCGAGTTTCACGCCGAGATGACGGAATGGCGGCGCGAGCTGCATCGCTATCCTGAAACGGCGTTCGAGGAGGAGCGGACTTCGAAGTTCGTGGCGGATCGCCTCGAATCATTCGGATTGGAAGTTCATCGCGGCATCGCCAGGACAGGCGTGGTGGGCGTGCTCAAGGGACGGACGGATAACG
Organism: Alphaproteobacteria bacterium; assembly: GCA_029268305.1. Classification (GTDB taxonomy): domain Bacteria; phylum Pseudomonadota; class Alphaproteobacteria; order JAJUGE01; family JAJUGE01; genus JAJUGE01. The sequence goes on from JAJUGE010000044.1 coordinate 22,640, forward strand.
GTCGGGCCATCGCTCTCCGCGCGGACATGGACGCTCTCGACATTCAGGAGGCCAACGACCTCCCGTACCGGTCCGAGATCCCGGGAAAGATGCACGCCTGCGGACACGACGGCCATACGGCCATGCTGCTCGGGGCGGCCCGGTACATGAGCGAGACCCGAAATTTCGACGGGACGGTCCACTTCATCTTTCAACCCGCCGAAGAGAACGAAGGCGGCGGGCGCGTGATGGTCGAAGAGGGTCTGTTCGAACGCTTTCCGGTCGAGGCGGTTTACGGGATGCATAACCGCCCGGGGCTCGAGGTCGGCAAGATCCAGATGCGACCAGGGCCGATGATGGCCGGGTTCGACATTTTTGAGATCACGATCGAGGGCTATGGCACCCATGCCGCCCGGCCCCACCAGGGCATCGATCCCATCGTCGTCCAGGCGCAGATCGTCAATGCCCTGCAGACGATCGCTAGTCGCACCGTCGATCCGACGAAGTCGGTCGTGCTCAGCATCACGCAGGTGCATGGCGGCGACACCTGGAACGTCATCCCGGCGAATGTGGTGTTGCGCGGAACGGTACGCGCATTCGAGGTCGGGGTGCAGGACCAGACAGAGACCACGATGCGCCGCCTCTGCGAAAGCATCGCCGCTGCCCATGGCGCGAGGGTGGAGGTTCGCTACGAGCGCCGCTATCCGCCGACCGTGAACGACCCGGACCACGTCGCCCTCTGCGCCGGGGTGGCGGCGGAAGTGGTCGGGAAGGAGAACGTCGACACGAACGCCCCACAGATCATGGGCTCCGAGGATTTCTCATTCATGCTTAACGAGAAGCCGGGCTGCTATATCAACATCGGCAACGGCGCGTTCGGGGAGGTCGGCGGGACCGTCGTGCACAATCCGCGTTACGACTTCAATGACGCGGCGTTGCCATATGGCGCCACTTTCTGGGCCAAGCTGGTGGAAGCCGTTCTGAGCCGCCGCGATTGATCCTGCCGACCTGCTCGGCGACATGTGGCGCCTGTCTGCCTCTCTGCTTCGCCGGCGTTAGGACGGTTCATGGCACTGAACGCGACGCTCTCACAACATTCGCAGAGCTCGACCGGACGGCAGAACCGGGCATCCTCACTCACCCGGCCGATCTTCTACCTGTTGGGGATCCTTCTCTGCGCCGAAGCCGTGGCCATGCTCGTGCCGGCGGCGGTCGCCTGGATAGCGGGAGATTCCGATTGGCGCGCCTTCGTGGCCTCGGGCGCAATTACCGGATTCAGTGGCGGAAGCCTCTACCTCACGTGCAGAGGCAGACCGATCGTCATCCGGGTGAAGCAGGCATTCCTCTTGACGACGGCCGCATGGCTCACGCTCGGCGCATTCGGCGCGCTGCCGTTCCTGCTGCACGTGCCCGGTCTCACAGTGGCAGACGCCTTCTTCGAAGCCACCTCGGGGCTCACGACCACCGGGTCCACGATCCTGCTCCAGCTGGAGGAAATGACCGCCGGCGTCCTGGTCTGGCGCGCGCTGCTCCAGTGGAGCGGCGGCATCGGCATCATCATGCTGGCGGTCGCGGTGTTGCCCTACCTCGGTGTCGCCGGCATGCAGCTCTTCCGGACCGACGCCTCCGAACGGTCGGAGCGTGTCCTGCCGCGTCCCGGCCAGACCGCCACAGCGATCGTCGCCGTCTATGTGACCGCGACTGTGGCCTGTGCCACCAGCTACTGGCTGGCCGGGATGACCGCATTCGATGCGGCCCTGCACGCGATGACGACGGTTTCGACCGGTGGGTATGCCACCTCCGACGCCTCGTTGGGACAGTTTGCGAGACGGGAGGTGGAGTGGGTCGCGATCTTCTTCATGATCCTGGGAGCCGTGCCATTCGTTCTGCTGATTCGCGCCATCCGCGGTCAGACCGGAAGCTTGTTTCGGGAAGACCAGGTGCGGATGCTGGTGTTCGGGGTAGCCCTCTCCGGCTTGGGTGCCGCGGTGTGGCTGAACGTGAACGAGGGAATACCGCTCGCCGATGCCCTCCGCCTCACCCTCTTCCACATCACCTCGATCGTCACCACCACCGGATTCGTCACGTCCGACTATCAGTTCTGGGGCAATGCCGCCGTCGTCGCCTTCTTCTTCCTCACGCTCGTGGGCGGCTGCACCGGGTCCACCGCGGGCGGCATCAAGATGCTTCGCTTCCGGATCGTGTATGTGGCGTTGCGGATGCAGTTCCACCGCCTGATCTTCCCTCACGGCATGTTTCCGCCCACCTACCGCCAGCGGGTTGTCTCAGACGAAATCATCTCCTCGGTACTGGCTTTCCTTTTCCTGTATCTGCTGACGCTCGTCGCGGCGACAATCGCCCTGTCGCTCCTGGGCCTCGACTTCGTCACCAGCATCAGCGCCGCGGCAACAACCCTCAGCAACGTCGGTCCCGGCCTCGGGCCGATCATCGGGCCGGGCGGCAATTTCGCCCCCCTGCCCGATGCCGCGAAATGGATACTGTCGGCATTGATGCTCCTGGGACGGCTGGAGCTCTTCACCGCTCTGGTGCTGCTTTCGCCCCGGTTCTGGCGATCATGACCATGCGGAAAATGCCGGCGGCGAGTGTGCCGGCTTGAGTTCCCGCGCGGGGGACCGCATTTTCAGGGGAACCGCGACTGGCGGCCGAGGCAACCGGTCACCGGCCTCCGAGCCGAGAGCCTCGCTGGCTCCACCCTTCCGCCCTCAATTGGCCCGAAGAGACAGCAATGACAACCGATCCAGAAACTTCCGGCGCGCTCGCAGGTATTCGGGTGATCGATCTCACCCGCGTGCTCGGCGGCCCGTACTGCACACAGATCCTGGCCGACCATGGCGCCGACGTCGTGAAGGTCGAGCCGCCGCAGGGTGACGAGACGCGCGACTGGGGACCACCGTTCCGCGGTGAGCGCGCCGCGTACTTCGAGGGGGTGAACCGCAACAAGCGTAGCATCGCGCTGGACCTCGGCCGCCCGGAAGGTCGCGAAGTGCTGCTGCGTCTGCTCGAGGGCGCCGACGTCCTGATCGAGAATTTCAAGCCGGGAAGTCTGGAGAAGTGGGGCCTCGGCTACGAGGAGGTGCTGAAGCAACGCTTCCCGCGACTGATCCATTGCCGCGTCACCGGCTTCGGCGCCGACGGTCCGCTCGGCGGCTTCCCCGGATACGACGCCGTGATCCAGGCGATGTCGGGCATGCTGAGCGTGAACGGCGCACCGGAGTCCGGGCCGGTGCGCGTCGGCACACCGATGGTCGACATGGGCACCGGCCTCAATGCCGCTATCGCTATCCTGATGGCGATCATCGAGCGCGGGCGGTCGGGCACGGGACAATCGCTCGACGTCACGCTCTATGACTGCGCCGTGGCGTTGCTGCATCCGCAGGCGGCGAACTACCTGATGTCCGGGAAGGCCCCGGTACTGACGGGCAACGCCCACCCCAACATCTATCCCTATGACGTCTTCCAGAGCCGGAACAAGCCCATCTTCCTGGCGATCGGCAACAACGGCCAGTTCAGGAAGCTATGCGCCCATCTCGGTGTTCCGGAGCTCGGTGAAGATCCCGACTATGCGTCCAACGCCGATCGCTCCCGCAACCGTATAGCGCTGAAGACGCGCCTCGAAGCGGCTCTCGCCGATCGGGACGGCGACGAAATCTGCGAGCAGCTCCTGCAGCAGGGCGTTCCCGCCGGCCCGGTGAATACCATTCCCGAAGTGATGACGCATCCGCACACCCTCCACCGCGGCATGCGCGCCGAGCTCGGAGACTACGCCGCGACCGGAATTCCCGTGAAGATGAGCCGTACACCCGGTTCGGTGCGTCGTCCACCGCCCGCCTTCAGCGAATCAGCTCGGGAGGTGTTGGCTGAAGCGGGCTTCGGTGCAGACGAAGTCGACCGCCTCTTCGCCGAAGGCGTCGTCCTCGACCGGCGACGCGTCTGATCCTGAAGCGTCGAGAGGCGCCGCTCGTTGGCGACGCCTCTCTTGGCTCTCACCCCGCAACCTGCCGGAGCATGAGCTGTGGCAGGAACAGCACGATCTGCGGGAAGGCGATCAGAAAGCCGACCGTGATGAAGTCGGCCACCACGAACACCCATATGCCCCGGAAGATCTGCTCCAGAGGTATGTCCGGTCTGACGCCGTTGACGACGAAGCAGTTGAGCCCGATCGGCGGTGTCACCAACCCGACCTCGACCATCTTCACGACGATGATGCCGAACCAGATCGGATCGTAACCGAGCGCCTTAATCGCCGGGAAGAACACCGGCAGCGTCAGCAACAGCATGCCGATGCCGTCCATGAACATGCCGAGCAGGACGTAGACGCCGAGGATTGCCAGCAGAATCCAGAACCTGTGGATGTCCAGATTGACGATCCAGTCGGCGAACTGAACCGGCAGCCCGGTAAACCCGAGGAAGCGAACATAGATCAGGATGCTCCAGATGATGGTGAAGATCATCACCGTGAGCTTGCTGGTCTCCATCAGCGCATCGACCAAGTTGCGCGTCGTCATGCCGTGCTTGGCGAGCGCCAACAGGAAGATGACGAAGGCCCCGACGCCGCCGACTTCCGTCGGGGTCATCCAACCTGTGTAGATGCCGCCGAGGATGATGCCGACGACGAAAAGAATGCCCCAAACGCCGCTCAGGGACTGAAAGCGCTGATTCCACGTGATCCCGTGAACCGCTGCACCGAGTTCGGGAGTGATGAGAACGCGGATAACGATGATGGCGGCATAGATGGTCGCGGAGATTGCACCGGGGATGAAGCCCGCCAGCAACAGCGCGCCGATCGATTCCTCGACTATGATGCCGTAGATGACGAGGATGGCGCTCGGTGGGATGAGCGAGGCTAGGGTGCCGCCCGCTGCGACCACACCCGCCGCAAGACTTCGGTCATAGCCGTACTTCAGCATCTCCGGGATCGCGACCCGGCTGAAGACGGCTGCGGTAGCTGTGCTCGCACCGGAAACCGCCGCAAATCCCGCAGTGGCGAATACGGTGGCGACGGCGAGTCCGCCCGGCAGCCAGCCGAACCAGCAGCGGGCGGCATAGAACGCCCCCTGCGTCAAGCCGGCGTAATAGGCGAGATAACCGATGAGAATGAACATCGGCAGGACGCTGAGTGTGTAATGGCTCGATTCCGAGTGGGCGAGAAATCCGGCGAGACCAGCTCCCGGATCCCACCCGCGGAGCACGACGAGACCGATGAGACCGGCGATGCCCGACGCGTAGGCGACGCGCACGCCGAAGATGATCATCACGATGATGGCGATGACCGAGGCGATGCCAGCGTGAAATGGGTCCATATGGCCTATCCCCCTCAGTCGCGTCGCTGGCCGTCGTCCGGCCGATTATTGTCGTCCGGCCGGTCGAAATCGTCGTGCAGGACCTCGCGGATCTCCTCCCGCGCTACTTCCGCCACATCCTTGATCACCGGAACGGCGATCGGCTCCGCCTGCGGATTGATGGCGAGCCGGATGTATCCCCAGAGCTGAATCGCCAGCCGGATCGCGAGCAGCGACAGCGCGACGGGGACAATCAGCTTCGAAGGCCATACCGGCAGCTGAATGTCGATCGTGCTGTCGCCGATTTCGTAGGCTCGCATGAAATGCACGAAACTCTTCTGTGCGATCACGCAGACATAGAAGAGCGCGATCGCGACAGCGATCGCCTCGACTATCCACAAGGCACTGCCGCGGAGGCGGGACATAACCACCTCCATGCGGACGTGCCCGCCCTGTCTTTGGCAATAGGCAGCGCCGAGGAACGCAAAGGTCGCCATGCTGACCTCGATCCAGTCGATCGCTCCTGGAATGGGTGCGTTCAGCAGTTTCCGGCCGAGGACTTCCGCCACCATGAAGAACATGAGCAGAAAGATGACGATGGCGGCGACGAGATTGAACGCGTTTTCCACCTTGGCGACAATGCCACTCACGGTGCCGAGCGCACCACCGCCCTCGCTCGAGGATTCGAGAGATGAAGCCATGTTTCCCTGTCCCGATAGGAACGAGGCCGGATCTCACGATCCGGCCTCGTAGCATTGACCGACCCGGTCAGGAGCCTTCGCCGGCTTCTTCTGCCGCGGCCATGGTGAAGTCGAAGAGTTCCTGAGCCGGCCCCTTGGAGGAGTTTTCCGCAATCCAGGCATCCCAGACCGGCTTCGATGCCTTCTCGGCGAGTTCTTTACGCTGTTCGGGCGTGTAGGTGACGCGCGTGAGGACCTTGTCGAACATCGGGATCAGTCGCTCGTCTGCTTCCCTGTAGCCCGAGATCATCACGTCGTAGTATTCGCTCTTCAACTCCGTCATCAACTGACGGTACTCGTCGGGCAAGCCGTTCCAGGCATCGATGCCGACGACCAGCGGACAATTGGGCGACCCGGGCGCCAGCCCCACCGTATACCAGTCGCTGATCTCGTGCAGACTGTAGGCGGCGTGCGCGTAGTACGCGAACGAAGCTCCATCGATCATCCCGCGTTCTAGGCCCGTGTATACCTCGGGAGCGGGCAAGGTGGTTGGGACTGCGCCGATGTGGGTCATCGCCTGCCCGAGACCGCCGAGCGCCCTCAGACGCAGACCCTTCCACCCTTCCAGGCCCTGAGGCGGTTTGCCTTTGCCCATGAACTCATAGGCCGGCATGAGCAGTGATGCATACGGGATCGCGTTCCACCGCTTCATCTCGTCCTGAATGACGGGGTGGGCGTAAACCGCCTCGTG
>JAJUGE010000045.1 GCA_029268305.1 Alphaproteobacteria bacterium
GAAGAGAAGCCGCGCCGCCGCCGCCGGGGACGCAGAGGCGGCCGCCGCCGTGGCAGGCGTCCGGACGAGGAGCAGACGCTCGAGAACGCCGCGCTGTCCGATAGCGATGAGCATGGTGCGGATGATCACGCCGCGGACGACCACACCCTCGATGATCACAACGGGGATGACCACGCTCCGCATGCCGCCCCCGCCGAGTTCACCGAGTCCCGGTCCGAGGAACCGGACCGAGGCGAAGCGGACTTGGCTGCTTCGGGACTCGAGCCGACGACGGGGCCCGTCGAGGCGCAGTCCGACGACCGCGTTCCGGAGGAACCCGTGCCGGAGTCCGAGGCTGCGGGACTCGATGCGGAAGCCCCTCAGGACGCCGAAGCCGCCTCGTCAGCAGCAGCGGCAGAAGCGGTCGAAGAGAAGCCCAAGCGCCGGCCACGTCGCAGGAAGACGGCCAAAGCCGTGACCGAAACGACCGAGGAGGGTTCGGCCGAGTCCGCCGCGGCCGAAGCGGCGGCCTCGGCAACCCCGGAGCAGGAGCAGCAAGCCGGAGAAGCGCCCCCTAAGCCGGCTCGCCGGCGTCGCCCCCGCAAGCCTGCCAAAGCCGCGCCCGAGCCGACCGATGTCGGCGCGGACAACGCGTCCGCCGCAGAGGCCGTACCGGCCGAGGTTGTACCGGCCGAGGTCGCCGAGACCGAGGCTTTCGTCTCCGACACGCCGGAGGATCGGGGGATCCCGCAGGAACGCGAGCTGCCGACCTCCGGATCTTCCGAACCGGCGGATGGGGGTGAGGACAGCGAATCTGTAGAGAGGGAAGAACCGCGCGCTGCGGAGGCGGCGGAAGCCGCCTCGGAAGAGCCTGCGCTCGCCGCCGCGCACGCCGACGGCGACGCCCCCTCGCCTGCATCAGCCAATTCGGGCCCTTTCGCACCGGCTGAAACAACCGAGGCGCAGCCGAGCGTCCAGCGCCAGCCCGAAGAGGATCGCCCCCGCCGGCGCGGATGGTGGCAACGCCTCCTCGAGTAGAAACGCGGGGTCGACGGGCAGCACCGAGCCGCGGCCTTGCCGCTTTCGGTGAAGTTATCTAGTTTCGTGCCAGGATAAGAACGACTTGTCGGGGACTGCTGGTGGCAGATGTCGCCGGCGTTCCCGCGTCAGGTCGGAAATCTCGGCGCCCGTAGCTCAGCAGGATAGAGCACAGGATTCCTAATCCTGGGGTCGCAGGTTCGAATCCTGCCGGGCGCGCCATTTCCGCACGAAGAGCACGTCAGCGGCCAGGCCTCGTGTCCCTGCTGCGACAACAGTTCAGATGATGGAATCCGTCTCGAGTGGCGCGCTTTCGCGCACTCGACGCGTCGCCCTCGTCCGCCCGGGCTCACATGTTTTCAGGGCCAGAGGTTGCCTAGGCGACTATAGGTCGGACAACGGGACAGGTGGTAGCGGGGGAGGGATTTGAACCCCCGACCAAGGGATTATGATTCCCCTGCTCTACCGCTGAGCTACCCCGCCGGATCCTTTCGGAGGGCCGTCTCCCGGGAACCGGGCGGGCGCCTCGAAAGCGGGGTCTATTTAGGCGATCTCACCCGCACTGGCAAGGGATTAGGCGACACCCCTCTCCGGCGCGTCGACCTCCCACCCGATGCCATAAAGCTGAAAAAGGATGCTTCACTGCGCTTGCAAAGATCGCCTCGATCCGTATGATCCGCCTCGCTGTCGCGCTGGTCCGTCTAGACCGGCCGGCGGGCAGGAAGCGGGAGTAGCTCAGGGGTAGAGCATCACGTTGCCAACGTGAGGGTCGCGAGTTCAAATCTCGTCTCCCGCTCCAAACGACCCCGACAGATCAAGGCGCCAAGGCGAAAGCCCCGGCGCCTTTGTCGTTTGCAGGGGGAGCGACGGGCGGCTCGATAATCGGGCGGCGCAAGCAGCCAGTGGTCAGCTGGCAACTCTCTAAGCGACCTCTCGCGCCTGATCTCGCGGGCTTCGGCCGGCTTAGGTTCCCTACCCCTCGATCGCCCCGCGGTTGACTTCCTGCTCCGGTCGCCCGCCGGTCGCCTTGCCTCCGGTATGCGGGGCAACCATCTGCTCTCCTGTCCCTCTCCCCGCACCACCGGTTGAATCATGCCTTTTCGGGAATCCGCGCTTCCATTCGACAATACCTACGCACGGCTACCGGACCGGTTCTTCGTGCGTATTCCGCCGCGGCCGGTCGCCGAGCCGAAGCTCGTTCGGTTGAATCGGGATCTGGCGCAGCACCTGAACCTGGCCCCCGACTGGCTCGCGAGCGCCGACGGGGTCGCCATGCTCGCCGGCAATCGCGTGCCGGAGAGCGCCGAGCCCATCGCCACGGCCTATGCCGGTCACCAGTTCGGCAGCTTCGTTCCCCGGCTCGGCGACGGCCGCGCCGTGCTCCTCGGAGAGGTGGTCGACCGGGATGGCAATCGCCGGGATATCCAGCTCAAGGGATCGGGCCCGACGCCTTTCTCGCGCGGAGGCGACGGACGCGCAGCACTCGGCCCGGTGCTGCGCGAGTACATCGTCAGCGAGGCGATGGCGGCACTTGGCATTCCGACAACCCGGTCGCTCGCCGCCGTCACGACCGGCGAGCCGGTCTTCCGGGAAACCGCGCTGCCGGGGGCGGTATTGACCCGGGTGGCGTCGAGCCACATCCGCGTCGGCACCTTCCAGTACTTCGCGGCGCGTGGAGATCTGGAAGCGCTGCGCTCGCTCGCCTGGCATGTGATCGAGCGGCATTACCCAAACGTGGCCGGGGCCGAGCCATACCGCGCGCTTCTCGAGGCAGTGGTGGCGCGACAGGCGGATCTGGTCGCTCAGTGGCTGCTCGTCGGATTCATTCACGGCGTGATGAACACCGACAATACCTCGATCGCGGGCGAGACGATCGACTACGGCCCGTGCGCCTTCATGGACGAGTACGACCCCGCCACCGTCTTCAGCTCGATCGATCAGCTGGGCCGCTACGCCTACGCACGCCAGCCGGCGATCGCGCACTGGAACCTCACCCGGTTCGCGGAAACGCTCCTCCCGTTGCTGGCCGACAACGAGGACAAGGCCGTCGAAGAAGCGCGTGAGGCGCTGAAGACGTTCGAGCCTCGATTCGAGGCTCGGTTCAACGCCGGTCTGCGGCGAAAAATCGGACTGTTCACCGAGCGGGACGAGGATCTGGACTTGCTCCGGGACCTCCTCGAAGCGATGGCGGACAGCAAGGCCGATTTCACCCTCACCTTCCGGCGACTGTGCCATGCCGTGATCGGCCCCGAAGGCGAACAGGGCTTCAGGGCACTGTTCGCGGACGGTTCAGCGATCGACACGTGGATGTCCCGTTGGCGCACCAGGACCGCCATGGAACAGCCGGACGGAGCCGCCCGCCGCGCGGTGATGCAGTCGGTGAACCCCGCCTTCATCCCGCGCAACCATCGGGTCGAGGCCGTGATCCGGGCGGCGGAGGACCGGGGCGACTTCGGCCCGTTCGAGGAGCTGCTCGAAGTGCTTTCCGCTCCGTACGCGGATCGGCCGGAGTTCGAAGCCTATGCCGCACCGCCGGCGCCGGAGGAGCGCGTGCTGCAGACCTTCTGCGGGACTTAAGCCAGGCGACGATCTGGAAGCGGCCCGCTCAGCCGCGGTCGACCGGCGGAACCGACTCCGCGCCGCTCACCATTCCGTCCAGATCGGCTCCAGGCCGGCGTCGGAAAGGGCTTCGGCCCGAGCCTTCATCCACCCCTTCTCGAACTGGTCCTCCGGAGACGCCCGATAGGCCTCCCAAGCGTCCAGCAGGACCTTTTCCCGAGCCAGCCGCTCATCCTGCATCGCCTGGTGCTCCTCCGTCCACATCCCCTGCTCGCGATAGTAACGGATGGCACCCGCATGGAAGGACATGACCCAATCCAGGGCTTGGCGCTCCAAGGCCCAACCGGAAGCTCCGGGAGCCGCGTCCCTGTACTCGGGGAACAGCTCGAAGAGCACCGACGTCATCTGGTAGACCATCTCCTCATCCTTTTCCGGGTAGGCGATGAGGATCGGATACGGATAGTTGGCTCCCTCGTACGGCTTGATGATTCCCGCCCCTTCCCTGCAGGTAGCCTTCAGAAACCAGGGGCCAATCGCGCGCAGGCGCGCCCATCCTTCCTCGTCATCATGTGGAACGGGGGCGTGGTACAACCCTCTCGGGCTGGCCGCGATCTTGGTCGCGAATCCGGACGTCGTGACGGCGGCCGCGCCGTCGACCTGCCCCTCCACGATTCCGTCCAGTGAGGCGGCGTTTCCCCCGAACTCCACCACTTCGACATCGTCCCAGGTCAGGTCCGCGAAGCGGAGGAAGGCGTACACGATCTCGTTGAGCGCCGGGGCACCTCTAACCAAGGGCAGGCGCTTGCCCTTCAGGTCATGAAACGTCCTCATTCCCTTGTCGTCGGCGAGGAGGATCGTGTTGCACGCGTCGGACTTCGACATCGCGAGCAGGCGGATCGGCTGCGGTCCCCAGTCGCGCATGCCGAACACTTGCGTACCCTCCATCGCGTGGAAGCCTCCGATCCCGAACGCCGAGAAATCGACTTTCCCTTCCCGAAGCGGAACCAGTCGCGACACGTCGTTCTTGCCGGGCAGCACCCGCAGCGTGATTCCTTTCTTGTTCTTCAGAGCGGCACCGATGGCGATCGCCTGCCCGTAGCCGGACGAGCCCACGTCATAGGCGGTCCAGGCAATCTGATTGGGGAGGTCTGCAGCCGAGACGTCGGCCGTCACGAGGGCCAAGGCACCGACCAGACCAAGGAGACGCTTCATCAACTGGTTTCCTCCATCCGCCTTGCGGCGTTCGTTGCTTGGTCGAGAGCAGCGTGACGCTGCCCTTCCGGCACCACGCTGGCAAACTTCGGCAGGTGAGGCAACGCGTTGCTCTATGGAACGGCCGGCTGGCCCGAACCTTCCGAGTGCGCGCTCTGATCAGATGAACCCGAGCGGATCCGAGGATACGCAGGATCGCGGCAGCACCCGTCTTCGGATTCTGACGCTGGCCGGTCGCAGCCGGCGGGGCTCAGTCGACGATGGGGGCGAGCGACTTTTCGAGCTGCGGCCGCAGAAGGGCGTGCTGCTCGGGAAGCTTCAGTGCCTCACCGAGATGCTCGGGATCTTCGTCGTGACCGAAACCGGGCTCGTTCGTCGCGACTTCGAACAAGATTCCGCCCGGCGTGCGGAAATAGATCGACCAGAAGTAGCTACGGTCGATGACGGGGGTGACACGGGCTCCGGCGTCGATCAGCGCATTCCGCACCTCGAGTTGCGCCGCGCGATCTTCGACCGCGAACGCGACGTGGTGGACCGAGCCGGCTCCCTCCCGCGCCTGCGGCGCCTCCGGCAGCACCTCGATATCGACGAAGTGGGCGCCGTTGCCGTCCCTTATCGCCATTCGCGTGACCGGCCCCTGACGATCGATCTCCTCGTATCCCATCAGGCCGAGCAGTTCGGCCGTTGCACCGCCGTCGGCGAGGCACAGGGTCACGCCATGAAATCCGTGAATGCCGTGCTCGGCCGGAACCGGGCCTTTGGCGAACGGCCGGCGAACGTCACCCGACACCTCCACCAGAGCGAACCGGTCTTCATCCGGCCCGAGGAAGCGAAGGCGCCTTTCGCCGAAGCATTTCGCCTCTTCAAGACCGCCCAAGTCCGCGAGTCGGTCGCGCCAGTAGTCCAGCGAGCCCACGGGAATGGCGAATGCGGTCTCCGACACTTCGCCCGTTCCGCGACGCCCCTTCGCGATGTGCGGGAAGGGAAAGTAGGTCATCACCGAGCCCGGCGTGCCGATCTCATCGCCGTAATAGAGGTGATAGACATCGGGCGCGTCGAAATTCACTGTCTTCTTGACGCGGCGCAGCCCGAGCAGCTTGGTGAAGAAGTCGTTGTTCTCCTGCGCGTCCGCCGCCAATGCCGTCACGTGGTGGAGACCCCTGATCTGGGTAAGCATGGACGACCCCTCTGCCTCCGGTTGCGTCGCTCGACGCGGACAGGACACGATCTTGGTCGATTTCCTTGTTGATCCAGCCCACGGCCGTCCCGGCTGACGGCGAGCGGCGTGTGCCGCGGCGGTGCCGCCAAAGAAAATGCCGGACCGCGAGGTCCGGCAAGTGGAACAGGGAGGCTTCACGTCTGGGAGACGTAGGAACCTGCCTCGCGGGCAACACCCGACTGCTGAGGCAAGACATCAAGCGCCGCGGACGGGCTTGATGTAATCATCGTCGGAGAGAACCTGCCGCGGGACCACCCCCATGTCCGGGGACCTTCCATGCGCGTTTCACATAGCTCAGGCTGCGATTGAACGCGATCATGGGTCCCAGAACACCGACTCCTGAACCGCAGGCCGGTTGAGGACTGGCGAAAGGAGCGCAACATGACTGGAGATGCCCTCCCGATCTTTCAGGGTGGCGACGCCTGGCTCGGGCCGGATATGGCGGCCCGCCCCTCCGAATGGATCTACCAACTTGCCGACGAAGAGGTCGCAGAGCTCGAGCAAACCGCCCGTGCGCTGGACCCGAAGGTCGGCGACATTCTGGAAATCTCCAGGGACAATGCGCCGCTTCCCGTGCTGGCACCCGCGCTCGCGAAGATGCGTCGTGACGTCCTGCACGGCCGCGGCTTCGTTCTGATCCGTGGCGTCCCCGTCGATCGTCTCTCGTACCGCCAGTCGGCGATCGCGTTCTGGGCGATCGGCATGCATCTCGGCGAGGCGGTCCCGCAGAATGCCCGGGGTCACACCCTCGGCCATGTCCGCGACCTGGGGTACGACTATTCAAAGCCGACCGCTCGCGGCTATCAGACGAATGCACGTCTCCCCTATCACTGCGACGCGGGCGACATCGTCGGGCTGCTCTCGCTGAAGACGCCGAAGAGCGGCGGCCTGTCATCGATCGTCTCCTCGGTCACGGTCTACAACGAGATGGCCCGGCGCCGGCCGGATCTCGCCCGGGTGCTGATGCAGCCGGTGTACCGCGACCGCCGCGGCGAGGTTCCCGAAGGCCGGCAGGAGTGGTACGCGATTCCGGTGTTCAATCCGCACGGAGGTCGGATGCTGGTCACCTACGTCCGTTCCGCGGTGCGCAAGGCACAGCGGTTCGACGAGGTGCCGCGCCTCACGTCCGAGCAGGAAGAGGCTATGGATCTTCTGGATGCGATCGCCGAAGATCCGGCGATCCACCTCGACATGGAGTTCAGGCCCGGCGACGTACAGTTCCTGAACAACCACACCATCCTCCACAGCCGCACGGCGTTCGAGGACTGGGAGGAGCCGGAGCGCAAGCGCCACCTTTTGCGCCTCTGGCTCGCGAGCGCCGACGGCCCGGCGATGCCGGAAGTCTTCTTCGACTTCCAGCTGCGCACACGGGACGGCCGGCCCGGCGGGATCATCGCCCCCGGCGAAGTTCTGAACACCCCGCTCGAGGTCGATGACGGCGGTGCCGGCGACCGTCGGGACCGCATGTTCGACGCGACCGCGCGCGGCTGACGGAGCGCGGGCCGTGCGTTGGACGACACTCGATGCGCGGCCGCCAACCCGCCATCCCGCTACTGTGATCCACCCACGGTAACGGAGCGGGATGGAACTCGATCTCGTGCCGTTCGCGGGGCTGCCGCCATGGGTGATTGCGGCCGTGCTTGCCTGTCACTTCCTGGGATTCTTTATCCGAGGAGCCTTCGGCTTCGGCTCCAACATGCCGATCGTTCTGCTGACCACCTGGATGCTCGGCCCCCATCACGCCGTGGTCCTCGTCGTGCTGGCCGCCACAGCCTCGCAGGTGCACCTGTTTCCGCAGGGCGTTCGCACTGCAGACTGGAGCGTCGTGCGGGCATTGGTCGGTGGCGTCACGGTGGGCGTGGCAATCGGTACCTGGCTGTTCGACAGACTGCCCGCCGATTGGCTCACCATGGTGCTCGGCCTGCTCGTCTCGGCGATCGTGCTCATGGACCGCTTACGGGTGATCGACCGGTTGTCACGTCGGATCAACCTCAGGAACCCGCTCTCCTTCGCCTCCCTCTCCCTCGTATCCGGCACGGTCGGGACGGTTTCGGGTGGCGGCGGGATCTACTTTCTGGTCGGCTTCCTCAAATTCATGTGCCCGACGCCGGAGCTGTTCCGAAGCACCAACCTCGTGCTTTCTGGCATTTTCATGCTGGCGCGGATCGTGTTCATCGCGATTGCCGGATACATCACGCCCACGGCGCTGGTTGAGGCCGGCATGCTGCTGCCGGCGGTATTCCTCGGCACCTGGGCGGGCACGGCCTTTTTCCGCGGCGCCAGCACCGAGCGTTTCTATGCGGTCCTGCAGGCCGTCCTCCTGGTCGCGGCCGCGATGCTGATCGCGCGCGGCATCGCGCAGATATGAAGGCTGGAGCCGCTCGCCCCTTCGGTGCCTAACGCGCCGTCAGGGGCACCTTGCGGCGCCTGCTCTCGCGATGGGCGATGTACAGTCCGGCAGCGACGATGACGGCGGCGCCGACCCAGGTCATGCCGTCGGGAAGATCGCCGTAGAGGATGTAGCCGGCCACCGTCGCGCCGATCAGCTGCAGATAGCTGAACGGCGACAGGAGCGACGCGGGCCCGCGCTCGAAGGCCTTGGTCAGAATGTAGTGGGCGATGCCGCCGATCAGGCCCATCGAAATGAACAGCATCCAGATCTGCGGACTCTCCGGCATCTCCCAGACGAACGGCACCAGAACGCACATCAACGCCGCCCCGACCAGCCCGGTCCAGATGTTGGTGGTCTCGGCGTGGTCCTGACCGGCGAGCCGCCGGGTGGTGATCTGGTAAAGCGCCGCGCATGCGGCACTTCCGACGATCAGCAGGCCCGCCCATTCGGTATCGCCGCCGGGGCGGATCACGATCATCGCCCCGACGAAGCCGACGGCCACTGCCGCCCAACGTCGCACACCGACCTGCTCGCCGAGGAGCGGGCCCGAGAGAGCCGTCACGAGGAGCGGGCTCGTGAAGCTGATCGCGGCCGCGAGCGGAAGAGAAACGGAAGCGAGACCGGTGAAATAGAAGAGCGAGGATGCAATGGCGAAGATGCCGCGCACCACCTGAAGACCCGGCCTCTTGGCTACCACGATGCGGACGCCGTGGCGAGGCGCGAACAGGAGGAGCATCAGGAGGAAGGCGACCCCGTGGCGGAAGAAGACCACCTGCTGCGGATGATAGCCCGCCATCGCCAACACCTTGCCGGTCGCGTTCACAAAGACGATCAGCCCGACATAGGTGCACATGAGGCCGATCGCGGAGAGGATCCGGTCCTGGACGGCGGCGACCGGAACGGAGGGTTTCATGCTTCTCTTGCTGCCAGCGGCGGGAATAACCGGCATGCTAGCCCGCGCCAGTCGAAGCGACCAGCATGACTGGTGCCGCGCGGGCGATCTAACTGGCCGGCTTGCGCTCTTGTTCGCGGTCGACCAGCTCCTGTAGCTTTTTTCTATCCGCAGGAAAGCCGACCCCGCCAACAAGCGGCATGGAGGGAACCGGACCATGCACATCGAGCCGGCAGGAGAGCACATAGGCGCGATCGTCACGGGGGTGGACGTGGCGCGACTCAGTGAACGGGACTGGCAGGCGCTCTACAGTGCCTGGCTCGACCATTCCGTTCTCATCGTTCGGGATCAGGAGCTCGACATCGCTTCCTTTCTCGACTACGGGCGCCGGTTCGGTCGGGTGAAGCCGCATCTGGTGCGGAGGGCGCGCCATCCGGACCATCCGGATCTCACGGTCATGGGCCTCGGCACCCGTAAGCAGGACGGGTCGGTAAACAAGTCCATCTACAACCGCGGCCAGGGCTGGCACACCGACGGTCCGTGGGATCACGAGGTGTGCAAGGCGACCCAGCTCTACGGGCTGGAGATCCCGTCGGTCGGGGGCGACACTCTGTTCGCCAACATGTACGCGGCCTATGCCGCACTGCCCGACGATCTGAAGCGGCGGATCGCGGGCCTCGACGCTCACTACGTGTACGGCGGCCGCAATCGCACCGGGGTGGATCTGCTGGAGCCGGAAGATCAGGACCGCCCGCCGACCCGGTACCCGCTTGTCCGCACGCATCCGGAAACGGGGAGGACCTCGCTCTACTTCAATCCTTTCCACATCCTGCGCATAGCCGATGTAGACGACGCCGAGAGCGACGCCATCATCGAGGAGCTGACCGCCCAGATGATTGTCCCCGGTGCCGACTACCGCCACCAGTGGCGGCCCGGCGATCTCGTCACCTGGGACAATCGCTGCACCTTGCACGCCGCGGCAGGCGGTTATCCGATCGAGGAGCGACGCATCCACTGGCGCTGCACGATCATGCAGTGACGAAACCGGAGCGGTCCGGTGACCGCCCCTGCGAGCAGCGGATGAGCAGACCCCGGCCGCGGCGTTTGGCCGGGCTCGCACTGCACGCATGCATGCTATGTTCCCGGCCGTCTCAGCCCCTCTCCCGCAGATGCTCGCGGGCACCCAAGGACCCACCTTGAATTACGAAGCACCACCAGTACGGCAAGGCCTCGACAGCGCCATGCGGCGGAACCTCTTCCTGCTCGCGTGCTGTCAGGCGATCGGCCAGGCCGGCAACACGATGATGTTCGCGGCGACGGCGGTCTCCGTCATCACCTTCTATCCGCTGCGCGAGCTGGCGACCCTCCCGGTGACGCTGCAGCATCTCGGCGTGATGCTTTCGGTCTTTCCCGCCGGCTGGCTGATGCAGCGGATGGGACGTCGCTTCGGTTTCCGTCTGGGCTCGGTTTTCGGCATGACGGGGGCCGGCACCGTCGGTCTCGGCCTCTATAACGAGAGCTTCGTCCTGATGTGCGCGGGCGGCCTCATCCTCGGCTATGCCGTCGCCAGCCTGCAGATGTACCGCTTTGCGGCCGTCGAGTTGGCGCCGCCTTCCTACCGAGCGAAGGCGATCGCATGGGTGACCGCCGGTGGCGTGGTCGCGGGCATCCTCGGCCCCGGCATTGTGCGCTGGACGCACGACCAGTGGATGCCGCTCTACATAGGCACCTACGTCGCGATGATCGGTGTCCACGCCGTGGTGTTCACGATCATGTCGTTCATCCGTTTCCCGAGAATGGATGAGCCGGCGGCACCGGCCGGATCGGCAATCCGCTCCGACGCCTCGCCCACGGCGCCGACAGCACCGCCGCGTCCGCTGCTGGAGATCGCGTCTCAGCCCCGCTTCATCGTCGCGGTCATCTGCGGCATGGTGGCCTTCGGCACCATGTCCTTCATCATGAGCGCCTCGCCGCTCGCAATCGTCGGCTGTGGCCTGCCGCACGCCGAGGCCCACTGGGTCATCTTCATGCACGTCATGGGCATGTTCGTGCCGTCCTTCTTCACCGGCAATCTGATCACCCGCTACGGCACGCTGAACGTCATGTTCGCCGGAATCGCGCTCTTCCTCGCCGGCATAGCCGCTGCGCTGGGTGGGCTCACGGAATGGCATTTCCGCATCGCCCTTACCCTGAACGGCATCGGCTGGAATTTCCTCTTCGTCGGCGCGACGACCCTCGTGACCACCTGCTATCGGCCGAACGAGCGCGGCAAGGCTCAGGCGCTGAACGACTTCCTCGTCTTCGGCACCACGGCCACGGCGAGCTTTCTCGCCGGTGTCCTGCAGGAAGTGCTCGGCTGGCATCCACTGAACTGGAGCTCGATCGCCCTGCTCGCGATCGCCCTCGTCGCCGCCACCTGGCTGCGGCTGCAACCCGAGCCCGAGCCTGCCTGAAGCGAAGTTCCTGCGGCAGTGCGGGCAGCCTATTGTCGCTTCCGATGTCGCTTCATATCGAGATTGCCGGCCGCTGCCGCCTGCTTCGCCAGCTCGATGAAGCCCTCTCGGAACGGGTCCTCGCCAGCAGCCGTCGATGCCAGCTCGACAACCGAGTCGTAACCGAAGCCGTCGCGCACATACGGCTCACCGCGGAGCAGTTGCGAGAACCCGGCGACGGCGGCGGCAAAGCGCATGTCCGCACTCGCATTCGCGAGCTCGCCCACCGCATCCGCAGCCGTGATCGCACGCTCGATCGATCGGCTCTCGCTTTCGCCCGGCAACTTGTAACGGATGCGCAGATAGGCGATCTCCGCCGACCGGCCCTCGGGCGTCCCGGCTTGCGGCGCGTAACGCAGTGGCTCGAGCAGGCCTCCGTCGCTGCCCGCCGGCACGTACTCATAGAGGGCGGTCACGCTGTGCCCGGCGCCGACCTCGCCCGCGTCGACGGCGTCATTCGTGAAGTCCTCCCGTCGCAGCAGCCGGGTCTCGTATCCGATCAGCCGGTATTCCTTCACCTGATCCGGGTTGAACTCGACCTGGACCTTAACGTCCTTCGCGATGGTGAACAGCGAGCCGGTCATCTTTTCGACGAGCACCCGGTGCGCCTCGTCGAGATCGTCGATATAGGCGGCCGCGCCGTTCCCCAGCTGCGCCAGCCGCTGCATCATCGTGTCGTTGTAGTTGCCGCCGCCGAAGCCGAGCACGGTGAGATAGACTCCCGATTCCCGCTCCCGCGCCACGAAATCGCCCAACCGGCGCGGGTCCGCGATGCCGACGTTGAAGTCGCCGTCGCTCGTCAGGATGATCCTGTTCGACGCTTCCTCGTCGAAGTTGGCCCGGGCAAGCTCGTAGGCGAGTGCGATCCCCTCGCCGCCGGCAGTGGAGCCCCCGGCCTCCAGACGATCGAGCGCCGTCAGTATCGTCTCCCGCTCGGTGCCGCTGGTCGGCTCCAGCACGGCCCCGGCCGCACCGGCATAAACGACGAGCGCCACTCGATCGCGCGCGTCGAGCTCATGCACGAGCAGGCAAATCGCCGCCTTTGCGAGGGGCAGCTTGTCGCGTGAGCTCATCGAACCCGACACGTCCATCAGGAACACCAGGTTGGCTGGCGGTCGCTCCTCCCGCTCGAGATCGAAGCCGCGAAGGCCGATATGGAGGATCCGCGTCGCCGCATTCCAGGGGGTTGGATGGACCGCGACCGTCGGGCGGAAGGGGGCGGTTCGATCCTCGGCCAGCGGGTAGTCGTAATCGAAATAGTTGACGAGCTCCTCCGTACGGACGGCATCGCGCGGCGGCAACCCGCCGTCTCGCAGGAAGCGGCGCACGTTCGAATAGGACGCGGTGTCGACGTCGAGGCTGAAGGTCGAGACCGGATCCTCGAAGGCCGAGTTGACCGGATTGGGGTCGACCTCGGGATACTGCTCCCTGTCGGGAAGCGGCATCACGGGAGCCGGCTGACCACCGCGAGATTGCATGAAGGTCGGTGCGGGAGGTGGGGGCGTGGGTGTCGACCCGGGTGCGGGCGGCGCGATCACGCTCAGGGCGGGCACCGGCGGCCGCCGATCCGCCGCCTCCTCAGTTAGATAACGTCGTTCGCAAAAGGCTCGCACGTCCTCGCCCGGCGAAGCGATGGCGTCGGCAGGCATCGCCCAACCCGCCAGGGCAATGGCAGCGATCGCGACAATCGCGGCCGTCTTCCGTTCCATGTCGAGCCCCCTTCCGATTCAGCGCGACCGTCCGGCCGCCGCCAGCGCGGCGGATCAGGATTTCATCCTGTCACCGCGTACTCCGGCGGCCGATCGTGGTGATCGTCAGTTGCCGCTCACATAGGCGGCGGCGTTCTCGCCGGCGATCTTCCCGAACACCGCGCCCGCCATCAGGCCGCTACCGCCCGGATAGTTCTCGTAGAACAGCCCGCCGACCAGCTCGCCTGCCGCGTAGAGGCCCTGAATCGGCCGATCGATCATGTCGAGGACGGTGCCGGTCTCGTCGATCTTGAGACCGCCGAAGGTGAAGGTGACGCCGGTGGTGGTGACATAGGCCTCGAACGGCGGCTGATCGATCGGCAACGCCCAATTCGTCTTATTGGGGCTGAGACCGACCGTCGTGACGCCGTCGAGGATCGCCGGATTGAACTTGCCGGGTCGGCAGGCGGCGTTGAACTCGTCGATCGTCGCCTTGAGTGCCGCAGGGTCGATCTCCAGCTGCACTGCCAGATCCTCGATCGTGTTCGCCGTCACCTTCGTCACCTGGCGGATGCGGTATTCGTCCCGGAGCAACGGGATCGTCTTCTGGTCGAAGATCTGGATCGCCGTCCGATAGGGCTGACTCATGATCTCGCGGCCGAACTTCACATAGGTGTGGTTCCGCAGATCCTCGCCCTCGTCGACGAAGCGCTTGCCGTGCAGGTTGACCATGATCCCCCACGGGTACGAGTGCTTCTGGAAATTGTCGAGCACCTCATAGTCGCCGTAAGGCGGGGCCGAGATATCCCAGCCGACCGAGTGACACCCCGACCAGTTGCCATAGGGCCGCGCGCCGATCTCGAGGGCCATGCGAATGCCGTCGCCCATATTGTGCTTGGTGCCGCGCACACGCGCGAGATCCCAGCCGGGGCCGAGATAGCGCGCCCGCATCTCCGGGCTGGATTCGAAACCGCCGCACGCCAGGATCACGGCGCGCGCCTCGATCTCCTCGAACCCGTTCGGCCCGCTCACTTCGACGCCGGTGATGCGGCGCTGCCGGTCGTGCAGCAGACGCACGGCACCGGTCTCGTAGCGGAGCTCGCAGCCGAGTTGCAGCACACGCTTGATTTCGGCCTCCACGAGGCCGGCACCGCCGCCCACGGCCTCGATGTTCACGCCGCCATAGAAGTGCTGCTTGCCGTCGACGAGGAACGACTGACGGCCGAACATGGGTATGAAGCGGATGCCGTGCTTGCGGAGCCACACCATGGTCGGCCGCGAATTGTCGATCAGCCGCCAGGCCATGTCTTCGTTGGCCTGGTGCCGCGTCACCTTCATCAGCGCGTCGTAAAAGACCTTGCGGTCATGGACCGGAAGGACGATCTGCTCGCGCTCCGCCTCGGAAAGGTCGGTCAACACGTCCTGTGCCACGTCCTCGATGCCGGAGTGGCAGAACCGGAACCCGCCGGCGGTGAAGTAGGAGTTGCCGCCCTTCTCGTGCTCTGGCGCCTTCTCCAGCACGAGCACCGACGCCCCGTTCTCTCGCGCCGCCATCGCCGCCGTCAGCGCCGCATTGCCGGCGCCGACCACCACCACATCGTAACTCATCCGCGGTTCCCTCCGCCTGGTCGACTGCGCTCCGGAGGCCGTGCGGCCGGGATGCAGCAGCACAAAATCGTTATCTCCATTTCACGCACCGATGCTAGCCTCCGGGCGCAGTCGGTCCAAGACGTCAGCGGCGACGCGGGAGCGTTTCCGCCACCAAGGGAGGCAGCCATGCCCGCCCGCATCATCGGCATGATCGGCGTCACGCCGCCGAAGAGCGACGCGACGCTGCTCGTCATCGAAGGCGAGATATCGCCGTCCTTCATCATCGAGCACGCGCGGGTGCACGAGGCGGCCGGCTACGACATGGTGCTAGTCGGCTATTCCTCGTCGTCGGCCGAGGGGTTCCTCGTCGCGATGCACGCCGCGGCGCAGACGAAGAGATTGTCGTATCTGCTTGCGCACCGCCCGGGCTTCGTGGCACCGACCCTGTTCGCGCGCAAGGTGGCAACTTTCGACCAGCTTACGGGCGGCCGGGTGGCGCTGCACATCATCACCGGCAAGACCGACGCCGAGCAGGAGGGCGACGGGGACTTCACGCCCAAGGCCGAGCGGTACCGACGTGCACAGGAGTATCTGCACCTGATGAAGCGGACCTGGGCCGAGAGCGAGCCGTTCGACTTCGAAGGCAGCTTCTATCGGGTGCGCGGCGCCCGGTCGGACGTCCGGCCGCTACAGCAGCCGCATCCGCTCATCATGTTCGGCGGCGCCTCGGAGGGCGCGCTCGAGATGGGCGCCGCCGAGTGCGACGTGTTCGCCATCTACGCCGAGCCGCGCGCCACGACGGCCGAGCGCATCGCCGAGTTCCGGTCGCGTGCCGCAAAGCACGGCCGGAGGGTCGGCTTCAATATGTCGGTTCGCCCGATTATCGCAGAGACGGAAGGAGCGGCCTGGGACAAGGCGAACCGCATCCTCGCCGGCATGACCGGCAAGCTCGGCTGGGCCCGGCAGGAGAGCGAGGGCGCTCGCGCTCCCGTCGACAATGCCGGCCGCCGCCAGTTCGCCTTCGCTCAGGAGAAGGACATCCACGACGAGCGGCTCTGGATGGGCATCACGAAAGCGACCGGCGCCCTCGGCAACACCTCCTGCCTCGTCGGCACGCCCGAACAGGTGGCCGAGGCAATCCTCGCCTATTACCGCCTCGGAATCTCATCCTTCCTGATCCGCGGCTTCGATCCTGTCGTCGACGCCACCGAGTTCGGCCGAGAGCTGATCCCGCGTATCAAGGCCGGGGCGGAGGAGATCGACCGGGAGGGTGGACTCCGCTAGCTCTCGCGGTCTCGGCGTTCCGGAACGCAGCTCGCCACTGCCTCGCCTGCCCTTGCTCGGGATCGGGAGTCGGCCCAAGATGGGAGCGGTTTTTCACGGGGAGTGCCCCATGGGGGAGTGCCCATGAAGGTCGGGCTCTACGTCGCATCGCAGTGGCAGGCGGGGACGGATCTCGGGCCGCAGATCGGCAATCTGGTCGAGCAGGTGCGGCTCGCGCGCGGTTGCGGCTTCCACTCGCTCTGGACGGCGCACCACCTGCTGGTGGCGCCGATGCAGATGTTCCAGGCGATGCCGCTTCTGGCGCGCCTCGCCGCCGAGGCGGAGGGCATGACGGTCGGCCCGGCGATCTTCCTGCTGCCGATGGCGAACCCGGTCGTGCTCGCCGAGGAGGTAGCGACGCTCGACTGGATCACGGGCGGACGGTTCGTGCTCGCGGTCGGAATGGGCTATCGTCCGGAGGAGTTCGAGGCGGTCGGGGCGAAGCAAAGCGAACGCGTCGGGCGCATGGTCGAAGGCATCGAGCTGGTGCGGCGACTATGGCGCGAGGATCGGGTAACGCACCGCGGCCGGTACTGGCAGGTGACCGATGCAGGACCGAGCCTGAAGCCGAAACAGCCGGGCGGACCGCCGATCTGGATTGGCGGCAGCGCGCTTCCGGCGGTGCGACGGGCGGCTCGGCTCGGCGATGCCTGGATCGCCAGCTTCAGCGCACCGATCGCCGAGTTGGCCGAGACGATCGCGCTTTGCCGGGAAGAGCGTCAGGCCTCGGGCGCCCCCGCCTTCGCCGAATGGCCGGTCTGCCGCGAGGTGTACGTCGGCGCCGACGATCGGACCGCTCTCGCCGAAGCCCGGCCCGCGCTTCTCTACAAGTACAAGGCGTATGCTTCCTGGGGCAACGAGCGGGTCAGCGCCGAAGCCTTCGAGCGCGACTTCGACGCGTTCTGCAAGGGTCGCTTCATCATCGGCGACGAGAGCCGGGTGCTCGACGAGATCCACCGCTACCGCGACGTCGGCTTCGATCACATGATTCTGCGCACCCAATGGCCGGGCCTCGGCCAGGAACCGACCTTGAAAAGCATCGAGCGGCTCGGCAACGTGATCGCTCGACTGCGCTGAAACTCCGTTCCGCTCCGAAACAGGCGATCTCATGTGGGCAATACTGCCGGTCAAGGACTTCACCGATGCCAAGCAGCGCCTTTCCGCGGCCCTCACGCCGCATGAAAGGCGCGGGCTGTTCGCCGTCATGGTCGAAGACGTGCTTGCGGCGCTCGCCGGCTGTGGCAGCCTGTTCGAAGGGGTTCTTCTGATCACGCGCGATGCGCGAGCCCGTGCTCTGGCCGATTGCTACGGCGCGCGTTGCATCGAGGAGCCGGCGAACCAGGGCCAGACCGCGGCCGTCACCCTCGGCGCGCGTACGCTGGCGTCGGAGGGGGTGCGGAGCATACTGGCCGTCCCTGGAGACATACCCGGCGTGACGTCGGCGGAGATCCGGGCAGCCGTGGCCGCACACGGAGAGGAGCCAGCCATGACGATCGTTCCCGCCTGGGACGAACGCGGCTCCAACTGCATCATCTGCTCGCCCCCGGACCTGATTCCCTTCAGCTTCGGCAACGACAGCTTCCTGCCTCATCTGGCCGCGGCGCGTGCGGCCGGCGTCGAGCCGCGCATCGTCCGGCTGCCCGGCATCGGGCTCGACGTGGACAATCCCGACGATCTGCGCGCCCTCCTCGCTCGCCCGGCCAAGACGCGAGCGCACGCCTATCTCGAGCAGAGCGGCATCGCGGTGCGGCTCGGCGAAACACGTGAACCGGTCGGAGGCTGATGCCTTGCCACTCGACACCAGATCGATTCTGAAGGCGGTCGACGGCGGACAGCGACCCGGCGTCGAGGAAGCCTGCGCCCTCGCCGAGGCGACGGACCTCGACAGCCTCGTGGCGACGGCATCCGCCCTCCGCGACCAGGGTCACGGGCGGGTCGTCAGCTACTCCCGCAAGATCTTCATCCCGCTGACGCACCTGTGCCGGGACGTCTGCCACTATTGCACCTTCGCCCGGCCGCCGCGCAAAGGCGAAACCGCCTTCATGACCCGCGAGCAGGTGCTCGAGATCGCGCGCGCCGGTGCCGCCGCCGGTTGCAAGGAGGCCCTCTTCACCCTGGGCGATCAGCCCGAGCGCCGCTACCGCGTCGCGCGAGAGGAGCTGGAGCGGCTGGGCCATCCGACCACCCTCTCCTATCTCGGCGAGATGGCCGAGGCCGTGTTTCGAGAGACCGGGCTCCTCCCGCACCTCAACCCCGGGCTCATGGGTGCAGCCGAGCTCGCCGAACTGCGCCGGCATTCGGTTTCAATGGGGATCATGCTGGAAAGCGCGTCGGAGCGCCTCTCGCGCAAGGGCGGCCCGCATTGGGGATCGCCCGACAAAGCCCCCGCCGTCCGGCTCGAGACCATGCGGCTGGCCGGCGAAGCCCGGATCCCCTTCACCTCCGGCATCCTGATCGGCATCGGCGAAACCAGGGCGGAACGTGTCGAGGCACTGCTCGCGTTGCGCGACCTCAACGACCGCTACGGCCATATCCAGGAGATCATCGTCCAGAACTTCCGCGCGAAGCCCGGGACCCGTATGGCCGCGGCACCGGAACCCGGTACGGACGAGCTGGTGTGGACCATCGCCGTCGCCCGGATCCTGTTCGGGCCGGAGATGAACATCCAGGCGCCGCCGAATCTAAGCCCCGGTGTGCTGGCGCGCCTGGTCGAAGCCGGAATCAACGACTGGGGCGGCGTGTCGCCGGTCACGCCGGACTTCGTCAACCCTGAAGCGCCCTGGCCGCACCTCGACCGCCTGGCAGAGGAGACAGCGGCCGCGGGCAAGGTTCTGACCGAGCGCCTGGCGATCTACCCTTCGCATGCACTGGACGGCGAGCGTTGGCTCGATCCCGTGTTCCGCACGCCCGTTCTCCGCTTGATCGATGCAGAGGGCTTCGCGCGAAGCGACGATTGGTCGCCGGGCACGGACATCGCTCCGCCGGCGGAGGTGCTGGACCTCGTCACCGCACCAACCGCCGGCCGGGGGGCCTCCCCGGAGATCATCGAGATCACGCACCGAGCCGCCGATGGAGCCGATCTGGACGAGTCCGAAGTCGTGCGGCTCTTCCAGGCGCGGGGCGAAGACTTCGCCGCCGTCTGCAAGGCCGCCGACGACTTGCGCGACAAGGTGAACGGCAATGCCGTCAGCTATGCCGTCAACCGCAACATCAACTACACGAACGTCTGCTATTTCCGCTGTCAGTTCTGTGCCTTTTCCAAGGGTAAGCTCAGCGAGAACCTGCGCGGCCGCCCCTACGATCTCGACTTCGACGAGATCCGCCGCCGTGTCAAAGAGGCGTGGGAACGGGGTGCCACGGAAGTCTGCATGCAAGGCGGCATCCATCCCGACTACACTGGAGAAACCTATCTCGCGATCTGCCGTGCCGTGAAGGAGGCGGCCCCGGCGATCCACATCCACGCTTTCACACCGCTCGAGGTCTGGCAGGGCGCGGCAACGCTCGGGCTGGATCTCCGCACCTATCTGCAGATGCTCAAGGATGCCGGGCTCGGCACCTTGCCGGGCACCGCCGCCGAGATCCTCGACGACGAGGTGCGGGCCATCATCTGCCCCGACAAGATCAACACGGCGCAATGGCTCGAAGTGATGGAAGCGGCACACGAGGTCGGCCTCCGCTCCACCGCGACGATCATGTATGGCCATGTGGAGCGGCCGGAACATTGGGCGCGCCACCTGCTCCGCCTCCGCGAGTTGCAGAAACGGACCGGCGGCTTTACCGAGTTCGTGCCGCTGCCGTTCGTGCACATGGAAGCGCCCATCTATCTCAAGGGTCGTTCCCGCCCCGGGCCGACCTTCCGCGAAGCGGTGCTGATGCACGCGGTCGCGCGTCTCGTGTTGCACCCGCACTTCGTGAACATCCAGACGTCGTGGGTCAAGATGGGCCGCGCCGGCGTGGCCGCCTGCCTGGCAGCAGGGGCCAACGATGTCGGTGGGACGTTGATGAACGAGTCCATCACCCGTGCGGCCGGCACCGTGCACGGTCAGGAGATGCCGCCGGAAGTGATGGAAGCGATGATCCGCGAGGCGAAGCGGCTGCCAGGGCAACGCACTACGGTTTACGGTCGCCCCTCCAACGAGCGCGTATCGGCATCGTTCGGGGCACCGCCGCTTCTGCCGCCGGTGGAAACCCCGGCGAGGCGGTACGAGCGCACTTCGAAGCCGAGCCTAGTGCGGCCCGGCCTCGAAGCGGCCGCGAACGGCTAGGACGGAGCCCGACCCTCTATTCGCGCCAGATCGGGTTCAGGCCGGCCGCCTCCAGCGCCTCGACGCGAGCCTGCATCCAGCCCGCTCCGCCCTGACCATTGTCGGCGGCCGCGGACTTATTCGCCTCCCACGCATCGGCAATGATCTGGAAGCGGTTCAGAAGCATCTGGTTGTGCGCCTCGATTTCCGGCGTCCACACCCCCTGCTCCTTGTAGTAACGGATCGCACCCGGGTGAAACGGCAGGACCCATTCGAAGACCTGTCGTTCCATCGCCCAGCCGTAGGCGCCGGGAGCCCCGTCCTTGTATTCGGGGTAGTGATCGTACATCGCCTTGGTCATCGCATAGGTGAGGTCCTCGTCCTGGGTGTCGTAGGCGGTGAGGATCGGATACGGGTAAGCAGCACCTTCGAACGGCTCCGTGATGCCGGCGCCGTCCTTGCAGATCGCCTTGTAGTAATACGGCGCCGCCTCCATCAGGCGCTTCCAGCCCTCTTCGTCCGAATGAGCCAGAACGGGATAGGCGACCCCGTGAGGCGAGGCCTCAATCTTGGTGGCGAAGCCGGAGGTGGTGACCGTGAAGGATCCTTGCGTCGTTCCGGCCGCAACGGAATCCATCGCCGCGCCATAGCCCGCGAACTCTACCTTCTGCACATCATCCCAGGTGAGGTCGGCGAAGCGGAGCACGGCATGGATGTTCCAATTGAGGGAGGGCGCCCCCTTCACCCAGGCGAGTTGCTTGCCCTTGTAATCGGCAGGGGTCTTGATCCCCGCGTCCCCGGGCGAGGCGATCGTGCCGCAGGAATCGGCGTTCGCCATCGACAGCAGCATAATCTTCTGCGGCCCCCAATCGGCGGTGCCGAAGACGTCGGTCGCCTCGAAAGCCTGCATCGCGCCGACTCCGGTGGCGGAGAAATGCACCTTCCCCTCGCGAAGCGGTGCCATGCGGGAGACGTCGTTCTTCCCCGGAAGAACCCGCAGAGTGACGCCGGATTTGTTCTTCAGCGCCGAACCTATCGAGACCGCCTGGTTGTAACCCGCGGAACCCACATCGTATGCCGTCCAGGCGATGCTCTTCGGCAACTCCGCCGAAAACGCCGGCCCGGCAGCTACACCCAAAACGAGCGCAGCGTAAGAAACAGTCAGCACACTCTTCATTGTTTCCTCCCGAGGATGCCTGTCGGAATGGCAGGCATCACAATGATAGAGTGTCGACTTCGGCCGCTCCAAACAGTTGCTCGATCGACTATCAGCTTCCGGTAAACCGCGGCTTTCGCTTCTCCAGGAACGCCTGCCGCCCTTCCCGGTAATCGGCACTGTCCGCAGCCCGTCGCGAGATCAGGGCCACCTCCTCACGCCGCGCCGCCATCTCTCCTGTCGCTACCGCGTTAAGGGTCACCTTGGCCCCTTCGATCGAGAGCGGCGCGTTGCCGCTCATGCGTCCGGCGAACTCCAGCGCGGCATCGAGCGCATCCTGCTCGGCGAGGATGTCGACCAGCCCGATGCGCGCCACCTCTTCGGCGTCGACCTGCTCGGCGGTGAAGAGAATTCGCTTGGCGTGAGTGACCCCGACCACCGTCGCGAGGGCGCGGCATTCGTCGAGCGAGTACACGATCCCGAGCTTTGCCGCGGGAATCGCAAAACGCGCGGATTTGTCAGCGACGCGGAAGTCACACACGAGCGATAGGCCGCACCCGCCCCCCATCGCGTATCCTGATACAGCGGCGATGACCGGCTTCGGAAAATGAAAGATCGCCTGCTCCGCGTCGGCGACCGATCTGGAGTATTCCAGCGCCGCCGCCGAGTCGTCGCGCACATCCGCAAACTCGCTGATGTCCGCGCCGGCGCAGAAGTGGCCACCGGCTCCGGTCAGCACTACCGCGTGCACCGTCCGATCCTGGCGCAGACGCGTGAACAGCTCCGCAAGGCCACGCCACATGGCCTGGTTGCAGGCGTTGCGGCGCTCCGGCCGATCGATGGTGACGACGGCTGTCCCGTTGCTCGCCGATGTGACGCTGAGGTTCTGCAATTGCGACTTCCTCTTCGTGGATGGTGGTTCGGAGAGCGCCGAACTATCGGATCTCTCCAGCGGTGTGACAGGCAGACGAGTATAGGCGTTCTCACGGCGCTTCTGCTGCATTCCCGGATTGCCAAGACTTTTCGCAGGTGCACAATGACAGTGGGCAACGCGGGAATAGGAGCAGGCCAATGGGTAGTGCCGTTCTGGACGAACCGGACAGCCTCATACTCCGCCAACCGCGTCAGGAAGAGGCTGCAGAGCTCCGCGACCTCTGCGTCCGTTCCAAGGCGAGCTGGGGCTATGACGAGGCGTTTCTCGAACAGTGCCGTCCATCGCTCGGTCTCGACATGGACCTGGCGCGGGAGGGGCTCGCGGTCGTTGCCGACCTAGGCGGCCGCCCCGCCGGGGTGGCCCAGATTCTTGTCCGCCGACCCGGCGCCGAGCTCGATCTACTGTTCGTCGAGCCAGCGGCCTTCGGCCGCTCCGTCGGCAGCACTCTCCTCGGATGGGCCTGCCGGACAGCCCGCTCCCGAGGCGCTGCAACGCTCAGGATCCTGTCCGATCCCGGTGCCAGGGAGTTCTATCTGCGGCACGGCGCGCAGCTGGTGGGCGACGTACCATCGGATATCGTGCCCGGTCGTCGTCTGCCGCTGATGGTTGTCCATCTCCTCGAGCCGGCCTGACCCGCGAGGAACCGGTTCCCCCCGACCGCCGTTCGTTTCTCGCCGCTACAGGGGGCGGGATTACGGAAAGGCGCTCCGCATGGAAACCATTCTCCTCATTATCCTGATCATCCTTCTGATCGGCGCTATCCCGGCCTGGCCCTACAGTCGGGGCTGGGGCTACTACCCGAGCGGCGGCATCGGCCTTCTGCTGATCGTCGTCATAATCCTGATTCTGCTCCGGGCGGGATGAACGCATCGTCGGTCTCGGCCGGCGATGAACCCACGCCGGCCGGCAGCCCCGAGGGGCGAGACGCCGACCGGCCCGGCAAAATTCCCTGGCGCGGCTGGAAGAGCATCCTTGTTCGCGTCAAGGATCAGCTACTGGACTACAACCTTTCCGTCGTCGCCGCAGGAGTCGCGTTCTATTCGCTGCTGGCGCTTTTCCCGGCGATAGCGGTGCTCGTCTCCGTCTACGGGATGGCTTTCGACCCGGCCGATGTCCGCGATCAGATTACCGCCCTCGTGACCATGATGCCAGCGCAGGCGGCTCAACTGATCCAGCAGCAGATCCAGGCGTTCGTGAGCCGTGCCAGCGAGGAGCTGGGGCTCGCCGCCCTGGCGGGACTCGCCGTGATGCTCTGGAGTGCGACCGCCGGCGTCAAGACGCTCTTCATCGCGCTGAACATCGTGTACGAGGAAGAGGAGACTCGCGGCTTCATCCGCTTCAACCTGCTCGCCATTGGGATGACGTTCGGCGGGATTCTCTTTGCGGTGCTCGCCTTCGCCTGCGTCGTCGCCCTGCCGGTGGCGCTCGGCTTCATCGGACTCGGCGGCATGGCGGAGCTCGCGATCTCCGCGCTGCGATGGCCGGTGCTCGCGCTCGGCGTCATCACGGTATTGGCCGTGCTCTACCGCTTCGGGCCCGACAGAAAGTCGGCACGGTGGCGCTGGCTGAGCTGGGGCGCGGTATCGGCGACGTTGCTGTGGCTGGCGGCGTCGGTGGTGTTCTCGTTCTACATTTCCAACTTCGCGGACTACGACAAGGCGTACGGCTCCCTCGGGGCGGTGGTCATCCTGATGATGTGGATCTACATTTCCGCCTACATCGTCCTGCTCGGCGCGGAGCTGAACGCCGAGATCGAGCACCAGACTGCGATCGACAGCACCACCGGGCCGCCGAAGCCGATGGGCAAGCGGGGCGCCTATGTAGCGGATACGCTGGGCTGAGCGAGGCGCGCAGAAGGTTGACCGTCAGATCGCCCGCACCCGGCCCGCCAATCGCGCGGCATACCAGCAGTACGCGGCGCCCTCTCTCAGGATCGTGAGCGCCCACCGCGTGCGCCCGAGGGCGGTCGGACTGCCGCCACCCGATGCCGAGCCCGTCACCTCCGCCCCCAATGCGCGAAACGCCATCAGGCTCCGCGGCAGGTGATAGCCATCGGTCACGATAATCGCCGAGGTCCACCCGTGCTTGCGCATGATGGCAGTGCAGAACTCCGCGCTCTCCAGCGTCGTAGTGGCACGATCTTCAAGGATGATGCGCGAGCTGTCGGCACCGGCTTCGGTCGCGAGCCGTCGCATCACCTCGGCCTCGGTGGGTGGGTGCCGGCCGAGCCCGCCCGTCACCATCAACCACGGCGCGGCACCGGCCTTCAGCAGGTCGACCCCGTGTGCTACCCGCTTCTGCAGCGACGGGCTTGCCCGGCCGCCCGACCAGACGGCAGCGCCGAGCACAATGAGGACGTCGGCTCGCCTCACACCGTCAGATAGCCGCCGTCGACCGGAAGCATCACACCCGTGACGTAGGCCGACATGTCCGACGCGAGGAACACTGCAGGTCCGACCAGATCGTCGGGCGTGCCGGGACGACCGAGCGGCGTGTGCTGCACGAAGCGGTCGACCATGGCCGGGTTGTCCTTCACCGCTTGGTCATTGAGCGGTGTGCGGATGAAGCCGGGGGCGATCGCGTTGACGCGGATGCCATAGGATGCCAGCTCGGCCGCGAGGCTCAGCGTCAGCCCGCGGATGCCGGATTTGCTGGCCGTGTAGGCGACGGAATTGCCGGTGTGCACGAACGACTGGATCGAGCCTGTGCTGATCACCCGGCCCTTCCTCGCCTTCAGATGGTCGAGAACGGCCCAGGTCATGTTGAACGCGCCGTCGAGGTTGACGGACATCGTCCGCCTCCAATCCTCGACCGCCGTCGCATCCGAGAGCGTGGCTCGCCGAACGATCCCGGCGTTGTTCACGAGGACCGAGACCTGTCCGACCTCACTGCCGACACGCTCCGCCAGCCGCTTGCAGGCGTCGTTGTCGGCGACATCGATCCCGTAAGAGACTGCATCTCCCCCGATCTCTCGGGCGGTGCGGCCGGCACCCGCCTCGTCGAGATCCGCAGCGATCACCCGAGCGCCCGCCCCGGCGAAACCGATTGCGATCGCACGGCCGATGCCCGAGGCCGCGCCGGTGACCAGGGCGAGGTGGCCAGACAGAAGGTTGTTCATCGCCGCACCTCCCGATCCGGTCGAGCCGGATCGGGCACGCCGCCGGCTCAGTTGACGAGCGTCACAACCTTCTCATAGGCGGGAAGCGTGAGGAAGTCCTCGAATTCGTCCGCCGTCACCATGTCGTAGAACATATCCGCCGCCTCGCCGTAGCGACCGCTGCGGAAGGTCTCGTCGCCCACCATTTCCCGGATCTTCTCCAGCTCCTCGTCGAGCAGCTTCTTGGTCAGCGCCGCATCGATCACGGTGCCGCTGTCGGAGAACTTGGCGCCGTGGCGGATCCACTGCCAGACCTGCGCCCGGCTGATCTCCGCCGTCGCAGCGTCCTCCATAAGATTGTAGATTGGGACACAACCAATGCCGCGCAGCCACGGCTCGAGATACAGCACACCGACGTTCAGATTGGTGCGAAGCCCAGCCTCGGTGATCGTGCCCTCCGGCACCTTCAGCAGATCGGCAGCAGTGACGTTCACGTCCTGCCGCTTGCGCGCCACCTGGTTCGGTCCCGGCATCGCCTTGTTGAAGACTTCCTTGGCGATCGGCACGAGGCCGGGGTGGGCCACCCAGGTGCCGTCGTGGCCGTCGTTCGCCTCGCGCTCCTTGTCGGCACGCACCTTCGCGAGTGCCTCCTCGTTCGCCTTCTCGTCGTTGCGGATCGGGATCTGCGCGGCCATGCCGCCCATCGCATGGGCGTTGCGGCGATGGCAGGTCTTGATCAGCAACTGGCTGTAGGAGCGCAGGAAGTGCGTCGTCATCGTCACCTGCGCCCGGTCGGGCAGCACGAACTCCGGCTTCTTCCGGAACTTCTTGATGTAGCTGAAAATGTAGTCCCAGCGGCCGCAGTTGAGGCCTGCCATGTGATCGCGCAGTTCGTAGAGAATCTCGTCCATCTCGAAGGTGGCGAGGATGGTCTCGATCAGGACAGTCGCCTTGATCGTGCCCTGCGGCACGCCCAGCCGCTCCTGCGCCCAGACGAATACGTCGTTCCAGAGCCGCGCTTCGAGGTGGCTTTCCATCTTCGGAAGATAGAAAT
Organism: Alphaproteobacteria bacterium; assembly: GCA_029268305.1. Lineage (GTDB taxonomy): Bacteria > Pseudomonadota > Alphaproteobacteria > JAJUGE01 > JAJUGE01 > JAJUGE01. The sequence continues at coordinate 26,870 of JAJUGE010000045.1, forward strand.
AGGGGCCGGTGCCCCGCTCCATCGCCGCCTTGGCGTTGTGGAAGAAGTAAAGGCCGAAGTCGAACAGGCCGCCGCTCATCCGCTCGCCATCGACATGGACGTGCGCCTCGGTCAGATGCCAGCCACGCGGGCGGACGAGAAGCGTCGCAGTCTTCTCGTTGAGGCTGTATTCGCGACCCGTACCGGGATCGGTGAAGTCGATCGTCCGGCGCACCGCGTCGCGGAGGTTGATCTGACCGTTGACGAGGTTGCTCCAGGTCGGCGTGGTCGCGTCTTCGAAATCCGCCATGAAGACGTTGGCGCCGCTGTTGAGGGCGTTGATCACCATCTTCCGATCGACCGGGCCGGTGATCTCGACCCGCCGGTCCTGGAGATCCTGCGGAATCGGCGCCACGGTCCAGTCGGACTCGCGGATGTTCTTCGTCTCGGGAAGGAAGTCGGGCATCTCACCGGCATCGATGCGGGCCTCGACCTGCTTGCGCCGCTCGAGCAGCTCGATCCGGCGCGCGCCGAAGCGCCGCTCCATCTCGGCGAGGAAAGCGAGCGCATCCCGGGTGAGGATCTGCTCGAAGCCGGGCTCGACCGGCCCAAGAACCTCAACCCCTTCCGGCGTCTCGATCGCCTTCCGTCCAGCGTCGGCCATATCCGCCTCCCCTCTCCTCTGCCTGCAGGTGCATCGCGGGCCGAGAAACTAGCCACCGCCTCCGGCAAAGTCCAGTCGCACCGGCGCGCGTGAAATCGCCCGCCGAGGCGCGTTGCGTTCAAGGCGGCGCATGAGTATCTTGCGACGCGACGGCGGGACCCCACTGTCCCGCCGTATCGGCATTGGCCCGGAGCGTAGCGCAGCCTGGTAGCGCATCAGACTGGGGGTCTGGGGGTCGCCGGTTCGAATCCGGCCGCTCCGACCAATTCCGACAACAGCTTGGTCCGCTTTCCCGATTATCCGGCCGCTCTTGCGGGGGATTCAGCGAGAACGAGGTCTTTCGGGCCTGCCGAGGGGCGGCGTTTCGTGCGCTTCTGCACCCGCGCGGGGTAGAGCGTGCACAGTGGCGCAAGAGATGGTCGGGTATGTATCTCCGAGCAGTGCCGCTGTGAACATCGTCATCCGGTGTTCATCACGGCGCCGGCACATGAACCCGGATCAGCCAGGTCGGCCAAGCGAGCGGGCAATTACCGATTGTAAAGGCCGGTTTTTCAGTAGAATCACCGGGACCGGTGCCGTAGCATCCCCGGCCACTCAGCGCGCTTGACTTGATGAGGTGGAGGTGGGGGGCGATGGAGGAAGATGACGCTGAAGGAAGGCCGCCAAACGGTTCTCGTTGCCGAGAGCGTGGTGTCGCTTCCCCCTGCCTGATGATCCACCGCGTCTCTTCCGACTTTCATTCCGTTATTCGCGAGAATTGTCAGCAGTGCCAGACCGGCGCAGGCCGGTGTCTGGTGGAATACATGTTTCGAGCTCGAAGATAAGGATTAGCCGCTCACCCTATGGGGCGCCTGCGGGAGGCGATCTCACGCAGGAGCCGAGCGACCCGCTCGTGCACCTCGTTTTCCTCGACCCCGAGCTGAGCGGCGATTTCCGCTGCCCCGCATCCCTGAAGGAGCAGCTCGAGAATCTTCCGATTCGGCAGAAGTGCCAGCATCGTATTGCCCCCGGTGTGCAGCCCGTCGATTGAAAGCATAGATAGAAGCAAAATCGACAGCGACCAGAGGGCTTAAGCAGAGGGCGTGATCGCGGTCACAGTTTTGCCCGGTGCTCGCTCGTGACCCTGAAGCACACCAGGGGCCATGTCCCCGGACTCCTGTCTGACCGGAGAGCGGTCATGATTGGGGAGCACGGGATATAGACTAAAAATGCCGGCCGCGAGGATGCGTGAGCCCGCCCGCAATCATTCCGTCGCCCTCGTGCCGGTTGAGCGCCACTGTTGGCGTACGGGCTTTCCGTAAAGTTCAGTATGCGCAAGACGGGCCGGTCCCCGCCATTTGCCACTATTAAGCCCGACGAGACGGCGCCCGGGCTGCGCGACCTGCATCTAGATGCCTGCGTGACCTGCGCCGGATCAACGCCCATTTGGTCGCCGCTGGCTACCCGGTCCTGGACCAGTCCGGAGAACCCCTGCCCAGCCGTCTGAAAGAATTCGAGGCGTCGGCATAAGGCAGCTCAGGACCCGACCACCGGCAATCCGCATTTCGAAAGAGCGGCGGCGATGCGCTCGGCGCGGAATGGCTTGCGCACCAGCGGCTTTCCCTGCATGCCGGGCTCGGCCTCGACCATGCCTGGAACGGCGGTCACGAAGGCGTATGGTATGGCGTGTTCCTCGAGCGCGCGCGCTACCGGAAAGGACAGCCCGTCATCGACCCTCACCGCCAGAAGAGCCGCGTCGACATGGATGTCTGA
>JAJUGE010000046.1 GCA_029268305.1 Alphaproteobacteria bacterium
CCCAGTCCGGCTCGCCGAACTCCCAGAAGGAGCCGCCGATCGTGTAGATGCCGCCGGCGGCCATGTTGACCGAGCAGAAGCCGCCATGCGCGGCATAGTACGGCGTCCCGAACTGTGTCGCCCAGAACCCGGTCAGCGCCTGGCTCTGGTCGCGCCCGGTGAAAAAGGCGAGCTTGCGCGGGTCGGTGTTGCGGATCTCGGAGAGCCATTGCGTCGCCGTCCGGAGCGCCTCCTCCCACTCGATTTCCTCGAACTCGCCGCTGCCGCGCGGGCCGACCCGGCGCAACGGCTTCGTCAACCTTGCCGGCGAATAGTGCTGCATGATCCCGGCGGAGCCCTTGGCGCAGAGCACGCCCTTGTTCACCGGGTGGTCGCGGTTTCCTTCGATGTAGCGGACGCGGCCGTCCTGCAGGTGCACGTTGATGCCGCAGCGGCAGGCGCACATGTAGCAGGTGGTCTTCTTGATCTCGTCCGAGACCTTCGGCGACGTGTCGACCTTCTCGGGCGGGCCCGCGAGGTTTTCCAGGAGCATGAGTGGAGCTTCCATTGGGCAGGCGGCCGGCGGGCCGTCCTGCGCTCATCCTGCGAAACTGCCGGCCTAACGGTCAAGCCCGGAGACGAACTCCCCCAGTGCCCCGCCAATACGGGGTCCGCGACGTCCGCGCCTGTGCCGGTAGGCCTTGGCTGCAGCCTTGATGCGGATCGGAATTGTTCCAGCAAGGGCGGCAGGCTATTCTCTGTTTTCATTTTGACGGGCGGACCCATATAGCGCGCCATGACCAATGATCGACCTTACACTGCCGTCCTCGACCGGCTTCGCGGCGTCGGGCTTCGGCCGACGCGCCAGCGGCTGGCGCTCGCCCGCCTGCTGTTCGACGGGCGCGATCGTCACGTGACGGCCGAGCAACTGCACGCCGAAGCCGAGGCTTGCGCCACGCGCGTGTCCCTCGCGACTGTCTACAACACGCTTCACCAGTTCGTGGATGCCGGCCTTTTGCGCGAGGTGGTGGCAGAGCCCGGCCGGTCGTACTTCGACACGAACGTCGAGGACCATCACCACTTCTACTACGTCGACGGCGGCATGCTGGAGGACATACCGGGCGATCAGGTGGCACTCTCCTCGTTGCCGGCAACGCCCGAAGGGACGGAGATCGATCGCGTCGACGTCGTGGTGCGGCTGCGCAGTCGGAACGACGCACGCTGAGCCCTATATCGGGGCATTTTCTGGAACAATTCTAAACTGTTGACACGCCCGGGACCCGCGGTTCAAATAGGCTCATCCGGCTGGCGACGGTGCCGCCGGGCCGAAGTCGATGAACCGCAACTGGACCCAGGGAGAATGTCCCCATGTCCCTCAAGGGCAGCAAGACCGAGCAGAACCTGAAGGATGCCTTTGCCGGCGAATCTCAGGCCAACCGCCGCTACCTCTATTTCGCGCAGAAGGCCGATGTCGAGGGCTATAACGACGTCGCCGCCGTCTTCCGCTCCACCGCCGAGGGCGAGACCGGCCACGCGCACGGCCACCTGGAGTTCCTCGAGGAAGTGGGCGACCCGGCCACCGGCGAGCCGATCGGCGACACCGCGAAGAACCTCAAGTCGGCGATCGCGGGCGAGACCCACGAGTACACCGACATGTATCCGGGCATGGCCCGCACCGCGCGCGAGGAAGGCTTCGACGAGATCGCCGACTGGTTCGAGACCCTCGCCAAGGCCGAGCGCTCGCACGCCGGCCGCTTCACCAAGGCGCTGAACGAGCTGCAGTAAGCGGCTTCCGCCGGCGGAGTGGACCGGACCTCGTCCGACGGGGGCGCCGACGCGCCCTCCTCGGAACGAGGGTCTACCGAAACGTTGTAGACAGCCTCACGTCGAGGAGGGCCGGTTGGGCCGCCTCGAAGCATGAGGCTTTCCGGTCCACGAGCGCCGTTCTCCACGCCGGAACGGACGCATCGCGCGGCTGTTCCACAGCGGATCCCGATCTCCCCAGGGGGCGGTTTCATGAGCGAAGGCAGCCTCGAGGCGCCGATTCGTCACCCGATCGACTGGAACGATCCCGACTACACCGATCCGGAGAAGCTGGATGCGGAGATGCGGCGCATCTTCGACATCTGCCACGGCTGCCGGCGTTGCTTCAATCTGTGCGATTCGTTCCCGCGCCTGTTCGACCTGATCGACGAATCCGAGACGATGGAGCTGGATTCGGTCGACAGCGCCGACTTCAAGTCGGTCGTGGACGCCTGCACGCTCTGCGACATGTGCTTCATGACGAAGTGCCCCTACGTCCCGCCGCACGAGTTCAACCTCGATTTTCCGCACCTGATGCTGCGCTACCGCGTCGCGGAGCAGCGCGCCGGCAAGCGCTCGTTCGGTGAGCGCGAGCTGACGCAGACCGACCGCAACGGCGCGCTCGGCACGCGCATGACGCCGCTCGCCAACTGGGCGAGCGCCTCGTCGAACAAGATGACCCGCGGGGTGCTGGAGAAGGTCGCGGGCGTTCATCCCGAGGCCGCGCTGCCGAAGTTCGCCGGCAAGACCTTCATGATGCGCGCGAAGGCGGAGTCGCCGAGGGTCAACACCGAGGCGCCGGCCTTCGGCCGGAAGGCGGTCCTCTACGCGACCTGCTACGGCAACTACAACAATCCCGAAATCGGCGTCGCGACCCGGGCCGTGCTCGCGCACAACGGTGTCGAGACCGAGGTCGCGTACCCGGGTTGCTGCGGCATGCCGCCGCCCGAGCCGGGCCAGATCGAGAAGGTCGCCGAGCGGGCGCGCAAGGCCGCGGCCGAGATGCGCACCTGGGTCGACAGGGGCTACGACGTTATCGCCCTGGTGCCGTCCTGCGCCCTGATGCTGAAGTTCGAATGGCCGCTGATCGTGCCCGACGACGACAACGTGAAGGCGTTGAGCGCGGCCACCCGCGACGTCAGCGAGTATGTCGTCGACATCGCGCGGAAGGAGGGGCTGGCCCCGGGGCTGAAGGCTCTGGACGGGGGGGTCACGCTCCACATCGCCTGCCACGCCCGCGCCCAGAACGTCGGCCAGAAAGCGGCGGAAATGCTGCGCCTCCTGCCCGACGCGGACCTCCAGGTGATCGAGCGTTGCTCGGGTCACGGCGGATCCTGGGGCATCTTCAAGGACAATTTCGAGACCGCGCTGAAGGTCGGCAAGCCGGTCGCGCGCCAGGCGCTGAAGGCCGGGAAGCCGCACGTCGCCTCAGAATGCCCGCTCGCCGGGATTCACATCCTCCAGGGAATGGAGAAGCTGGACGGCGAGAGCGTGCCCGACAGGGCGCCGCACCCGATCGAGCTGTTCGCCCGTGCCTACGGGCTGACAGCCTGAACCATGCAAGCCGCGAGGTAGCAGCGATGCACAAGACCGAGATCACCCGCGACGACATCATGCCGCTGGAGGCCTATCTCGGCATCCGCCGCGAAAAGCGCCGCGAAGTCAGCGGGAAGAAGCGCAACCGTCGCGTCGCCGTCGGCCCGTACGCCACGTTCTATTTCGAGAGCTACGAGACCATGTGGTTCCAGGTCCACGAGATGCTGGCGATCGAGCGCGGCGGCGAGGAGCAGATCGCCGACGAGCTCGAGGCCTACAACCCCCTCGTCCCCAAGGGCCGGGAGCTGGTCGCGACGGTGATGTTCGAGATCGACGACCCGGTGCGCCGCAAGGCGGTGCTCGGCAAGCTCGGCGGCGTCGAGGAGACGATGACGGTCACCGTCGACGGCGAGAAGATCAGGGCCCGGGCCGAGGAAGACGTCGACCGCACCAACGCCGCCGGCAAGGCCTCGTCGGTTCAGTTCGTCCATTTCGACTTCACGCCCGAGCAGATCGAGAAGTTCCGGAAGCCGGGGACACAGGTGATCGTGGCGATCGAGCACCCGCACTACGGCCACATGGCGATCATGCCGGAGGAGGTCCGCGAGGCGCTGTCCGGGGACTTCGCCTGAAGCTCATCTAAGCAGTCTTCGCGAGCGACCAGAGGGAGCGCGGCAATCCAAGGAGCCATCCGACCTCGCCCGCCCCTGGATCGCCGCGGCGCTGCGCGCCTCGCGATGACGGCCCCGGTTTAGCGGAGCAGGCTCAGACACCTCTGTCGTTCCCCATTCCCCGTTGCAACCCTACCCGCCCCGGCGTAGGGTCTCGCCCGTTTTCTCTCAGACTACCGGTTCCGAGGTCCGCGCATCATGTCGATCGTCGCCAAGCGCCTGTCCGTCATCAAGCCGTCGCCCACGGTCGCGCTCAACACCAAGGCGATGGAGCTGGCCGCCGCCGGGGAAGACGTGATCGGCCTCGCGGCCGGCGAACCCGACTTCGACACGCCCGAGAACGCCAAGGAAGCAGGCATCCGCGCGATCCAGACCGGCGATACGAAGTACACCGCGCCCGACGGCCGGCGTGAGCTGAAGGAGGCGGTCTGCCGCAAGTTCAAGCGCGAGAACGGCCTCGACTACAAGCCGGAGCAGATCATCATCGGCGCCGGCGGCAAGCACGTGCTGTTCAACGCCTTCATGGCCACGCTCGACCCGGGCGACGAGGTGATCATCCCGGCGCCCTACTGGACCTCCTATCCCGACATGGTCCTGCTCGCCGGCGGCACGCCAGTGATCGTTCCCTGTGTCGAGGAGCACGGCTTCAAGCTGCAGCCGGGCGACCTCGAGAAGGCGATCACCGACAAGACCAAGTGGGTGATCATCAACAGCCCGAGCAACCCGACCGGCGCCGGCTACAACCTGGCCGACATGAAGGCAATCACCGACGTGCTGGTCCGTCACCCGCACGTATGGGTGCTGACCGACGACATGTACGAGCATATCGCCTATGACGGCTTCGAGTTCGTGACCCCCGCCCAGGTGGAGCCGCGCCTCTACGAGCGCACCCTCACCACCAACGGCGTCTCCAAGGCCTACGCGATGACCGGCTGGCGCATCGGCTATGCCGGCGGCCCGGTGGATGTCATCAAGGCGATGGGCAAGGTCCAGTCACAGTCGACCACCAACCCCTCGTCGATCAGCCAGGCGGCGGCGATCGAGGCGCTCGACGGTCCGCAGGACTTCATGAAGCCGCGCGCCGAGTCGTTCCGCCAGCGCCGCGACCTCGTCGTCGGCATGCTGAACCAGGCGAAGGGGATCACCTGCCGCTCGCCGGAGGGCGCGTTCTACGTCTATCCGTCCTGTGCCGGGACGATCGGCAAAACGACGCCGGCCGGCAAGAAGATCGAGAGCGACGACGACTTCGCCGCTTATCTGCTCGAGGCCGAGAAGGTGGTGGTGGTGCCGGGCTCGGCGTTCGGCCTCTCGCCCTATTTCCGCATTTCCTACGCCACCTCGGAGGCGAAGCTGGAAGAGGCCTGCCGCCGCATCCAGCGGGCCTGCGGCGCGCTGGAGTAGGGGGCGCTTCCCTCAGGGGCGCGGAGAGCCGCGGAGGCGAGCCCATAGACGGGCGATGGTCGGCCAGCGCCGGCGCGGCAGCCGTCCGGCGATCACGTCGGCACAGAAGGCGGCGTAGCCGGGAGTGACCGGCACCGGGATCCCCGTCGAGGCGAAATAGTCGCGCAACGCTGGCTCGTCCGGCTCACGCTCCGCCTTGCGGCACCAGAGCCCGAACGACAGTTCCTGTCCCCACCAGCCAGCGGCCCGGGGTCGTAGCGCCCGGACCATGGCCGCGGTCTCGGCGGGCGCTTCGGCGGCCCCGCAGTCGGGCCAGATGTCGGCATAGAGATAGTCGGGCTCTCGCCCGCCCGTGGCGGCTTCGACACGCGCCGCCACGTCGCGGCCGAGCGCGTCCGCCTCGACGATCGCGACCTTCTCCCTCCCCGGCCAGTCCACGAGGCCCGCCGCTTCGCCGAGGACCGCGATCACGTCGGGCGAGCGCTCGACCACCACCACCCGCTCCACCTCCGGCCGGATCGAGGCGGCATAGGCATACATCGCCATGCCGAGACCGGCGGCCACGACCGTGCCTTGCGCCTGATGCACGTGCCAGGCGTGGCTCTCCTGCTCCATCAGGCTGGTCGACATCCAAGGCGTGCTTCCCTGATGCAGCACCCAGCGCCAGGGCTCCATCACCACGCCCGGCAGATAGCCGTCGACCGGAGCCGGGCCGTAGCGGACGAGGCGCCAGTCGCCGACGACCGCGTCCCGATAGGAGGGGAGCGGAAACAGGCCGAAGCCGTAGGCCGCGCGCATCGCGCCGTCCCGGTCGGGATGAAGCGGCTGGAGGAGGCTGCCGTCCGGCAAGGGCTAGTCGGCGGCGAAGCAGTAGAAGAGGCCGTCGCCCCCCGACTGCCGGAGCGCGTCCTGACTGCAGCCGCGCGAAGCGTGCGACGCGTTCCAGGATTTCGACGGCGCGTCGTCGCGAAGTCCCATCCGGTCGTGATGACCAACCATGGCCTGGCCCTCATTGCTCGAGGTCCAGTCGCTGCACGTGTCGGCAGCCGCGGTTCCGTCGGCGTTCGAACCGGTCAGGATGTCGTGCCGGTTCGGCGTGTCGCCGCGACCGTTGACCATCTCGCCCTTCTCGTCGAGGGCGGTCGACTTGTCGATCGCATTTGCGTCGCTGTGCAGCGACGCCACGTCATCGGCGATCTTTTCTCCCTTCGCGTTGTGCCAGGGCCCGTCGCCGATGCGGTCGCGTGCGTCGACCTCGCTCGTGCTGAGATAGGCGCGCCATGTCTTGCCGCCGGCCCCGACGGCTTCGGCGAGTTGCTGGCAGTGGGCGTCGGCGCCTTCGAGGCCGCCGAGATTCGCCCCGTCGCCGGGACCCTGGCTGGTGACGAAGAAGGTCATCTCGGGGGATTGTGCCGGTGGGGTCTGCGCCTGTGCGCTGGAGACCGTAAGAGCGATCGGCAAGGCCGAAGCAATGACCAGGAAGCGGATCATCGGATATCCCCCTGAGAGTTGCGTTGCAGGAGATCAGATGCGCCGCGGCACGCGCCCGGCAAGACGTGCTGACGCCGATTCTGCCGCCGGATCGTCCGAGGCGGGATTCGGCAGCCGGCTTCCGATGCACGAGAATTGACCACCGGCGGCATCCCCCGAGAGGAGTAGTGGCCGACGCATGACATTGGACCCATGGTAACAGGTCGATGCATCCGGGTCCCTTTGTCTGAGCGACGTCCAAGTCATCTGACCCTTGACACTGTAGAAGTGCCGGTGGGACTCTGCAGACAACAATAATCAGGAAAGCGCCGCCACCCGGCTCGCTTGTCTCGTCGGGGCGCGGCAGTCAGGGGTGGTAATGGCCAGAAAGGTGCTCGAGGGCGCCGCCGATCTCCTCACCTGGATCGGAGGCGTCGCGTTGCTCCTCATGATGCTGCACATAACGGCAGACGTCACCGCGCGCTTCCTCTTCAATTCTCCACTGCATGGCACGGTCGAGATCGTGCCGACCTATTACATGGTCGCCGCGGTGTTCCTGCCGTTGGCAATGATCGAGCGGCTCAACGCCCACATCGTCGTCGAGCTGGTCTCGCAGCACCTGCCGAGGCGCGCGCAGGAGATTCAGATCGCCTTGGTGGCCCTGGTATCCGCGGCCTATTTCGGGGCGTTCACGTGGCAGACGTGGGGCGACGCCGTGCAGAAGTACGAGGTACGGGAGATGAGCCTCGGCAACGTCGCCGTGACCGTCTGGCCGACCCGCTTCTACGTACCCATCGGCTGCGGGCTGATAACGGTTCTGCTGGTCTACAAGGCCGTGCGCCTGTTCCACGGCGACAATTCGGTCCTGAACCGCGGCGCCCACACCGAGCTTCACGAATAGCTTCCCACCAAGAGCTGCCGGAGCGAAAGCGCCGATGGATGACCTGACGCTGAGCGGAGTCGCGCTCGCCGCCCTGATCGTGCTGTTGCTGTTGCGGGTCCCGGTGGGCGTAGCGCTCGGCGGCGTCTCGTTCGTCGGCATCTGGATCATGATCGGCCCCGGATCGGCCTGGGGCATCCTCACCGCCGTCCCCTACGACTTTATCGCCCACTGGAGCCTGAGCGCGGTGCCCATGTTCCTGCTCATGGGCTACGTCTGCTATCACTCGCAGCTCACGGACGGGCTCTTTCAGGTCGCGCGTCGCTGGCTCTCTTGGATGCCGGGCGGGCTCGCTGTCGCCTCGATCGGCGCGGCGGCCGGCTTTTCGGCGGTGACCGGATCATCGCTGGCCTGTGCCGCGGCGATGGGCCGGATCGCCATCCCCGAAATGCTGGCCAGCAAGTACGATAAGGGGCTCGCCAGCGGGACGGTGGCGGCGGCAGGAACCATCGGCTCGCTCATTCCGCCGAGCATCATTCTGCTGCTCTACGGCATCTATGCCGAGTTGCCGATCAGCAAGCTTTTCATGGCGGGCGTCGGCCCCGGTCTCCTGACCGCGCTCCTCTATGCGATCATGATCATCATGCGGGTGAAGATCACCCCGATGCTTGCGCCGCCGGAGCACGAGCAGGTGACATGGGCGCAACGGTTCGACGCGTTTCGCGGAACCTGGCCGGTGATCGTGCTGATCATCGGGGTCTTCGGCGGACTCTTCGGCGGCGTGTTCACCCCGACCGAAGCGGGCGCCGTCGGCGCCTTCCTCGCCTTCGTCATCGGATTCGCCCAGCGCAAGCTGACCCTGGAGAAGATCAGGCTCGCCTTTCTCGAGACGTTGCTGAGCACCGGGGCGATCTTCGTCATCGCGATCGGCGCGGTTCTGCTCACGCGATTTCTGGCGCTTTCCGGCTTCACCAGCTTCATCGCCGACCTGGTGATTACGGGCCAGGTCAACGCGACGTTGATGATATTGGGGACCATGACGGTCCTGCTATTCCTCGGGTGCTTCCTCGATCCGATCGGCATCATGCTGCTGACGCTGCCGGTCTTCCTCCCGGCGGTAGAGGCCCTGCACATCGACCCGATCTGGTACGGCGTCCTGATGATCAAGCTGCTGGAGATCGGGCTGATCACGCCGCCGGTCGGGCTGAACGTCTTCGTCATCAAGGGCATCGTCGGCGACAGCATACCGACCGAGACCATCTTCAAGGGCATCCTCTGGTTCATCGTGGCAGACATCGTGACGGTGGGGCTCATGATCGCCTTCCCGTGGATCTCGCTCTACCTGCCGAGCCTGCTCGGATGACCGGGTGCTCAACGCACAGGGGCCCGTCAACAACGAACCCGGGAAACAGCGCCCGGGGAAACGACAACCAAGGAGGAGATGCACCATGAAGATGAATGCCTGGCTCGGCGCGACCGCGCTGCTGCTCACTCTCGGGGCGGCCTCGGGCGCCTCGGCGCTGACCCTCAAGGCCGCGCACTACCTGCCGCCGACGCACCCGATCGGGCTCGGCTATCAGACCTTCGCCGATGAGCTGAAGAAGAACACCGACGGCGAGATCTCGGTCCGCATCTTTCCCGGCGAATCCCTGCTCGCGGCGAAAGCCCTCTCCGACGGGATCAGGGATCGGGTGGCGGACCTTGGATTCGACACGTTGACCTATACGCCGTCCTACTACCCGCACGGCATCCTGCTGAACGACATGGCCATGGTCGGCGAGGACGACATGGCCGCCGCCTTCGCGATCACCGAGCTGTTCACGACCCATTGCGAACCCTGCCGGGCGGAGTTCGCGAAGCAGAACCAGGTTTTCACCACGGGCATGAGCACGGCCCCCTACGTCATCGTCGCCGGGGTCGACCTCAACTCGCCGGAGAAGATCAAGGGCAAGAGCCTGCGGGCGGGCGGGTCGCTCTGGGATCGTTTCGCCGCTTCGATCGGCGCGACCGGCGTCAACATCCCGAGCTCCGAGATGTACGAGGCGCTCTCGCGCGGGATCCTGGACGGTTCGATCTATTCGGTCGGCGGCTTGAAGACGCACGGCCTCGCCGACGTCGCGAAGCAGGTGGTCATGCTCAATCTGGGCTCGTTCCGAGCGGGCAGCCTGTACTCGTTCAATCAGGACGCCTGGACGGAGCTCACGCCCGAGCAGCGGACGGCGGTGTTCAGGGCGGTGTCCGCGGCGATGGTCCACACGATCAACGAGTATCACAAGGGCGACGAGGAAGCGCTCGAGATCGGCAAGGAGAAGAACATCCCGATAGTGGAGCCGGATCCGGGCCTCGTCGAGCTGCGCGACGCGTTCGTCGAGAAAGACCTCTCGGGCATCGTCGAGAAGGCGCAGGCCGAGGGCCTGGAGGACGCCCAGGAGTTCGCCGACAAGTACCGCGAGCTGTATGCGAAATACGAGGAGCTCGTCACGCCGATCAGATCGGATGCGGGCAAGCTCAGCGAGCTGCTGTACACCGAAGTCTTCGCCAAGCTCGATCCCGCCACCTATGGGGTGAAATAGTAAGTCCTTCCGCACCCTTCGGCAGAGGTGTGGGGCCCGAGCCCTGCCCCGCGCCTTCGCCTCTGGGCCCGGAATTCGGGTCACGTCCTTCCCTGCCGCGGCGTGAGCGCGTATGACCTTCGGGGTGGCTCTCGAGGACAAGGGAATCGGCACATGAAGATCGCGATCATCGGCGCCGGCGGGGTGGGCGGGCCGTTCGGGGCGGCGCTCGCGCGCGGCGGGCACGACGTCACGTTCGTCGCGCGCGGTGCACACCTGAAGGCGATGCAGGAGAAGGGGCTGCGCATCGAAGGGGCGCTCGGCGACTTTCACCTGAAGCCGACGCAGGCGACCGACGACCCGGCCTCGATCGGCCCCGTCGACGTGGTGCTGTTCTGCGTGAAGCTCTGGGACGTGGAGAGCGCCGGCGAAGCGATCCGGCCGCTGATCGGCGCCGACACCATGGTGGTTCCCCTGCAGAACGGCATCGACGCCGCCGACCGGCTGGTGCCGATCCTCGGCGCGCGGCACGTCGTCGGCGGCGTGGCGCTGGTCAACGCCAACATCGAGGCGCCGGGGCTGATCCGCCAGCTCGGCACGGCGCAGAAGCTGGTGTTCGGCGAACTCGAAGGCGGCACGAGCGCGCGCACCGCCGCCTTCGCCGAGGCCTGCACCGGCAGTGGCTTCGAGGCAGAGGCGACGGCCGACATCCGGCGCGCGCTCTGGGACAAGTTCGTCTTCCTGGTCGCGATCAGCAGCCTCACCGCGCTCACGCGCCAGAATCTCGGCGTCGTCCGCTCTGACCCGGACATCCGCCCGCTGCTGATCGACGTGGCGCAGGAGACGGCTGCGGTCGGCCGCGCCGAGGGCGTCGACCTGCCGCCCGACCACGCCGACCAGCGCGTCGCCTATGCCGATTCGCTGACGCCACAGAACATGGCGTCGATGGCGGTCGACCTCCTGCGCGGCAACCGCATGGAGCTGCCCTGGCTCGCCGGAAAGGTGGTCGAGCTCGGCCGCAAGCACGGCATTGAGACGCCGGTCTGCCGCGTCGTCTACGGGGCGCTGAAGCCGTACATGAACGGCACGCCGGCATAGGCAGCGGCGGCGCGGCCGCCTGCCGCGACCAGGACATCGCATTCGGTTGCGCGGACGCCGATTCGGAGTCAGCATCGAACTCTGAATCCCGTGCGGCACTGACGGCAGTGGCGAGCGTCGGCATCTGACCGAGTGATGCGATGGCCGCTGAGACTTGGCTGTGGGAGGAACGCGGACGGACGGCCGCGCCACTCTGGCGCAAGGCGCGGACGCTGGCGGTCGATGTCGCCGAGCCGCTGATACGCCTGGCACAGATCCCCGGCGCCTTCGTTCCGGGCCTCGACCGGGCGCTCGACAAGGCGAGCGACCTGACCGCGCTGTTCGGCGCCGACCTGAACATCTCGCCGCTCGACGGGCCGGCGGCGTTCGCGCCGCTCGACGGCGTGCCGCCGCCGGTCGTCTCGAAGGACGGCGAGGGCCCGGTGTTCTTCGACGGTGTGGAGACGACGATCACCGTCGCCCACAACGGCCGTGGCAAGGAACAGATCCTGCTCGAGCGGATCGATCTGTGCGTGATCGCGCACGCGCCCGGCCCCGATCCCTACTTCGCCTATTCACTGGAGGGCGAGGGGATCATCGGCGCGGGCTTCATCGAGCCGCTGCGGTTCTACGTCGAGGTCGGGGCGAACGGCGCCAGGCCGGCACGCCGGCAGGTGACGCGGCCGGATGGCGGCAAGGCCATGCTCGTCGCCCGGGGGCCAAACTTCCTCGATACCGATCCGCCCAGCTTTTATGCGATCGGACCGGACGAGCTGCCGGTGATGCTGAAGCTGACGGTTACTGCCCTCGACGCCGGCTATTACGAGACCTGCTTCCGCTTCTTCTATCGGGTCGCGGCGCGCGAGCTTCGGCAATATACGACCGATCCGATCCGGCTCTACACCGACGGAGCCTAGACGATGTGCGCCGCCGCAGTGCAACCCCCGGAACGTCCGCCGCGCGACCCGCGGCTGCTGCCCTATCTGCAGAACCGGGCGATGATCGGGGCAATCTTCTCGCTCGTCGGCATGCACCATGCGGGCGACGATCCGAACCCGCGCCCCCTCCCGCAGTCGACGCTCTACGACTTCAAGCGACGTTGCGCCGCCGCAGCACCGACGGGGAGCGGACCCGCCCCCGAGGCGCTGCATTTCGCCTTCTATGCCGATCGCTTCCGCGTGGCGCCGGAAAAGGCGATCACCGTGCCGGCGGAGCACCTGTGGTGGCTCGCCGCCGCGCAGGACACGGTGCTGCTGTCCGACCGGGTGACGCATCACTACACGGAAATCGCGGCGGTCGACCGGGAAGGCGGCCGCATCTCGTTCCATGAACCATGGCCCGACGCGTTCTTCCTGCTGCCGGGGCGCAACACGCTGGGCATAGAGGCCCGCCTGGACCCGGGGCTCAGCATCTCCAGAGAAGAGTTCCTGCGCGCGATCGCCGGCCTCGTGACCTGGGACACGCCGCGCCTGATCGAGGCGTATCTCGATGCCTTCCCCGACCGGCGCGGCAACTCGGACACGCTGCTGCGGTGCGGGTTCGCGCTGCTCGACGCCGAGGCGGACCTGCTGGCGCCGTTCGCGGCGGGCCTGTGTCATGCCGCGGCACGCCACGCATCCGCCGCCGGCCACGAATGGGCGCCGCTCGCGGCCCGCCAGACCTATATCGCGGCCGCCTGCGGCGTCTATTTCGCCATCGCATTGGGCGACGCCGCGACGAGGGAGGCGATGCAGACGATCCTGCGCGACATCGTCGCTGCCTTCGGCAAGGCGAGCCTGGAAGACGCTCTGACCCCGCCGGAGCTCGCGCGCCTCGCCGTGGCGGCCGGGAATGGGCGCCAGCTCGACACGGCGATCGCGTTCTGCAACAAGGCCGCGGCGCGCGATCCCGACTTCGAGGACGCCTACTGGCTGCGCGCGTCGGCGCGTGCACAGCTCGGCAGCCCCGCCGCGGTGATCGCCGACGCCCGCCGCGCGATCGAGCTCAACGATGCCGCTCTCGCCCGTCTCGCCGCAGAGCGCGCCGCCATCGACCCGCGAGGCAAATGGGAGCTGCAATGGAAGGACGCCGAGATCGCCGGGCGGCGCGGCCGGCGCGAAAGCGAGCTCGCCGTGCTGCTGCAGGGCTGGCTGATGGGGGGCGAGGCGGACCGGGCGCGGGAAACGGCGCACGCCATGATCGCGCTCGACCCCTCGCGGCCGGTCGGCCACCTCAAGCTCGCCCTGGTCGAACGACTCGCCGGCCGCCCGGCCGCGGCGGCAACCGCATTGAGAGCGGCGATCGCCCGCGAGCCCGACGCCGAAAATCGCGCGCGCTACGAAGCGCTGGTGGCGGAGGTGGAGGGGTAAGGTTGGATAGGGCGGACGAATACCTCAGTCGGCGTCATACAACCTCTCCGCCAACCACCCGATCATCAGCTCCGCGATCTCGCGGCTGTTGCGCTCCAGCATCATCATGTGGCCGTTGCCTGGGAGGCCGCGGTCCTGGAGGCGGACGAACTCGTGCGGCACGCCGGCCCAGTCGAGGAAGGCGCTGGTGCAGTGGTCGTAGGGGGCGTGATAGGAGGCTTCGCCAGTCAGGATCAGGATCGGTACGCCGGCGAGGTTGACGAGGCGGCGGCGCGACCCGGAGGGCTGGAGGCCGGGCGCGAGGTCCGGCGCCGGCGGCGGTAGCGGGACCGGGGCGAGGTCGGCGGGGGTTTCCGCCGGTGGGTCGAAGGTCATCGGCAATCGAGTCAAGCCCCAGCGGCGGGCGTCGCCCTCCTCGAAATCGAACCAGTCGGGCGCGCCCCCATCCGGCGGACCGAGAAACTTCACGTCGCGGAAGGGCGGGCCGTTCGGCTCCACCGCGAGGATCGCCTTTACCAGGCCGGGGCGGGCGTCGGCGACCGTCCAGCCGATCGGGCCGGACTGGGAGTGGGTCAGCAGGATCGCCGGGCCGATCGCATCGAGCAGGGCGACGCCGCCGTCGCGCGACAGCCGCTCGATCTCGTCGCGGTCGGCGAGCTGCTCCACCTGGGAGGCGAAGAAGCGCTCGAAGGCGGGATCGCCGCGGACGCCCCTGCCCGGCCACTGGTCGTGCCGCTCGGCCTGGGGCCAGAGGCGAGCGCGCTCCGGCGCCGTGAACATCGCCTCGATCCGCTCGGCCGAATAGCGGAAGAACGGCGCCGGCGCGCCGGCCGGCAGGGCGTGGCCGGAGCGGCCGCGCTCCGGCTGGTCGACCAGCAGCACCTCGTAGCCGGCGCGGAGGAAGTCGTGCAGCCAGCCCGGCCGCCCGTCCGCCGTGGCGACGAAGTTGGTGGCGGTCTGGGCGCCGCCGTGGATCATCACCACCGGCAGGGCGTGGCGCCGGTCGGCGGGCGTGAACCGCTCGACATACATCTGGCCGCGCAGATAGGTGCCGTCCGGCTCGGCCACATAGTCGCCGCCGACATAGAACCAGTCGTGCCGGGCGATGCGGGCGAGGTCGGCCGCGGCGGGGGTGCCGCCCCCCTCAGGCGACCGGCGCATGGGCCTTCAGGAAAGTTCGGACGTGGCGGACGGCGATGGGGATGCGGCTTTCCGGCCGCTTCCAGGGGTAGAGGCTGACCTGCGCGTTCGGCGCGAGCTCGGCCGATTCCATCGCGGTCGCGTAGGGATGCGCCGGTATGTCGTCGGGCATGATCAGGACGGGCGTCTGGCAATTGCGCACGAAGTCCCGGTCGACCGAGAAGACGAAGTCGGCACGGTCGGTGTACATGCTGTTCAGGAACGCCTCGGCCATCGCCATCGTGATGTCCGGCCGGCGCGCGCACAGCTCCGGCGCCCAGTTCTTCATGTTGTTGTCGTAATAGATCGTCGGCGCCTCCGGATTGAAGCCGGAGGGCTGCGCCAACACCGCCGCCACCACCCGGTCCGGCGCCCGCTTCAGCAGGTTCCAGATGAGTGGGCCGCTGATGCAGAAGCCGAGCACCATGAACCGGTCGATCCCGAGGTGGTCCATCAGGCCGAGCTGGTCGTCGGTGAAGGCGTCCCACGGCCGGTCGATCTCGAGCGGGCCGAACGATTGGCCGTGGTTGGCGTTGCGCAGGTCCAGTGCGATGCAGCGGTACGCGTCCGCGAACTCTTCCAGCGGATTGAACGGCGACTTCGGGCTGCCCGGCCGGCTTCCGGTCAGCGACGAGATCGCCGCGTTGAGGCCGCCGCCCGGCAGGACCAGCAGCGGAAAGCCGGACCCGGCTTCCTCGTAATGAAGGCTGACGGGACCGCGTTCGCAGAACGGCATTACGCTCCTCCGCTATCGTTCGTGCCGACACTCTCCGGAAGCGACATCCTAATCCGTGGCGAGGCCGGATGCGACCGGGTGCGAAAGTGCCGACTCTGTGGAGCCGGGGCTTTTGGGGTTGCCTCCCCCGGCCCGCCCCTGAAAACATGGAGTCCAACATACGAGAGGAGGGCCAGATGGGTGAGGGAACGGGGCGTACGCGCTGCGTCGCACTGGTCGGACCATATCTCAGCGGCAAGACAGCGCTGCTCGAAAGCATGCTGCACGCCGCCGGCGCCATTCCGCGCAAGGGAACCGCGAACGAGAGCAACCGGGTCGGCGACGCTGCGCCGGAAGCGCGCGAACGCAAGATGAGCGTCGAGATCGTGCCCGCCTCGTTCGAATATCTCGGCGACCGCTGGACGATCCTCGACTGCCCGGGCTCGATCGAGTTCGCGCAGGACGCCTGCAACGCCTGCATGGTCGCCGATCTCGCCGTGGTGGTTTGCGATCCGGAGCCGGAGCGGGCGATGACGGTGGCGCCGCTGCTGCGCTTCCTCGACGAGCACAGCATTCCGCACCTCCTGTTCATCAACAAGCTCGACGCCGCCAACGACCGCGTGCGCGAGATTCTGAGCGCGCTGCAGGGCGTCTCGCAGCGTCCGCTGGTACTGCGCCAGGTGCCGATACGCGAGGGCGAGGCCGTCACCGGCTATGTCGACCTGATCAGCGAGCGCGCCTATCGCTACAAGCCGGGCGAGGCCTCCGACCTGGTCTCGATGCCGGACAGCGTCGTCGAACGGGAACAGGAGGCGCGGCAGGAGCTGCTGGAGGCGGTCGCCGACTACGACGACGCGCTGCTGGAGCAGCTGCTCGAGGACAAGGTCCCGCCGAAGGAAGAGATCTATCAATACCTCCAGAAGGAGATCGAGCAGGACCTGATCGTGCCGGTGCTGATCGGCGCCGCCGAGAAGGATCACGGCGTCCGCCGCCTGCTCAAGGCACTCCGCCACGACACGCCCGACGTCGCGGCGACCGCGACGCGGCTCGGCATCGAGGGTGAGGGCGAGACGGTGGCGCAGGTCTTCAAGACCTTTCACCCGCCGCACACCGGCAAGATCTCGCTCGCCCGCCTCTGGCACGGCTCGCTGAAGGAAGGCGCCACCCTGAACGGAGAGCGGATCGGCAACCTGATGCGCCTCCACGGCGGCCAGACCAGCAAGATTTCTGGCGCCGAGGCCGGCGACGTGGTCGCGATCGGCCGCGCCGAGTTCCTGCATACCGGAGACGTGATCTCCACCTCGGGCAAGATCACGGCACCCTGGCCGAAGCCGCTGCCGCCGATCTACGCCATGGCGATCCACGCCGAGAACCGCAGCGACGAGGTGAAGCTCACCGGCGCCATCCAGCGGCTGATGGAGGAGGACCCCTCCTACTCGATGGAGCAGAACCCGGACACGCGCCAGCTACTCCTCTGGGGCCAGGGCGAACAGCACTTGCAGATCGGCCTCGGGCGGCTGCGCAACAAGTACAATGTCGGGGTGAAGGCGGAGCGGCCACAGACTCCGTACCGGGAGACCATACGGAAGGGCACCTCGCAGCACTCGCGCTACAAGCGCCAGACGGGCGGGCACGGCCAGTTCGGCGACGTCCACATCGAGATCCGGCCGCTGCCGCGCGGCGAGGGTTTCAGCTTCACCGAGACGGTGGTCGGCGGCGCGGTGCCGCGAAACTTCATTCCGGCGGTCGAGGCGGGGGTGCGCGAATACCTGTCGCGGGGTCCGCTCGGCTTCCCGGTCGTCGACGTGGCCGTGACGCTCACCGACGGCAAGCACCACCCGGTCGACAGCTCGGAACAGGCGTTCAAGACCGCCGGGCGCCTGGCCATGAGCGAGGGGATGCCCAACTGCGACCCGGTCCTGCTGGAGCCGATCATCAAGGTGGCGCTTCACATCCCCAACGAATATACGCCCAACGTCCAGCGCCTGCTGAGCGGCCGGCGCGGCCAGATTCTCGGCTTCGACGCCCGCGAGGGCTGGCCCGGGTGGGACACTGTCCAGGCTTTCATCCCACAATCGGAAATGAACGACATGATCATCGAGCTTAGGTCGCTGACCATGGGGGTCGGCTCGTTCGAATGGGAGTTCGACCACCTTCAGGAGCTTACGGGCCGGGCGGCCGACGAAGTCGTCCGCGCCCGCGCGGAGGCGGCGCAATGAGCCCGGAGGCCGCACTTCAGGCGGCGAAGGAGCTGGCCAACGCGAAAAAGGAGCGCTGGCGCATCAGGCTCTCCGACGAGACCAGGCCGCGCTCGGAGGAGGACGCGATCGCCATCTCCGAGGCGCTGTGGGAGCTCGAGGACGGTGAGATCGCCGGCTGGAAGATCGGCGCCGGCGACGCCGCCGCCCGCGCGAAGCAGGGACTGAAGCACCCCTTCGTCGGCCGCATCCCGAAAGCGGACGTGGCGCACAGCCCGGCGGTGTTCCCCTTCGCCGATACGCGGCGCGCCGCGGTCGAGGCCGAGTACGCCTTCTTCCTGGATAAGGATCTGCCGCCGCGCGAGGAGGAATACTCCCGCGCCGAGGTCGAGGACGCCGTGCAGGATATGCACATCGCGATCGAAATCCCCGAATCGCGCCTCGTCGAGGACCACGGGCTCGGCGCGCTCGGCGTCGTCGCCGACCATGGCGGGGTCGGGCGCTACGTCATCGGACCGGGCGTGACGGATTGGAAGACGCACGACTATACCGGGCAGGAAGTCGTGATGCGGGTCGACGGCGAAGAGAAGGGACGCGGCACCGGCGCGCTGGTGATGGGGCACCCGCTCGACGCGCTCACCTGGATCGCCAATCATCTCTCGGGCAAGGGTCTCGGCCTGAAGGCGGGCGAATTCGTCAGCACCGGCTCCTGCACCGGGATCGTCGTGGTCGGCCCGAACGCGAAAGCGGTCGCCGACTTCGGCCCGCTCGGCGAGGTCAAGGTCGAGTTTCCGGACTGAATCGTCCTGAAAGGCGGCCCCGAAGAATTACACTGTTCGGGGCCACTTCCGGTTGATTGCGGCGAGGGCTCTTCATCTGTTAGCGTCTCCGGCACGTGAACGGAGGCAGAACACCGATGACCGACGATTGGGCCGCCTTTCTACAGCTCGCCTTCTCCGCGCTGATCCTCCTTGCCGTGCTCTGGGTGGCGCTCGATCTGCGCCGCGGTCGCGCCGCCTCGGTCGACGTCGGCCGGACCCTGCGGGAGGAAGGGGCGCAGAGCCGGGAGGAGGCCGCCACCGCCGCGCGGCTGCTGCGCGAGGAGATCGACGGCAACCTCTCGCGCCTCTCGGAGCGGATGGTGCAGACGCTCGACCAGCTATCCCGCACCCAGCAGGAGCGGCTGGAGCGGGTGGAGAAGCAGGTGGCGGCGCTGATCGAGAGCTCGGAGCGCAAGCAGGAGCAGCTTCGCGTCACCATCGAGCAGCGCCTCTCCGAGATGAAGGTCGACGCCTCGACCAACGCAAAGAACATGCGCGAGGAGGTGACCGGCACCCTCGCCAAGCTCGGCAGCGATCTCCGCGCCACCGTCTCCGAGATGGCGACGGCGCAGAACCAGCGTCTCGACGCGGTGAAGACCGAGATCAATGAGGTCACCGCCGCCAACGAGCGTCGCGGCGAGGCGCTCCGCCAGACCGTCGAACAGCGGCTGGAAGTGCTGCGGAACGACAGCGCCGCAAAGCTGGAGCAGATGCGCCAGACGGTCGACGAGAAGCTGCAGGGCACGCTGGAGAAACGCCTCGGCGAATCGTTCGGCCTCGTCAGCAAGCAGCTGGAGCAGGTGCACCGCAGCGTCGGGGAGATGCAGAGCCTCGCGACCGGGGTCGGCGACCTCAAGCGCGTGCTGACCAACGTCAAGTCGCGCGGCACCTGGGGCGAAGTGCAGCTCGGCGCCCTGCTCGACCAGGTGATGACGCCAGACCAGATCGCCCGCAACGTCGAGGTGGTCCCCGGCAGCGGCCAGCGCGTCGAGTTCGCGATTCGCCTGCCCGGGCGCGACGACGACGGCGAGGTGCTGCTGCCGATCGATGCGAAGTTCCCGCACGAGGATTACGACCGGCTCGTCGACGCGGCCGAGCGCGGCGACAAGGACGCGGAAGAGGCGGCCCTGAAGGCGATCGAGGCGCGCGTGAAGGCGGAGGCGCGGACAATCTGCGACAAATACGTCCACCCGCCGCACACCACCGATTTCGGCATCCTGTTCCTGCCGACCGAGGGCCTCTATGCCGAGGTGCTGCGCCGGCCGGGGCTCGCCAGTGCCATCCAGATCGACTGCAAGGTGACGATCGCCGGGCCGACGACGCTCCACGCCCTGCTCACCAGCCTGCAGATGGGCTTCCGTAGCCTTGCGATCCAGAAGCGCTCGAGCGAGGTCTGGCAGGTGCTGGGGGCGGTCAAGACCGAGTTCGCCAAATACGGCGACGTGCTCGACAAGGTGCAGAAGAAGCTGCGCGAAGCCGACAAGGAGATCGACCGCGTCGGCGTCCGCAAGCGCGCGATCGACCGCAAGCTGCGCTCGGTGGAGAGCCTGCCCGAGAGCGAGGCGGGCGAGCTGCTGCGCTTCGCCGACTTCTCCGCCGCGGAAGAGGAGGCGGAGGCGCTGGCCGGCACCTGAACGGGACCCGCCTCCCGCTATCGGCGGTACTTGGCGATGAACGCCTTCAGCTTCGGTCCGTAGTTCCCTTCGTTCTTCGAGATGAACTCGACGCTCATGATCCGGGCTTCCGCGCCCTCGGGACCGCCCTGGTCGATGATCTCGTAGAGCTTCTTCATGATGAGGTAGCTCTCGTTGAAGATCTGGTCGCCGCCCATCCTCATGTCGACCGGATCGTTCTTGTTGTAGCGGTTGCTGATGACCTCCTCGCGCTGCTTGTCGCCCATACGCTCGGCGAAGAACAGCTCGATCCCATAGGCCTTCGCTTCGCTCGGCGCCGACCCGACGATCGTGTCCCGACCGCCGTGCGGCGTGTGCACGAACTCGTGGATCAGCGTGCTGCCGAGCAGGCTGAGCGGATCGTCGGTCGGGAACTTCTTGTTGAGGAGAAGCACGTCCTCGTTGATCGCGGTGTCTCCCGACACCGTCTCTCCCAGCAGCGACAGCTCCTCGCTCTCGAAGCCGTTTTCTGCGTAGTAGTTGTACCAGGCGACGAGCAGATCCGGGTTGCGCCGGGTGGCCTTTTCCAACGCCACCTTGATCGCGCTGAGCCTCCATTGCCCCAGGCCACTGTGCCTGCGCCCGAACTTTGTGCGGGCCTCCTGCACGTCGCGCCTCTCGATCGATTCGTCGACGAGGCCGCGCGCCACGAACAGCTCGGCGATCGACGGCTCCATGAACTCGAGCGCGCTGAAGCGGAGATTGTCGAGGTGGAAGATCCCGAGATACACCGGGTCGATCGCCGCGACCTTCAGCGTCACCTCGACCCAGGGCGGTCGAAACCGCTTCCACAGCGCCCGGTCCAGGGATTCCACGCTGACATGCCCGGACATCGTCAGCTCCCAGTCGTCGCCGACGCCGCGCTTCAGCTCGATCACCTGATCCACCGGCCGGAACAGGGGGTATTCCTTCCCGGGCGGGGGCGGCTTGCGGCCAGTGCCCTTACCCTGCGGGCGGACGTCGGGCTTCGACCTGTCCGGCGCCCGTTGCACCACCGGCGGCGCCCCCTCCTGCTGCACGACGTGCGCGAGCTCGTGCGCGATCAGGCGGCGACCCTCGGCGGAGCCGGGGGCATAACGACTGCCGGCGAAGGCGATGTGCCGACCGACCGTGTAGGCGAGCGCGCCGAGATCGCTTGCGGCCCGGTCGACGGCGGCGCCGGTATGCACCCGCACATCGGAGAAGTCGCGCCCGAAGCGCCGCTCGAAATAGGCCCGCGTCGCCGGGTCGAGCGGCCGCCCCAGTGCGCCGAGCATGTCATGCAGCCCGCCCGATCCCGTGGCGGTCGTGCTCGCGGAAGGCGCCTTCCGCCGATCCGCCGTGCCGGGGAACCGTGCGGAGCCCGGCTCGACCGGCCGGTGCGGCGCGGTACCGGCGAGCACCCGGTCGGCGACGCTGTCGGCCACCCGCTCGAGCGGGCCGTCCACCTCGGCGATCGGGACGGCGCCGACGCTCGCGGACGAGTGCGGCGGGCTCCGATTCGACCGGGCTGTCATCTCGCGCCCAGAGAGGAGCCGGGCCATTGCCTGATTGCCGATGTCCGGCACGTTGCGCGCCGTCGAGGTTTCGGCGCGCCGCCGACTGCCCGATGCGGTCGAGCGGGGCGAGAACCTCGTCCTGACGAGAGGAGACAGCGCCACTCGACGCTCCGCACCAAACGCCTACCGGGTGAGGTCCGATGCGCCGCACGCGCCGCCTCGCCCCGATCCTTGTACTCCTCTTTCCGGCCGCACGTAAGCGCGCCGAGAGAAGCTTAGAGATACCGCTACCTGTCGATCAGGGCGATGCGCAGGATGTTGGTGGCTCCGGGCGTCCCGAACGGCACGCCGGCGGTGATGACGAGCTTGTCGCCGACGGCGGCGAACTCCTCGCCTTTCGCCATCGTCACCGCCTTCTGCACCATCTGCGCGAAGTTGGTGATGTCCGGCGTGTGCACGCTGTGCACCCCCCACACCAGCGAGAGGCGCCGCGCCGTCTGCGGATCGGAGGTGAGGCCGAGGATCGGCACGGGCGGCCGCTCGCGCGAGGCGCGGACCGCGGTCGAGCCCGAGGTCGTGTAGGTCACGATCACGGAAGCGCTGATCGTCTCCGCCACCTGGCGTGCCGCCGCCGAAATGGCGTCGGCCGGCGTGGCCATCGGCGCGTTGTGCTCGGCGTCGAGGATGCTGCGATAGATCGGATCACGTTCGACCCGGCGGATGATCCGGTTCATGATCCCTACGGATTCGCGCGGATATTGCCCGACGGCGGTCTCGGCCGAGAGCATCACGGCATCGGCGCCATCGTAGATCGCCGTCGCCACGTCCGAGGCCTCGGCGCGCGTCGGTGCCGGCGCCGAGATCATCGACTCGAGCATCTGAGTCGCGACGATCACCGGCGTCCCCGCCTCGCGGCACTCGCGCACGATCCGCTTCTGCAGGCTCGGCACGTCCTCGGGCGGCATCTCCACGCCGAGATCGCCGCGCGCGACCATGATCGCATCGGCCTGGTCGATCAGTTCCTGCAGGTGGGTGATCGCCGACGGCTTCTCCAGCTTCACCATGATCGCGGCGCGGCCGGCGATCAGGCGACGCGCCTCGGCCACGTCCTCCGGCCGCTGCACGAACGAGAGCGCGATCCACTCCACCGTCGAATCCAGCGCGAAGCGCAGGTCCGCACGATCCTTGTTGGTGAGCGGCGAGAGCGGCAGCACCACCCCGGGCACGTTCAGGCCCTTGCGGTTGGACAGGGTGCCGCCCGTGATCACCTCGGTGTTGGCATAATCCTTCCCGTGCTCCTTGACCCGCAACCGGATGCGACCGTCGTTCAGCAGCAGATCGGTGCCTTCCTCGATCGCCGCGAAGACTTCCGGGTGCGGCAGCGGCGCGCGCCGCGCGTCTCCCTTCGCCTTGGAGAGATCCAGCCGAAAATCGTTGCCGGGCTCCAGTTCGACCTGGCCGCCCTCGAAATCGCCGACCCGCAGCTTGGGCCCCTGCAGATCGGCGATCACGCCGATCGGCCGCCGGAACTTGCGCTCGGCGCCGCGGATCGCCTTCAGCACCGACTGGTGGCCGGCATGGTCGCCATGGCTGAAGTTCAGCCGGAACACGTCGACGCCCAGCTCGAACAGGTCGCTGATCGTCTTGAGCGAGTCGCTGGCCGGCCCGAGCGTGGCGACGATCTTCGCCTTCCTGATCCGCCGCATGCCTCAGGCCCCCGGTCGCGCGTCGGGCATCACCAGGATGGCCCTGAAGTCGTTCACGTTGGTGCGCGTCGGGCCGGTTACGACGAGGTCGCCGAGCCTTTCGAAGAAGCCGCCGGCATCGTTCTCTGCCAGCAATCGCGATGGGTCCATGCCTTTTCCCCCCGCCCGTTTCAGCGTATCTGGAGTTACCAACGCACCGGCGTTTTCCCCGGTGCCGTCGATCCCGTCGGTGTCGCACGCGAGTGCGTATATACCCGGCGCGCCGCCCAGCGCGATGGCGAGGCCGAGCAGGAACTCCGCATTGCGGCCGCCCCGGCCCTCGCCCCTGACCGTCACCGTCGTCTCCCCGCCCGAGAGCAGAACGCAGGGCGGTGCGGCCGGCTGCCCGTGCCGCGCCGCCTGCTGCGCGATCGCGGCGTGGATCTTGCCCACCTCGCGCGCCTCGCCCTCGATCCGGTCGGAAAGGATGAGCGGCTTGATCCCTACCCTCCGGGCCACCTCGGCCGCCGCCTCGAGCGCATCCTGCCCCGTCGCCACCATGCGGAACTCGGCGCGCGAGAGCCGCGCGTCGCCCGGCTTCGGCGTCTCGGACGCAGGCGACTCCAGCCATGCGGCCACCCGCTCCGGCACATCGATGCGGAAGCGCTCCAGCACCTCCTTCGCGTCCGCTCTCGTCGAAGTGTCCGGCACCGTCGGTCCCGATGCGATCACCGACGGATCGTCTCCCGGAACGTCCGAGATCGCGAGCGTGACCACGCGCGCCGGCGCCGCCCGCGCCGCGAGCCGCCCGCCCTTGATGCCGGAGAGGTGCTTCCGCACGGCGTTCATCTCGTGAATGGTCGCGCCCGACTTCAGCAGGCTTCGCGTGACGGCGAGCTTGTCTTCGAGGGTCAGCCCGTCCGCAGGGTCCACGAGAAGAGCGGACCCTCCCCCCGAGATCAGGCAGAGGACGAGATCGTCCTCGCCGAGGCCCTGCACGAGCTCGAGGATGCGCCGTGACGCCTCGCGGCCGGCAGCGTCGGGCTCCGGGTGGCCCGCCTCGATCACTTCGATGCGCTCGCACGGGACAGCGTGGCCGTATCGCGTCACGACCAGACCCTCGATCGCGTGCTTCCACGCCCTCTCGACCGCCTGCGCCATCGCCGCCGAGGCCTTGCCGGCACCTATGACCACCGCTCGGCCGCGGGGCGGGTCGGGCAGGAAGTCCGCGACCACCCGCGCCGGATCGGCGCGCGCCACGGCCGCGTCGAACAGCTCGCGGAGGAACGCTCTCGGATCGTCGATCATCCCAGGCACCGTAGCTCACGCGCCGCCGACATGGAACGGCGCCGCTCGCCTCCGCCGCAATTGGGTTGGCAAACGGTCCTCGCCCGACCAACATTCAAACGAGTTGGCTGCAATCGGGGAATCGGCATGGACGACAGGACACGCACCGAGCTGGAGGCTGCGGCCTTCCGCACCCTGGTCGAGCATCTCCGCACCCATACCGAGGTGCAGAACATCGACCTGATGAATCTGGCGGGCTTCTGCCGCAACTGTCTCTCGAAATGGTATCGGGCCGCCGCCGAGGAGCGCGGCATCGACATGGACTACGAGACGGCCCGGGAAATCATCTACGGGATGCCATACGCCGAGTGGAAGGAGAAGTACCAGACCGAGGCGAGCCCGGAGCAGAAGGCCGCATTCGAGAAGAGCGCGCAAGGCGCGAGCCACTGAGGTGGCGGGAGACCTGTTCCCGTCCTTCGAGCGGCGGCGCATCCCGCTCGACGAGGTGGAGATCAATCTCGTCATCGGCGGGTCGGGGCCGCCGCTGCTGCTGCTGCACGGCTATCCGCAGACGCACGCGATCTGGCACCGGGTCGCGCCCGCGCTCGCGGAACGGTTCACCGTGGTTGCACCGGACCTGCGCGGCTACGGCGACAGCGGCCGCCCGCCTTCCGGCGAAGGACACGGCCCCTATTCGAAACGGACCATGGCCCAGGACATGGTGAGCGCCATGGAGGCGCTCGGGTTCGCGCGCTTCCGCCTCGCCGGTCACGACCGCGGCGGGCGCGTCGCCTATCGTCTCACGCTCGATCATCCGGATCGGGTCGAGCGGGTGGCGCTGCTGGACATCATCCCGACCTGGGAGCAGTTCACGCGCGCCGACAAGAACGCTGCACTCGGCATCTTCCACTGGTACTTCCTGGCACAGCCCTCACCGTTTCCCGAGCAGATGATCGGCCGCGACCCCGATTATTTTCTCCGTCACCTGCTCGACTCGTGGAGCGGCACACCCGACTGCTTCGACCCGGAACCGCTGCAGGAATATCTCCGCTGCTTCCGCGACCCGGAAGTGATCCGCGCCTCGTGCGAGGACTACCGCGCCGGCGCCACCGTCGACTTCGACATCGACGCCGAGGACCGCTCCCACGGCCGCCGGATCGGCTGTCCCGTGCTGGTGCTCTGGGGTGCGCGCGGCCGGCGGCGCGAGGTTCTCGAGATCTGGGAGAGCTGGGCCGAAGACCTGCGCGGGCGGGCGCTCGAATGCGGGCACTTCCTGCCGGAGGAAGCGCCGGAAGAGACGGCACGCGAGCTGCTCGACTTCTTCGCCTGATCGCACCGTGACCGGGGCTCCGTTCGCGACCGTCGTCATAGCGGACTGGTCGGCCGCTTCCACGCGCGGCCCCGCCCGTCCCACCGCCGACCGCTGCTGGGTCGCGTGGACCGACGTCGGCAGCGCTGCCCCGCCGGAGCTCGCCTACTGCCGCACCCGCCATGAAGCGGAAGCGCTGATCCTGCGACTGTTGCTGGAACGGCGGGGGCCGACGCTGGTCGGCTTCGACTTCCCCTTCGGCTATCCGCACGGCTCGGGCCTCGGCGGCGGTCGCCCGCTGGCGGCGCGCCTTGCGGGGCTGGTGGCGGATGGGCCGGATGGTGGCAACAACCGCTTCGCCGTGGCGGCGGCGCTGAACGCCGAGCTGAACGACGGGCTTCCCGGCCCGTTCTGGGGCTGTCCGGCCGGTGCCGCCTGCGCCACGTTGACGCCGAAGAAGAACGCGCGCCGCGGCAGGGCGTACGACGATCACCGCCATGCCGACCGGCGCCTCCGCCACCGCGGCATCCAGTCCTGCTGGAAGCTCTACACCCGCGGCTCGGTCGGCGGACAGATCCTGATGGGGATGCCGGCGATCCACCGCGTGGCCACACATCCGGCGCTCGCGGACCATCTCCGCATCTGGCCGTTCGAGACCGCATGGGACGGCGAACTGGGCGAGATCGTCATCGCCGAGATCTGGCCGAGCCTCTTCGACCATGCCGTGGTCGACCACCCGATCCGGGATGCGCGTCAGGTGAGCGCCGCCTGCCGCTGGCTCGCCGCCGATCCCGAGCGCCTTCGGCTGGCACTCTCACGCCCCTCGGACCTTCCGCCGGAATCTGCGAGAGTTTGCGAGACCGAGGAAGGCTGGATCCTCGGGCTCGGCACCGGCCTCGCCTGATCGTCGAGATACGTGCCGGCGGGACATGCGGAGCAGGGCAGTTGGGGGATCGTCCATGAAGACCTTATCGGAACCGACGGACCGCGCCTTGCCGGCCGGCTCGCCCGGCGAAGTCTTCCGGGCATTCCTGAAACTCGGCCTCACCTCGTTCGGCGGCCCGATCGCGCATCTCGGCTATTTCCGCGACGAGCTCGTGGTCCGGCGGAAGTGGATCGACGAAGCGGGCTATGCCGACCTCGTCGCCCTCTGCCAGTTCCTGCCGGGGCCGGCGAGCAGCCAGGTCGGCTTCGCCCTCGGGCTGCTGCGCGGCGGTGCTCTCGGCGCCCTTGCCGCGTGGACCGCGTTCACCCTGCCGTCGGCGATCGCTCTCGTGCTGTTCGCCCTCGGCGCCACCGCCTTCGAAGGCCCGCTCGGCGCCGGGCTCTTGCACGGGCTGAAGATCGTGGCGGTCGCGGTCGTGGCCCAGGCGGTCTGGGGCATGGCGCGGAACCTCTGCCCCGATCGGCCGCGAGCCGCGATCGCGCTGCTGGCGGTGCTGATCGTCGTCTTGGTCGCCGGCTCGATCGGACAGGTCGCGGCAATCGTCGTCGGGGGCCTCGCCGGCCTCTGCCTCTGCCGCGGCACGGCCGCAGCCGTCGACGGCCACCTCACCTTCCCGGTGTCGCGCCGCGCCGGCGCGGTGCTTCTGGCGCTCTTCTTCGTCCTCCTGCTGCTGCTCCCGGCGGTGCGCTCGCTTTTCCCGGATCAGGGCCTGGCGATCTTCGATTCGTTCTACCGGGCGGGCGCGCTCGTCTTCGGCGGCGGCCATGTGGTGCTGCCGCTGCTCGAGGCGGAGGTGGTGCAGCCGGGATGGGTCGGGCGCGACACGTTCCTCGCTGGCTACGGTGCCGCACAGGCGGTACCGGGGCCGCTGTTCACCTTCGCCGCCTATCTCGGCACGGTCATGGGCCCGGAGCCGAACGGGATCCTCGGCGCGGCAATCTGTCTCGTCGCCGTGTTTCTCCCCGGGCTGCTGCTCGTCGTCGGGGCGCTGCCGTTCTGGGACGCCTTCCGCACCCGCCCGGCCGCGCAGGCGGCGATGCGCGGGGCGAACGCTGCCGTCGTCGGCATCCTCGGCGCCGCGCTCTACCATCCGGTCTGGACCAGCGCCATTCTCGCCCCGCCCGACTTCGCGCTCGCCCTGGTCGGCTTCGTCCTGCTGACGGTCTGGAGCGCCCCGCCCTGGGTAGTCGTGATGCTGCTCGCGGCCGGCGGCACCGGGCTGGCGCTTCTCTGACGGACAATTGACGCGCAGACCGGCGCTTGCCGGCCGGACCGGTGGCGATTATGGTCCGGCCCGCCGGCCGAGGCCGGCACCCCCACAGCATTTCTGCCCATCATGCGCCTGGAGGAAGAATGCCCGACGTCGCCGGCATCACCGCGGATCAGCTTCGCTCCTATATCGAGCGGATCGAGCGGCTGGAGGAGGAGAAGGCTGGCCTGACGGCCGACATTCGGGAAGTCTATGCCGAGGCCAAAGGCAACGGCTTCGACACCAAGACCATGCGCCAGATCGTCCGGCTGCGGAAGCTGGACAAGGACGAGCGGGACGAACAGACGACCCTGCTCGAACTCTACATGCACGCGCTCGGCATGGCCGAGGGCCCGCCGCCGGAGGAGTGAGGGTTACCTCCGGCCGGCGAGCGCCGCTGCGGCCACGGGCGGGCGGCCGAACAGGATCGTCGCCATCGCCGCCAGCTCGAACGCGGCCGCCACGGCGAGCACGCCGCCATAGCCGCCGAAGAGGTCGCGCAAGCTGCCGAAGAGGCTGGGGCCGAAGGCGGAGCTGAACTGGATCAGCGTCGCGGCCACGCCATAGATGGCGCCGTACGAGGCGGCGCCGAACTCCCGGCGGACGATGATCGGCGACAGCGTCGTGATCTGCCCCTGACAGAAGCCGTAAACCAGG
>JAJUGE010000047.1 GCA_029268305.1 Alphaproteobacteria bacterium
ATTTTGCCGTCTCTTCCCATTTCACAACCTCCGTCCAACACGGAGGTCTCATGGCACGATCAGCAGATCAGCGGCAGGAGGGCCTCTGTTGAGCGCTTACGGAGATCCTCAAGCCGGCGCCGATGTTCTTGACTGTTCCGGTCCGTGCCGATGATCGGCGCATGTCCGTCCGCGATGCCCTGATCCGAGATCTAGCCTTCGCCCTCCGCAAGCGCGCGCCTTGGCGCCGGCGAGGGCAGAACTGGCACCTGAATGACGACCGTGAGCCGGCCATCCTCGCGGCGAAGCTGGTCGAACACCTCGAGGAGTCCGGCTTCGTCTTCTCTCGCCGTCCGCCGATCGAGGGTCACAAGTCGCCCTGATAAACCCGATAAAACGCCGACAAGCCGAGGCCGCGCGGCCGCATGAAGCTACCTCAACGACGCTGCTGCGCTAAATGCTCAGCCTCGCGCGAGCGACCGCCGGCTGTACGGGTATTGCGGGCGCGAATGCGGGGCGGCGTTGCCGCCCCACCTAGACACCTCAACTCGAGACAATCTTGCCGCCGTTCTGGACGCAGTAGCCACGCTCCCCGGGTTGCACTACCCCTTCCAAGTTACAGACGACGCTTTCGTCAGGGACGGCGGGGGTTGGCGCAAGGGCCGGATACGCGGCAGACGGTTCCCTCTCCGTCGCCGCTGGTGCCGCCACAAGGATCGTTTCGGCGCGCCCGGCTTCGGGAGTCCCATACTGCTTCGGAGCAACAGCCGGTGGAACAGCCGCGGTAACGGCCGGAGCCTGCCTCGTCGTCGGAGAAAGAGAAGAAGGCGCGTCCGCTTTTGGCTTATCGGTCGACGATGCAGCGCGAGAGCCGGCAGCGGCAGGTGGTTCCAAATCGGTGTCGATGGCCTGCATCGCCTGCTGAATAGAAGAAAAACGGAAACCGATGGCGCGAAAACAGCCGCCGTCGTGTCTACCGACAACCTTGGTGATGATGTAAGTGGGTAGACACTCAGGAATGCTGCCCGCAGCTTCTGTCATCGCGCGGTCCTGTACCACCCGCTCCACTTCCGTGCCTCCGGGCCACGCTTGTCGAGGCGAGCCCTCATTGAAAATCCCTCCTAACTCTCCTCGATCTCGACCAGACCCCGCACCTCTACCACGCCTCATCCGACGCAGCACGCGAAGCGGCCTCCGCGGCGAACCGCCGGCGGGGGGCAAATTTACGGGCTCGACCAGGCCCGTCAGCTCGGCGGCTTCGCCGAAGAAGTCGTATCACCATTCCCAGTAAGTCAGCCACGGCTCGGCCTCGGCATGGGGCGAGACGCGGCGCTTTGAGGTGCGTTTTTGAGCGGCATCGGCGCGCCTCCCTGCCGCCTCGTGGAGCACCCGGCGGATCTCGACCGCACGCGGCCACGATGCGGCCCACGCGGTCGTTTCGTCGGGTGACGGCTGGTCGAAGTGCTCGAGGAGCGTGGGCGGGAGTTGCCACGGCCTGATACGAGCAGGCGGATTACAGTGTCGTAATCGCCGGCCTGGAATGCCTCGACGACGGCAGGCGTGATCCGGTAGTCGCGGTGCTTCGACTGTCTCTGCTTAACGGGCATGATTCACCCCCTCGTCGAGTGCTGCCCGAAGCTCCGCGATGTCTGCCGGCGGCATGGCGATGAAAGGCAGCAGCCCGAGCAAGTCGGCGAGGTGTTCGTCCACGATGCACGTCTCGGCGATCGCGTCGGGTCCGATCTCTTTCCAGCGAGGCAATGCCGCCTCGGAAGGGACGAACCTGCGATGCTTGGAGGTCCGTCGTTGGATCGGCATTCTCAGATCCTCCGGTTGCTGCGGAGGGGCGGCGGGCGCGGTGTCTCGGCAGGAGGCTCTAGTCGAGGTCCAGCTCGCGAAGCAGGCGCGCGAAGGCGATCCGGGTGTCGGGCTGGATCGCTACTTCCGTGCAGGCCCTTGGAGCGCCGCACTGTCTCGCTGCCCGCGTTCACGGTCGCGGCGCTCTGCGAGCATCGGCGCCAGCAGCTCGAGCTGCGCCTGCAGCTTGGCGCTGGGAACCTACCAGCCGATGCGCCCGTGTTCGGCACCATCAAAGGCGACCGGCCGAACCCGTACAGCATTTCCGATCGGTAGCGCGATGCCGTGAGAAACCGGAAGCTGCCGAAGGTCGCGTTTCACGCGCTCCGGCATAGCCACGCCTCGGCGCTCATCGCCGCCGGCATGGACGTGGTAGCGGTCAGCCAGAGGCTGGGCCACGCATCCCCTGTCCTCACGCTGTCGGTGTACGGCCGCCTGTTCACGAACAACGACAAAAAGGCAGCCGCCGCGATCGACGCTGCCCTCGGAAATTGAGCCGGGTGGCAATCCCGACCCCGCGCCCCTCGTTAGTCTACCGATTTCAATGAGATAAATGGCGACCCCAACGGGATTCGAACCCGTGTTGCCGGCGTGAAAGGCCGGTGTCCTAACCACTAGACGATGGGGTCGTGGCCATCGACTTAATGGGAGAAGGCTGCAAAAGCAACCGCTTTTCGGTTCTCCAGGCGCTCCGGGTCAGTTCGCGGCGCAGGGAGCAGCATCGGCGATCAGAAGCTGAACCTGGCCGGGTCCCGCCCACTCGTCTGGGCGCAGTCGTCCGGCGATGTGCAGCGGCAGCCGGTCGCGGGCGAGCAAAGCGTCACCCACGGGCGTGCCGAGGCTGCGGAAGGCGATCGCCTTCAGGCGGCCGCCGCCGACGCCGGTGAGGACGCAGCGGACGTGCCGCTCGCCAACGATATCAGCGCGAGCGATGCGCGCGGAGGGCAATACGAAACATGGCTCGTCATGCCCGGCGCCATACGGGCCCGCCTGTTGCAGGAGCGCCACCAGATCGCCGGTCGCCGCTGCCGGGCTCAGCGCGCCGTCGAGCGTGAGGCAGGGCTGCGACCGATCGGCCGATCTCGCGCCGGTGCAGCGCTCCGAGAGGAACAGGCGCAGCTCGTCCAGTCGCTCCGCCCGCACGGAGAACCCCGCCGCCATCGCGTGGCCTCCGCCGGCCGAGAGCAGGCCCGCCTGACGCGCCGCGATCACCGCCGGCCCGATCGCGAAGCCGGGGACGGAGCGCGCCGAGCCCTTGCCTTCTCCGCCCATGAGCGAAACGACGCAGGCCGGGCGCCCGAACCGCTCCACCAGCCGGCTGGCGACGATGCCGATCACGCCCGGATGCCACCCCTCGCCCGCGACCACGATCACCGGGTCGTCCGCGTCCCGCCGCTCGACGCAGGCGATGGCAGCTGCCATGACTTCGTCCTCGATCGCGCGGCGCTCGGCATTCAGACGCTCCAGCGCAGTCGCGATCTCGAGCGCCTCGCCCGCGTCGGAAGTGGAAAGCAGGCGCGCGCCGAGCCCAGCAGTGCCGACACGACCGCCGGCATTGATCCTCGGACCCAGCACGAAGCCGAGGTGGTAGGGGTCCGGCCGCTCGCGCACTCCGGCCACATCGGCGAGCGCCGCGAGGCCGACATTGCCGCGGCGCGCCATGACCTTGAGACCCTGCGCCACCAGGGGCCGGTTCAGCCCGGTGAGCGGGACCACGTCGCACACGGTGCCGAGTGCAACGAGGTCGAGGAGCTCCATCAGATTGGGCTCGCTCAGCCCCCTCGAACGGTACCAGCCCGCGCTTCTCAGCTCGCGGTTCACCGCCACCACGAGCAGGAAAGTGACCCCGACCGCCGCGATCTGGCGGTGCTCGCTGTCTTCGTCGAGACGGTTCGGATTGACGACCGCCCAGGCTTCAGGCAGGCGGGCCTCGGCGACATGGTGGTCGATCACGATCGTGTCGAGGCCGCATGCCGCGGCTGCCGCCAGCGCCTCGAACGCCGTCGTCCCGCAGTCCAGGGTCACCAGCACGCGTGCACCCGCCGCGCGCAGCCGCTCCACAGCCTGGGCACTGGGGCCGTACCCTTCTTCGATCCGGTCCGGGATATGGGTCTCACAGTCCCTGCCGGCAGAGCGGAGGAAGCGCTTCAGCAAGGCCGTCGAGGCCGCCCCGTCCACGTCGTAATCGCCGAGAATCGCCACTGGCTCCCCGTCGATCACGGCCGCAGCCAGGCGCTTGGCCGCCCGGTCCATATCCCGCAAATGCGAAGGGTCGGGCAGCAGATCCCGCAGACGCGGGGACAGGAAGGCGTCTGCCCGGTCGGGCGACACGCCCCGCCCGGCGAGTACGCGGCCGACGATCTCGGGCAGCGCCAGGCGCTGCGCCAGAGCGAGCGCTATGCCGGAATCGTGCCGCCGCTCGATCCAGCGACGCCCCCCGAGCGAGCGCGATACCCCCAGGAAGCAGTCCCGTTCGTGTTCCTTCAACGCCCAGCCCGTGCTCGTCAGTTGTCGACGGGCGCGAAGCCTGTCTTGCGATCGAAATTGTGCACGGCCTCGACCTTGCGGACGGTTCCGCTCTTCGAGCGCATGACGATCGAGTATGTGACCGCGCCGTTGCCGAAGCGCCGCACGCCGCGGAGCATGGTGCCGCTGGTGACGCCGGTTGCGGCGAACATCACCTCGCCGCGCGCCAGCTCCTCGAGGCTGTACTTCCGGTCAAGGTCGGTGATGCCCCAGCGGCGCGCCCGGCCCCGCTCGTCGTCATTGCGGAACAGCAACCGGCCCTGGAACTGCCCGCCGATGCAGCGTAGCGCCGCCGCGGCGAGCACGCCCTCCGGCGCACCGCCCGAGCCCATGTAGATGTCGACGCCGGTCTCCCGGCCCGCGGTGGCGATCACGCCGCTCACGTCGCCGTCGGAGATCAGCATGATTCGGGCCCCCGCCTCGCGGACCCGGGCGATGAGCTCCGAATGGCGCGGCCGGTCGAGGATACAGACGACGAGGTCCTCGATGTCCACCTTCTTCGCCTTCGCAAGCTCGCGCAGGTTCTTTCCCGGCGTTTCATCCAGATCGACGACGCCTTCCGGGAGGCCGCCGCCGACCGCGATTTTGTCCATGTAGACATCGGGGGCATTGAGGAAGTTGCCCTCCTCGGCCATGGCGATCACCGCGAGCGCGTTGGCGCCGCCCTTGGCGGTGATGGTCGTGCCCTCCAGCGGATCGAGCGCGATGTCGATCTTCGGTCCGCCGCTTCCGACCTTCTCGCCGATGTAGAGCATCGGCGCCTCGTCCCGCTCGCCCTCGCCGATGACGACAGTGCCCTCGATCGCGAGGCTGTTCAGCGCCTGTCGCATGGCGTCGACCGCGGCCTGGTCGGCCGCCTTTTCGTCTCCACGTCCCATGAGCCTCGAGGCGGCGAGTGCAGCCGCCTCCGTCACCCGGACCGCCTCCAGGGCCAGGTTACGGTCCATCGCTCCCGTGGGCTTCTTGCTCTCTTCCATCGAAGCGTCTCCTAAAGGGCCTCTATTCTTATGAGCCGGGGCGGCTCGATGACGGCGGGGTGCTCGGCGATGCGTTCCATGGCACGGATCATCGCCTGCTCCTCCGTCTCGTGAGTCACCATAACGACCGGAACCACCTCGTCGGGGTCGCGGCCGCGCTGCAGCACGGATTCGATCGAGACATGCTCTTCACCCAGCGCCGAGGCACCCGCGGCGAACACGCCCGGTCGGTCGATCACCATCAGGCGGAGGTAGTAGGCGCCGGAATGGGCCGACATGGGCGACGGCGTCAGCTCCTGAAGAGCGTCGCACGCAACCGAGAAGGCGGGGATTCGTGCGCCACGGGCGAGATCGATCAGATCGCTGGCGACTGCCGAAGCCGTCGGCCCCGCTCCCGCTCCCGGCCCCTCGAACACCGTCGAGCCGACGAAATCGCCCTCGGCGACGACGGCGTTGGTCACGCCTTCGACCTGGGCGATCGGCGTGTCGAGCGGCACCATGCAGGGATGCACGCGCTGTTCTATGCCGACATGGGTTCGCCGCGCGATCCCGAGAAGCTTGATCCGATAGCCGAGCTCGCGCGCGAACTGGATGTCGAGCGCGGAGACGTGGCGGATGCCTTCGACATGCACCGCGTCCAGCGCGACCCGCGTCCCGAAGGCGACGCTGGTGAGGATTGCGAGCTTATGCGCCGCATCGACGCCGTCGATGTCGAAGCTCGGGTCCGATTCCGCGTAGCCAAGCGCCTGTGCCTCGAGCAGGACATCGTCGAAGTCGCGGCCGGTCTCCCGCATTGTGGTGAGAACGTAATTGCAGGTGCCGTTGAGGATCCCATAGACGCGATTGACGACGTTGCCGGCCAGCCCCTCGCGAAGCGCCTTGATCACCGGAATGCCCCCGGCGACCGCCGCTTCGTAGGAAAGGGTGACGCCGGCCGTCTCCGCCGCCTGTGCGAGCGCGAATCCGTGCCTGGCGAGCAGCGCCTTATTGGCGGTAACCAGATGCTTGCCGGAGCGGACCGCCGTTTCGCACACCGCTTTCGCAGTGCCTTCGGCGCCGCCGATCAGCTCTACCACCACGTCGACTTCCGCATCGCGCGCCATGGCAACCGCGTCATCGTGCCACCGAACGGTGCTGAGGTCGACGCCGCGATCGCGGTCGCGGTCCCGGGCCGATACGTCGGTCACGACGATCGGCCGCCCGCAGCGCGCTTCGATCAGCGCCGCCTGGGCGCGGAGCAGTTCGACCGTGCCGACGCCTACGGTGCCGAGACCCGCAACGGCCACCTTGAGTGCTTCAGACAACCCGTCTCCTTGCGCTTCCTACGTGTCTCATGCGTTCTCCGGCAATGCTATCGTGCCCATTCCGCCAATGAGATATCCGCTCCCGCTGCGGCCGGCATCAGCTCCGACATGGAGGAGCGCGGCGCCGAATAGGGCTGCGGCGGTTGAACCGGTGGACGCGGCGTCACCCGTGCGCTCGCGGACGGTGCCGAAGCCGGAGCCCCGTCCATGGTGGAGGCAAACGATCGGCGGCCGGTCGAGAACGGCACCGGCGGCTGAATCGGCATGCGTGGCGCGACGTCCCGCGCCGAAGCGAGGTCCCGAGCAGGCCGCGCAGGCACCGAGCGAGGTGCAGGCGCTGCCGCCGGCGGCGTGGCAGGCGCAGACGCCGCGGCCTGGGGCGCGGGTGTTGCCGCGGACGTCACGCTCCGCGGCGCCGGGGTCGCGGTCGGCGCCTCCTGGTCCCGCTCGACGTCCGAAAAGCGCCCCGTCCGTACCGTTTCGGTATCGCCCAAAGCCGAGCGCAGATCCGGCAATTCGAGCGGCGGAAAGCGCCGCGAAGTGCCGGGGTCGTCCACCGAAGAAGGCATCGGCAACGGAACCCTCGCTTCGGTCGCCGGGCGGGAGCGAAGCTCCGCGTCCGCCACTTGTGCCGCGCTCCTGTCCGCCTCGAGCGATGCGATCATCTCTTCCACCGCGGTCGGCTCCGGCGTCGGCTCCGGACGCTCGGGGACGCTTGCGAGATTCGGGAACGGCACGTCCTCGCTAGCAGGCTCCGCCAGGGAGGAGGCCGTGCTTTCCCCTTCGTCGCCGGCAACCCATGCGCTGGCGCCGCGGTACCACTCGACCGGATTCATCTCGTCCGGAACGGACGAGCACCCGGCCAGCACCGCCGCGGCGGAGATGGCCGTCAGCAGTTTCGCGCCTCGCCGGTGCGAGGCGGCCGATGCTTGATCGCGCCGGTCGCGCATTCTACGTACCTTCATGCCGGAAGCGCTCCCCCGCGCCTGTCGATAGTCCGTCGTCCGAGGCGGTCCTTTGATAGCATAGGCCGTAGAGCTGAGAAACGATGTGGTTGTGACGGCGCGGCGACGCGCCTGTCCTGCAGCGAGGGCAGAACGATGGCAGAAGCACGCGAGCCGCGAACCGAGATTCCCGATCCGGCCGAATTGTCACGAAACCTGGCCACCATCGCCGAGCAGAGCCAGAAGATACTCGCCGACTTCATGGCTCGAAACGCGGAGGCCGGCAAGGCCGGGTCCCCCGACCCCTTGGGCATCG
Source organism: Alphaproteobacteria bacterium (assembly GCA_029268305.1). Taxonomy (GTDB): domain Bacteria; phylum Pseudomonadota; class Alphaproteobacteria; order JAJUGE01; family JAJUGE01; genus JAJUGE01. The sequence continues at coordinate 7,904 of JAJUGE010000047.1, forward strand.
GCCGCGCCTTCATGGACATGACCACGCGCATGATGGCGCAGCCCGACAAGCTCGTGCAGGCCCAGACGGAGCTCTGGAACCAGTACATGCGCCTCTGGCACCACGCCGCGCGACGCATGCTCGGCGAGGAGCCGGAACCGGTCGTGACACCGCAGAAGGGCGACAACCGCTTCCGCGACCCGGCGTGGGAAGAGAACTTCCTCTTCGACTACATCAAGCAGTCCTATCTCCTCACGTCCCGCTGGCTGCAGGAGCAGGTGCGGCAGGTTGAGGGCATGGACGAGCACACCGCCGAAAAGGTGGACTTCTACACACGACAGTTCGCGGACGCGCTCGCGCCGACCAACTTCGTCATGACCAATCCCAAGGTGCTGCGGGAGACGATCGACAGCGGCGGCCAGAACCTGGTGCGTGGCCTGCAGAACCTTCTGCGCGACCTCGAAGCGGGCAAGGGCGAGCTCCGGATCGCCCAGACCGACGCCTCGGCCTTCAGTGTCGGCGAGAACATCGCCGTTACGCCGGGCAAGGTGATCTTCCAGAACGACCTGATGCAGCTCCTGCAGTACGAGCCCTCGACCGAGCAGGTCTACAAGCGCCCGTTGCTCATCATCCCGCCCTGGATCAACAAGTTCTACATTCTCGACCTTCGGCCGGAGAATTCGTTCATCAAGTGGGCGACCGAGCAGGGCCACACCGTGTTCGTGATCTCCTGGGTGAACCCGGACGAGAAGCTCGCGGCAAAGAGCTTCGCCGACTACATGCTCGAGGGGCCCCTCGCCGCCCTCGACGCGATCGAGCAGGCGATCGGCGAGAAGGACGCGAACGTCATCGGCTACTGTCTCGGCGGCACCCTCCTCGCCTCGACCCTCGCCTACATGGCGGCCCGGAACGACCGCCGCATCAAGAGCGCCACCTATTTCGCCGCCATGGTCGATTTCACCGAGGTGGGCGAACTTTCCGTTTTCATCGACGAGGATCAGCTCACGGCGCTCGAGGCGCGGATGGCGGACAAGGGGTATCTCGAGGGCGCGAGCATGGCGAACACCTTCAACCTGCTCCGCTCGAACGATCTGATCTGGTCGTTCGTCGTGAACAACTATCTTCTCGGCCGCGATCCGTTTCCGTTCGATCTGCTCTACTGGAACTCCGATTCGACCCGGATGCCGGCCGCAATGCACAGCTTCTATCTGCGCAACATGTACCAGCACAACCGACTGGTGGAGCCGGGCGGGATCGAGCTGAATGGTGTTCCGATCGACCTCTCGAAGGTGAAGACGCCGAGCTTCCTGCTCGCCAGCCGGGAGGATCACATTGCGCCGTGGCCGACAGTCTATCGCGGCACCCAGATCTATTCCGGTCCCGTGACCTTCGTGCTGGCGGCCTCGGGTCATATCGCCGGAGTCATCAACCACCCGGCAGCGAACAAGTATGCGCACTGGACCAACCCGGAGTGCCCGCCCGAACCCGGGGAATGGCTCGCTGGCTCCACCGAGCAGCCCGGCTCATGGTGGCCCGCCTGGGCGCAATGGGTCGGGAAGTATGGCGGCAAGAAGGTCCCGGCCCGCAGGCCGGGAGAAGGCGGCCTCCCGGCGCTGGAGGACGCGCCCGGCTCCTACGTCAAGATGAAGTCGGACTGAGGCTGGCTCTGCCGGGGATTCAGGGATAGGTGGCGATCAGGCCGAGCCCCGTGGTCTCCGGCAGACCGAGCATGACGTTCATGTTCTGGATCGCCTGGCCGGAGGCGCCCTTCACCAGATTGTCCGTCGCCGACACGAGGATGGCCCGGCCCGGCGGATTGTCTGCGGCGACGCCGATGAAGCAATGGTTGGTGCCCCGTACGTGCCGCGTCGCCGGGACCTCGCCGAACGGCAGCACATGAACGAACGGCTCGTCGGCATACCGCTTCGCGAGCTGCTCTCGCAGGTCGTGCGCCGTGGCGCCGCCTGCCAACCCGACGTACGTCGTCGCGAGGATGCCCCGGTTCATCGGCATCAGGTGCGGCGTGAAGCTTATCCGCACCTCCCGACCCGCTGCGCGCGCAAGGCCCTGCTCGATCTCCGGCGTGTGCCGGTGCTTGCCGACACCATAGGCGTGGATGCCGTCATGCACCTCGGCGAACAGCAGGTCCTCCCGCATCGAGCGTCCGGCGCCGGTGACGCCCGACTTGGCGTCGACGACGATGCCGTCGGTCGCTACGGCCCCCGCCTGCAGCAGCGGGATGAGCGGGAGCTGCACTGTCGTCGGGTAGCAGCCGGGATTGGCGACCAGCCGCGCCCGCCTCACCTCCTCGCGCGCGTGCTCGGTCAGCCCGTAGACCGCCTCCTTCTGCAGCTCCGGCGCCCGGTGCTCATGACCGTACCATTTGGCATAGACCTCGATATCGGCCAGCCGGAAATCGGCCGAAAGATCGACAACCTTCAGGTGGCGGGGTAGCTCCGAGATCACCTCCTGGGTGGTCGCGTGCGGCAGACAGCAGAAAACCAGGTCGTGACCGGACCAGTCGACCTCGTCGATCTTGACGAGCTGCGGCAGCCGGAGCGGCCGCACGTGCGGGAAGATCTCGACGAGATCCTTTCCGGCATGGCGATCGGCGGTAAGGGTTCGGATCCCGGCGTTCGGATGCATGCCGAGCAGGCGCAGCAACTCGATGCCGGTGTATCCGCTGGCACCGAGTATGGCTATCGAGATCCGGTCGGGAGTCTGGCTCATCTTACCGCTCCGGGTAGGGTTGCTATGGCCATAATAGCGAAAGGGCGCCCCCGAGAGAGCGCCCTTCCAAACGAATCGGCTCTGCCGGAAGCTAGCGCTTCGAGAACTGGAAGCTGCGTCGCGCCTTGGCGCGGCCGTACTTCTTGCGCTCGACGACGCGCGAATCGCGGGTAAGGAACCCGCCGCTCTTCAGCGCCGGCCTGAGCCCCGGCTCGTGCGCGATCAGGGCGCGACCGATGCCGTGACGAAGCGCACCCGCCTGCCCGGACAGGCCGCCGCCCGACACCGTGCACCAGACATCGTACTGGTCCTTGCGGTTGATCGCCACGAACGGCTGCTCGATCTGCTGACGCAGCGTCGGACGGGCGAAATACGCATCGCCGTCACGTCCGTTCACCGTCAGGCGACCGCTGCCGGGCTTCAGCCACACGCGGGCGATCGCGTTCTTACGACGGCCGGTGCCATAGGCGCGACCCTGCGCGTCGATCTTCGGCTCCGGCTGCCCCTCTTCGGCAGCTATAGGCTGGCCGCCGAGCGCGTCCTTGAGATCGGCTAGGCTCTGGGGTCCTTCGGTCATTACCAGTGGCTCCGGGTGTTCTTCTCGTTCAGGGCGGTGAGGTCGATGGTCTCGGGCTGCTGCGCCTGATGCGGATGCTCGCTGCCGGCGTAGACGTGCAGCTTGCCCAGCACCTTCCGCCCCAGCGGCCCGCGCGGCACCATCCGCTCGACCGCCTTCTCGATGACGCGCTCCGGGAACTTGCCGTCGAGGATCTGCTCTGCCGTCCGCTGCTTGATCCCGCCGGGATAACCCGTGTGACGGTAGTAGACCTTGTCGGTGCGCTTGTTGCCGGTAAGCTGCACCTTCTCGGCGTTGACGACGACGATGTGGTCGCCGCAGTCGACGTGCGGCGTGTAGCTGGGCTTGTGCTTGCCCCGCAGGCGCATGGCGACGATCGAGGCTAGGCGGCCGAGAACGGCGCCATCGGCGTCGATCACGTACCATTTCCGCTCGATGTCGGCGGGCTTGGCAGAATAGGTCTTCATGGCCTCGTGCTTTGCTGGTGGTTCCCGGCGGCTTCGGCCGGCTGAACGGCAGCGCAATATGCCACCGCGAATTCCGGAGTCAATCTAATTCGATCCGCCAGATTTCAATAGCTTAGATGAGCGGTACGACTGTAGTTCATGAGGGCGCCGCGTCGAAACCGCGCCGCTCCCGCTTCGGCCGACCCACCCAGAGCACTATACTCATCCACCTGTCCCCTTCCGCTGACGGAGAAGTGCATGTCCTCCGCAAGCAGCGATCGCCTCGTCCTCCGTCGGGACGAAGACGGCATTGCTTATCTGACGCTCAACCGTCCCGACGCCAGGAATGCGCTCTCGCGGGCTATGATGACCGCACTCGAGTCTGCCCTCACCGGGATCAATGCCGATCCCGAAGTCCGCGTCGTGGTGCTCGAATCGACGGGACCGGCGTTCTGCGCGGGCCACGACCTGAAGGAAATCAGGAGTGACCCCGGCCACGAGGCCTATCGGGCGTTGTTCGCGCAGTGCAGTCGGCTCATGATCACCATCCTGCGCCTCCGGCAGCCGGTGATCGCCAAGGTACACGGCGTTGCGACAGCGGCGGGCTGCCAACTCGTGGCCACCTGCGACCTCGCCGTCGCCTCCACCGGAGCGCGCTTCGCCACTCCCGGGGTCAACATCGGCCTGTTCTGCTCCACACCGATGGTGGCACTCAGCCGCAATGTCGGGCGGAAGGCGGCGATGGAGATGCTGCTGACGGGAGACATGGCGGATGCCGCTGCGGCACTGCGGATCGGGCTGGTCAACCGCGTCGTTCCGGCCGGAGATCTGGATGAAGCGGTCGCAGCGCTCGCCAGACAGATCGCTGCGAAATCGCCGCGAGTTCTCGCGATCGGCAAGGAAGCCTTCTACCGCCAGCTCGAGATGGGCGTGCCGGATGCCTATGCTTTCGCCAGCGACGTAATGGTGCGGAACATGATGTTGCCCGACGCCGAGGAAGGCATCGACGCCTTCATTGAGAAGCGACCGGCCGTCTGGCCACGCTAGCGGCCTTCGTAAAGCTGACGAACCTGCTGCAGCAGCGTCAGGCACTCCTGCTCGCGTCCGTCCCGCGATGCGCTCGTAGCTCCCAGCAGCAGAGTCTCGGCCCGCGTCCGGCGCTGCGCCTCGGACACCGGGGCCTGAGCTGCAGGGGCTTCGGCTGCGCGCAGGCTTTCTTCCTCGCGCGTGGGAGGGCGGGAGGCGTCCGAGGAGCGGGTCTCTGCGCCTTCGGAGCTTTTGCCGATCGTCCCTCCCGTGCCGTCGGAGGATTCAAGCGGCGCGATACTCATGCCTCGCGATTCGAGAGTGGCCGGCGGGGCTGGCTCTGTTGCCCCCATCTGAGCCGCCTCGGGCGGCGACGCCTTCAGGTCGTGCATCTCAGCGAAAGCCGCAACCTGCTCCTCGCACTGTTCCGCGACGGCCGGGGACGCGACAAACACCAGACCGAAAGCAACCCGGGACAACCACATGACCGATCCTCCTTAGCAGACACGAGCAACCTCCTCGGTTCCTCGCTGGTTCCGTGGTGGAGCGGGAGGTTAGAATGCGTGCCTCATGAAAGGCTCCGCGATGCTCCACCACAGCTACAGCGACGCTTACATCCGCGACATTCTCCGGTCGGTGCGCACGATCGCGATGGTCGGCGCCAGTCCGCACTGGAATCGGCCGAGCTACTTCGTGATGAAATATCTTCAGGCGAAGGGCTTCACGGTGATACCGGTCAACCCGGTCGCTGCCGGACAGGAAATCCTCGGCGAGCAGACCTACGCCACCCTCGCTGAGGTCCCCGGGAAGGTCGACATGGTCGACATCTTCCGCAATTCCGAGGCCGCCGGTCCGATCACGGACGAGGCGATCGAAAAGGCGGCCCGGGTGGTCTGGATGCAGATCGGCGTCCGCAACGACGCGGCGGCGGCGCGAGCCGAAGAGGCGGGACTGAAGGTGGTGATGAACCGCTGCCCGAAGATCGAATACGCCCGGCTGTTCGGCGAGTTGGGCTGGAGCGGCGCCAATTCCGGCGTCATCTCCAGTCGCCGTCGACGCATCGGGTGAGACACATCCAGCTCGCCGGTCGAGCCTGAGAAAAGAGAGCTCCATGCCATCGCCGAAGAACCCTTACGGAATTGAGACACTGGCGGTACATGCGGGCGCCTCGCCCGATCCCACCACGGGCGCCCGCACCACGCCGATCTATCAAACGACCTCCTATGTCTTCGAGGATGCCGATCAGGCGTCCTCGCTCTTCAACCTGCAGAGTTACGGCTACGTCTACACGCGCATCGGCAATCCCACCGTATCGGTCCTGGAAGAACGGATAGCGGCGCTGGAAGGCGGGCGCGGTGCGATCGCGACCGCGTCGGGACACGCCGCACAGATGCTGGCCATGTTCACCCTTCTCTCTCCGGGCGACGAATTCGTGGCGGCGCGGCGACTCTACGGCGGATCCATCACCCAGTTCACGCGCACGTTCCGCAAGTTCGGCTGGAACTGCGTTCTGGTCGACCCCGACGACCTGGAAGCGCTTCGCGCCGCCGTCGGACCGAAGTGCAAGGCAATCTTCGTCGAGAGCCCGGCCAATCCGGGCGGCGCGATCGTCGATCTGGAGCCGGTCGCGGATATCGCCCATGACGCAGGCGTGCCGCTGATCGTCGACAGCACCATGGCGACGCCCTGCCTTTGCCGGCCGCTCGAATGGGGTGCCGATCTCGTCGTTCACTCCACAACCAAGTTTCTCTCGGGCCACGGCAACGCCCTCGGCGGAATCCTCGTGGATTCAGGGCGCTTCGACTGGTCGGCAACCGACCGGTTCCCGAGCCTGTCGCAACCCGAAGCGGCCTATCACGGGCTCCGCTTCCACGAAACCTTCGGCGATCTCGCCCTGACGGTGCACGGTCATGCCGTCGGACTCCGTGATCTCGGTGCCGCGATGGCGCCGATGAACGCCTTCCTCACCATCACCGGCTGCGAGACCCTGCCACTGCGCATGGAGCGTCACGTGCAGAACGCACAGGCCGTCGCAGAATTTCTGGAGAGACACTCGTCCGTCTCCCGGGTGTCGTATGCCGGCCTGCCGTCGAGCCCCTATTACGAGCGCGCGCGCAAGTACATGCCGAAGGGAGCCGGCGCCGTTTTCACATTCGGGGTGCGCGGCGGCTACGAGGCGGGACTGAAGGTAGTCGAAGCCTGCGAGATCCTCTCCCACCTCGCCAATATCGGCGACACACGCAGCCTCATCCTGCATCCGGCCTCGACCACCCATCGCCAACTGACGGAAGAGCAGCAGATCGCCGCCGGCGCCGGACCTGACGTGATTCGCCTTTCGGTCGGGATCGAGAGCGTCGACGACATCATCCGCGACCTCGATCAGGCGCTCGCTGCGGCGGCGAGTTAACCGCCGCCCTTGCCCCGCGAGCCGAGGCGGACGAACATTGCCGGAAGCACTCCGCTCGGGAGCAAAGCACGGAGGAACGCATGCGCCAGATTCGGCTGCCCGCCGTCTTCATGCGTGGCGGTACCAGCAAGGCGATCATGTTCCGGGCCGAAGACCTGCCCGGCGACAGGGCGGAGCAGGAAGCCATCTTCCTGGCCGCGATCGGCAGCCCCGACCCCAACGGGCGTCAGCTCGACGGCATGGGCGGCGGCATCTCGTCGCTGTCGAAGGTCTGCATCATCGGTCCGCCGAGCCGGCCGGACGCCGACGTCGATTACACGTTCGCCCAGGTCTCGGTGAAGCAGTCGTCCGTGGACTGGTCGGGCAACTGCGGCAACATGTCTTCCGCGGTCGGCCCCTTTGCCGTCGACGAGAGTCTGGTGAAGGCGAGCGGCAAGGAGGCGGTCGTTCGCATCCACAATACCAATACGCGCAAGATCATCGTATCGCGCTTTGCGCTGGATGACGGCGAAGCGGCCGTCGACGGCGATTTCGCGCTGCCGGGAGTCGCCGGCACCGGAGCGCCGATCCGGCTCGAGTTCCTGGATCCCGGCGGTGCCGGCACCGGCAAGCTGTTGCCGAGCGGAAGTGCTCGCGACGTACTGGATGTCCCCGGCATCGGCAGCATCGAAGCGTCGCTGATCGATGCCGCCAATCCGGGCGTGTTCGTGCGGGCGGCCGATCTGGGCCTAACCGGGGTCGAGATGCCGGCTGCACTCGACGAGGATCACACCACCCTGGAGAAGCTGGAGGCGATTCGCCGCGCCGCGAGCGTTCGCATGGGCATCGCCGCCACGACCGATGCCGCGGCCGAGATCCCGGGCATCCCCAAGGTGGCGATCGTCTCGCCGCCTGCGGATGCCGCAACCCTGTCGGGCGAACCTCTGGGCGCAGAAGCGATGGATTTCGCCGTGCGCATGATTTCGGTCGGGCAACCGCATCGGGCGGTGCCGCTCACCGGAGCCATGTGCCTTGCCGTCGCCTCGCGCATCGAGGGCTCGATCGTGCACGAGGTGGCGGGCCGCCCGGGGGATCCATCTGCCGACATCCGGATAGCCCAGCCGTCCGGGCTCACCGTGGTCGGAGCCACGGTCGACCGCCGGAACGGCGAATGGGTTGCGGAGAAGGCGGTCGTCTACCGGACGGCTCGCCGCCTGTTCGACGGCACCGTCTATGTGCGAGCGTCGCGGCTGCCTTCGGTCGCCCGACGCGCCGCAGCGGAGTGATAGCCATGCAGAATGCCACCGCAGTCGCCAATCCGACCCGGACCGAGCCGACCGCGCTGATCGGACGCTGGATCGCGGGCCTGCGGCCGGATCACCTGCCTCAGGAGGTGGTAAAGGCGGCCCGGCTCGCGATGCTCGACACTCTTGCCGTCGGGTTGAGCGGGTTCGACCAGCCATGGACCGGCATCGTCCGGCAATGGATCGACCAGGGCGGACGAACGGTGGACGGTACCGCGACCGTCTGGGGCGAAGCCCACCCCTGGCTCAAGCCTTCGGACGCGGCGCTGGTCAATGGCTCGGCCGCACATGCGTTCGACTACGACGACTACGTCGCGAAGCTGCATCCGGGCGCCGTGGTCGTGCCGGCGGTGCTCGCCCTCGCAGAACGGCTCGACAGTCCGGCCGAGAGAATCGCGCTCGCGATCGCGGTCGGATACGAGATCGATATCCGCACCAGCCTCGCACTGGACCCGAACGCCGCGCGCGTGCGCGGCTGGCACCTGACGGGGGTCTGCGGTCCCCTTGCCGCGGCGGCCGGCTGCGCCATCCTGCTCGGCCTGGACGAGATGCGGACCCGGCACGCGCTCGGCCTCGCCGGCACCCAGGGCAGCGGCCTTTTCTCCTTCAATGCCGAAGGCGCGATGAACAAACGGCTTCACGCTGGCATCGCCGCACGCGCCGGGCTGATGGCCGCCGAGCTCGCCGCCCTCGGCTTTACCGGACCGAGCCGCATCTACGAGGAGGAGGACGGTGGGTTCCTCAGGACCTTCTCCGATGCCAGCGACCCGGCCCCGCTCACCGACGGACTCGGCGAGCGCTGGGTCTTCCTCGGCAACCGCTTCAAGCCATACCCTGCGTGCGGCAGCGCGCATGCCTATATCGACGCCGCCCTCGAGATCCGACGCCGTCTCGGGCGCGCGCCGAAGCCGGATGACGAGATCCGCGCGGGCATCGCACGTGTCGTCGATCTGCAATGCGGGTTCCCATACCGGCCCGGTTCCGCCCTCACCGCCCAGATGAGCGTTCGCTACTGCCTTGCCGTAGCACTCCGCGAAGGTGCGGTCTTGCCGCCGCAGTTCGCCGACGAGTTCCGCTCCGATCCGGAGATAGTGGCTCTCGCCGAGCGGCTGGATCTGGTTCCCGACGCCGGCCTCGACGCCTCATATCCGGCGCGCTACGGCGCCTGGGTGGAGGTGCGCTCCGCGGAAGGCAAGACCGAACGGGTGGAGGTGGAGGACGCATCCGGCTCTCCCTCCAATCCTCATCGCGAGGATGTGCTGCGCGAGAAGATCCGCTCGCTGTTCGCGACTTATCTACGCGACGACGCGGTGCGGCGCTTGGACGCCATCGCCGACGGCAACGAGTCGGCGCGGGCGCGCGAACTCATGCAATTGCTCGCCGCGCGGACGTGAGCCTCGATTTCCCGGACAAAGCCGCTGCGCGCGAACATGTATGGGATCGGCTGAAGGCAGAAAAGCTCGCTGCCTTCCCGTTCCCGCCGCATGGGCGCATCCCGAACTTCAAGGGTGCCGCCGAGGCGGCGAAGCGGCTGTTCGATCTTGCGCCCTGGCGAGATGCGCGACGGATCAAGGTGAACCCAGACAGCCCGCAGGCCTATGTGCGGGCGGAGGCGCTTCGGAGGGGCATCGTCGTCTATGTCCCGACGCCGAAACTCGCCGGCGGGTTCAAGCGGCTCGACCCGGCCCGCATCCCCGCCGAAGCGGCATTCGAGGCCGCGAAGCGTTCGAATTGGGAGCGCTGGGCCGACGACGTGCCGCTCGACGAACTGCCCCAGATGGACGCGATCGTCGCCGGCTCAGTAGCGGTTACGCGTGACGGGCGACGGGCCGGCAAGGGTGCGGGGTACAGCGATCTCGAGTTCGCCATGCTGATGGAACTCGGGCATGAACCCGTGCCGGTGGCCACCACCGTGCACGAAGTGCAGATCGTGGACAGCTTTCCTGTTGAGCCGATCGATCAGCCTCTTGCCGCGATCGCGACGCCGGAACGGGCGTTCGAGACGTCGTCCACCCTGCCCCCGCCGCGCGGCATCGACTGGGAGCGGCTGACCGAAGCTGATCTCGAGGCGATGCCGGTGGTACGGGAGCTGTTCCGGCGCACCAAGCAAGGGCGCATCAAGTAAGACGGGGCCGGATCGGATCCGGCCCCGAGCAAGGCATCGGCCTCGCATGCGCGCGTCAGAACAGGAAGTCCTTGTGCTTCTCCGCGCTCGACAGAATGAGGTCTAGCAGCTCCTGGCCATTGTAGCCCTGCTCGTCCATCTTCTTGACCCAGCCGTCCCAGACCGGCTTCGCCGCCTTCTCGGCGAACTTCGCCTTGTCCTCGGGCGTGAACTTGATCTCCTGAAGCCCCGCCTCGCGGAACGTCTCCGGTCCGGTCTTGACTTCGGCCTCCGTCAGCGCCGCAACCTGCTTCTCATAGACCCAAGGCCGATATTCCTCCATCAGCTGCTTGTACTGATCCGGAAGCTCGTTATAGGCCTGCTCGTTCATCATGAAGCCGCAGTGGATCGAGCCGATCTGGAAGCCGCTCGTGAACCAGTCACCGAGCTCGTAGATGCGGTACGAGAGGTGTGAGTAATTCGCGAAGCCGACCATGTCGAGGAGGCCGCGGTCCATCGAGATGTAGACCTCCGGCGCGGGCACCGTCGTCGCAACGGCGCCGAGCAGTTCCATCGCTTCACCCTGCGGACCCAGCGCCCTAATCCGCTTTCCTTCCCAGCCTTCGAGGCCCTTCGGCGGCTCGCCCGTGCCGATCACCTCGTACAGCGGCAGAACCGAGCTTACGAAGTATTTCGCGCCCCACTTGGCGAACTCGGCCTTGGGTACCGGGTGCTCCTCGTAATCGTCGTTGACCTTAGCCAGCTGATCGAGCGTGTGGATCGGCAGGAACGGCAGATCGAGCCCCGTCTGCGCCTCCATCTTGCCGGGATAGTAGCTCGCGCAATAGGTTGCCGCCTGGAACGCGCCTATCTTGATGCCGTCCAGATTATCCCGCGGCTTCGACAGCGTACCGTAGTGCACCTGCGCGGTGAACTTGCCGCCGGTCCGTTCCGACATGTAGTCGCCGAACAGATCGTAAATCTGTGAAGAAGCACGCTTTTTACCCCAGGCGGAGTAATTCCAATGAACCTGGGGGCCGTCCACAATATCCGCAGCCATCGAACTCCCGATGGCCAATGGAAGTGCAAGCGTCGTGCAGGCGGCGACAACCGCCCTGTGTAGGGACATTCTCATCTCAATCCTCCCCATATTGTCCGTCGGTTCGCGGACTCTCGCTCTGCTTTCCGCAGATGCTTTCGAGGTTTGCATGTATGGAGGCAACGTCGCAACCCCGTTGGTTTGCCCCAGATGCGGCCGCGGCTCGGCAAAGTCCAATGAAAAAGGGCCGGAGAAGCACCTCCGGCCCACATCCCGTATTTCGGGAAATTCAGAACTTGAAGTTCTTGTGCTTCTCTGCGCTCGACAGAATCAGGTCGAGCAGCTCCTGACCATTGTAGCCCTGGTCGTTCATCTTCTCGACCCACGCCCGCCAGACCGGCTTCGCCGCCTTCTCGGCGAACTTCGCCTTGTCCTCGGGTGTGAACTTGATCTCCTGAAGCCCCGCCTCGCGGAACGTCTCAGGCCCGGTCTTGACCTCCGCCTCGGTCAAAGCGGTCACCTGCTTCTTGTAGGCCCAGGGTCGGTACTCCTCCATCAGCTGCTTGTACTGATCCGGAAGGTCGTTGTAGGCCTGCTCGTTCATCATGAAGCCGCAGTGGATCGAGCCGATCTGGAAGCCGCTCGTAAACCAGTCACCGAGCTCATAGATGCGGTAGGCCAGCAGCGAGTAGTTGGCGAATGCCGCCATGTCGAGGAGGCCGCGGTCCATTGAGATGTAGACCTCGGGCGCGGGCACCGTCGTCGGCACCGCACCGAGCAGCTCCATAGCCTGCCCCTGTGGCCCGAGTGCGCGGATACGCTTGCCCTTCCAACCTTCGAGCCCGTCGGGCGGCTCGCCCTTGCCGATCACCTCGTACAGCGGCAGAACGGAGCTCATGTAGTATTTTGCGCCCCACTTGGCGAACTCGGCCTGCGACGTCGGGTGCTCTTCGAAGTCGTCGTTCACCTTCGCCAGCTGGTCCAGCGTGTTGATCGGGAGAAACGGCAGGTCGAGCCCGGTCTGCGCCTCCATTTTGCCCGGATAGTAGCTCGCGCAATAGGTGGCAGCCTGGAATGCGCCGAGCTTGATGCCGTCGAGATTGTCTCGCGGCTTCGACAATGTCCCGTAGTGCACCTGTGCGGTGAATTTGCCGCCGGTGCGCTCCGACATGTACTCGCCGAACAGGTCGTAGATCTGCGAAGAGGCACGGCTCTTGCCCCACGCGGAGTAGTTCCAGTGAACTTGCGGCCCGTCCACGACATCCGCGGCAGAAGCCGAAGGTACGGCGGCCCCAACCGCCGCCAGGGCACAGACGCCGGACAATGCCCGGCGCAAAAGCGTACTCATATCGTTCACTCCCATCAGCAGGCGTCCGTTGTGGACCGGTTGTTTTTTTTACCGAGTTGGTGACCTTGCCCGCTCCCGGCGCGCATCACAACCTCCGACCGAACCTTGGAGGCGGATTTGCACATCGGCCGAACGGTCAGGACGAGGTCTCGGCCCTCTGCCGAGCGACCGCCTCGCCGGATCGCAGGGTCCATTCGATCAGGCCTTTGAGAACTTTCCCGAGAGCGAGGTCGAACGCACGAATCACCTGCTGCATCTCGTCGGGGTTCGCCTCTTCCCAGGCACCGAAGTCGCTCGCAGCCACGATCTCCCGCTCCGGCATTTTCACCAGCTTGGCCTGGATTCTGACCTGCACCTGCGGCGGATCGCGGAAAGCCTCCATCTGGAACTCCCGCAGCTCCGTCTTCAGGACGAAATCCGCCCGGAGCCCGATCGACTCACGGCCCACCGACACGATTTTTCCGGTGTTCTCGAACGATTCCGTCATGAGCGTCTGCACCATCAGCGGTGCTCGATCGCTCCAGCTCGAACGGGCGTAATACTCGAAGATTGTCGGGGCCGGCATGATCCCGATCCTGACCGTATTGAGCGTGGCTGGCGCGAAAGGCGTCTCGAGCACGAGCTGCCACTGGACCCGAGGCAGATCGGCCGCAAAAGTGCTTTTCGGAGTCAGCGTATAGAGCGTCGGCGGCGGGCCGCTGCCGGGTATAAAGCGCTCGCAAGCGCCGAGAGCGGAGATCGCAGGCACCGAGGCCAGGACCGCCAGCACACGTCGTCGGCGGAGGCTGGGTGACGCCTCGTTCGGCACGCTCATCTGTTTATCTCGCTTCATAGCCATCCTGCTGCCTGCCGAACAGGAAGCGGGCGGGATCCCGGCCCACTTCCGTCGTGACCCTGTTGAGCCCGGCGACGAGCAACCGCAACTCGCTCAGGAACGTGGACAACTCATAGAGCCCGGTGCTGGCGAAATCCCGGATCGGCTGTCGGTTCTCCTTGACCATCGCCTCGACCTCACGCGCAACGGAGGTCGCCGTCCGTGCAGTGGTCTGGAGCTCCCAGACCAGCGCATTCACGTCTTCCGCCGTCTGCAGACCGGCAGATTCCAGACTCTTCACCGCGCTTTCGACCGATCGCAGCGCCCCCACCAGATTCTTGGACAAATCCTTGGAGACCTCGCTCACCGCGCGGCTCGCGGTGTTCAGATTATCGATCGTCTCTGCCGCCCCCGACACGATCTGCCGGATCTGCGGCGCCTGATCGGCCAGCGCCGCGGAAAGATCGCGGACGTTGCGCAAGGTGTCGGAAAATGCCTCTCGGTTCTCGACGTTCAACAGGTCGCTGGCCTGATGGATCATCAGCTGTATGCTCTCGAGCAGCGCCGGCGCGCCTTCGAGGACGCGCTCCAACCGCGACGACTGGGATTCGATCACCGGCCTTTCCTGATCGCCGACCGGCTCCAGCGGCGGTGCTGCGGTCGAGCCGCCGCTCAGCATCACCACCGACCCGCCGGTTATGCCCTGGAGCTCCAGGCTCGCGCGCGTATCCGTCTTTACCGGCGTTTCTTCCGCGACACGGATGGTGACCCGAATTCTTTCAAGGTCCTCGGGCGCGATCCTGATCTCCTCCACCTGGCCGACCGTCACACCGCGGTAGGTAACGGAGCTGCCCTCGTTCAGGCCGGCGACCGAGCCCTCGAAATAGATGTCGTACGTGTCGAACCGGCTCGCCGCCTGGAACTTGCCGAGCCAGAGCACGAAGCCGATCAGCCCGACGAACATCACGACGACGAACACGCCCACCATCAGATAATTGGCCCTGGTCTCCATACTCAGCCCATGCTCCGTTGAAGGCCGTGTTCGGCGGTCTCGCGTGCGGCTCGGCCGCGAGGACCACGGAAGTACTCGCGTATCCAGGGGTGGTCGTCCTGTATGAGTTCGTCGATCGTGCCGACGCGGGTCCGCCTGTCAATCAGCACTGCGATCCTGTCGCAGACGGCGTAGAGGCTGTCGAGGTCGTGCGTCACCATCACCACCGTCAGCCCGAGCGAGCGTTGCAGGTTGCCGATCAACTCGTCGAAGCGGGCAGCACCGATCGGGTCGAGACCGGCGGTCGGTTCATCCAGAAACAGAATCTCGGGATCGAGCGCGAGTGCGCGAGCGAGACCGGCGCGCTTTCGCATTCCGCCGGAAAGCTCGGCCGGGTACTTGTGCGCTGCATCAGGCGCGAGCCCCACCAGGCCGAGTTTCACCTCAATCAGCTGGCGTCGGAGCGCGCGCGGCAGATCCGAGTGCTCCTTCATCGGAACCTCGACGTTCTGCGCGACCGTTAACGAGCTGAACAGCGCACCGTCCTGGAACAGCACGCCCCAGCGCTGCCTGAGCCGACTCATCTCCGCGGCGGAGAGTTCGTCGACGTTACGTCCGAGCACGGTGATCTCGCCCGCCGCGGGCCGGATTAGACCGATGATCGACTTGAGCAGGACCGACTTGCCCGTCCCCGACCCACCGACGATGCCCAGGACCTCACCCGCCTTCACGGTGAGATCGAGGTCGTCGTGGATCACGGTAGTGCCGAACTGTGTCCTGAGGCCGCGGACCTCGATCGCCGGCTCGCCGGATGACCTGCTTCTCCCGGTCATCCGCGGTCAGACCCCGATCATCGAGAAGAAGATCGACAGGAAAGCATCGAGGACGATGATCAGGAACACTCCTTCGACGACCGACTTCGTCGTCATCCTGCCGACCGATTCAGCGCTTTGTGAAACTTGCAGTCCCTCGTAGCAGCCGACCACGGCGATGACAAAGGCAAACAGCGGCGCCTTTACGAGGCCGACCCAGAAATGGTCGATCGGGACGGCGTTGTGCATCTGGGTGATGAACTGCGAAAAGCTGATGTCGAGCGCGAGCGTCGCCATCGATGCCCCCCCGATCAGTCCGAGCACGTCGGCGTAGAACACCAGCAACGGCATCACCAGCATCAGGCCGAGCACGCGCGGCAGGACCAGAACGAACAGCGGATCCAGTCCGAGGGTGGAGAGAGCGTCGATCTCCTGATTGACCTTCATCGTCCCAATCTGTGCGGCGAATGCGCTTCCCGAGCGCCCCGCCACGATGATCGCCGTGAGAAGAACACCCATCTCGCGCAACACGCCGACGCCCACCAGGTTCACCGTGTAGATTTCTGCACCGAACCGAGCGAGCTGATCCGCGCCCTGATATGCCAGGACCACTCCGATCAGGAAGCTGAGGAGCCCGACGATCGGCAGCGCGTTCAGCCCCGTCGCCTCCATGTGGGCCACCAACGCGGGGAAGCGCACACGCCGCGGCGAGGCCGTGGCGCGGAGCAATGCGACCACCACGGCGCCGAGAAATTCGAGCAGGTTGCGCCCCTGCTCCATCACGGCGACGGTCGCGCGGCCGATCCGGACGAGCAGCGCCGTGAGCGCCGAGGGCCCTTTCGGCGCTTCGGGCGCCACCATGATCGCTTCCGCGACCGTATCGAGAAGCCCCCGGAACCGTGCGTCGACGGAAGCCAGCTCCACGGTCGCGCCGCGGCCCTGCAGAGCCTCGACGGTCCGCAGGATCAGCCATGCGCCGCTGGTGTCCATCTCTTCGACTTCGGCGAGATCGAACACGACCTCGGAGGCACCGCCGGCACCGAGATCGGCAACCTTGGGGTCGAGGGCGGCCGCATGCTCGGTCGTCCAGGAACCGCGCAGCAGAATCCTGGTCGACGGGCCGCTCTCGGCAACTTCCACCGGTTCCGGCTGGCTCTCGCGAAGCCTCATCTGCTCGTTGGCCGCCATTGACCGTCGTTGCTCTCTCGCCCCCTGTGCGCTGAGCCACTGATTAGCACACGGCTTCGCGCGAGAGAAACTTGCGGTAAGCCCGTGGCACTCAGGCGTCGAGCGCGCGCCGCGCAGCGGCTTCCACCGTTTCGGGAGGTCCTTCCGCAGATACCTTGTGCCAGTCGAGCCGACCGAGCTCGTAACTGACCTGGCGGTGCACGATTTCCGCGGTGGCGTCCGAAGCGTCGCCGCTCCGCCGCTCGACGCGGTCTGCCATGACGTGGAGCGGCGCCTCCAGCCATAGCCCTCTGAAGCCGACACCGAGTTTGGCGGCAAGACGCTGCACCGCCTCCCGCTCGTCCACCCGCGCGAACACGGCGTCGAGGACGACGGCGTGCCCCGATGCAAGCACCCGCCCTGCTATTGCGATCATCCGTTTGTAAACAGCGCGCGTCCAATCCTGAGAATAGAAGGACTCATCCAATCGCTGGCTCTCCGGCACGCCCGCAAGCCGCTTGCGGATCACGTCGGAACGGAGATGCACGGCTCCCGGCGCCGGACCCACTTTCGGGGCGATGCGTCCGGCGAGGGTCGATTTGCCGGTGCCGGAGAGTCCGCCCACCGCAACGAGACGCGCCGGGGGCGGCCTCAGATAGGCTTGTGCCGCCTCAAAATACTTCTGTGCTTCCCGTTGCAGAGCAGCGAGGCGGCCCCTTTCGCCGGTAGCGTCGGCGGTGGCCGCCTTGACCTTCGCGCGCACCAGCGCCCGGTCTGCCAGCAGCAGTGGCAGCACGCCGAGCCCATCCAGATCGTCGGTCTCGACAGCATATTGCGTGAGCAGCAGGGCCGCGAAGGCGCGCAGGCCGCGGTGATCGAGGTCCATCAACATGAAGGCGAGGTCGTGCAGCACGTCCACCCAGGAAAGCGCCTCGTTAAACTCGATCGCGTCGAAGAGCGTCGGGCGACCTTCCAGCAGACAGACGTTGCCTAGGTGCAGATCGCCGTGGCATTGGCGGACGAAGCCCGCGCGCTTCCGTGCGTCGAGCACCGCCGCGGAGCGCCCGAGCTGCGCGTCGGCCAGCTGCCGCACGCGTTCGACCGCGTCCGGCGCAAACCATGTTGGGCGTTCGCTCAACTCCTGAAGGGACTCGGTCAACGTCGCACGGACCGCCGCTTCTCCGCCGTACGGGGAATCGTCGCCGGCTCGTTCCGCATCGGCGTGAAATCCGGCGATGGCGGCGGCGAGATCAATGACGATCTGCCGCGTCAGGCGGCCTTCCTCTGCCATCCGATCGAGGAGCGCCTCCTGCGGAAAGCGCCGCATGAGCACGCACCATTCGACCGGCGTTCCCGCCCCGCCGAAAGAGAGACGGCCGCCCGAGCTCCGCGTGATCGGCTCGACCGACAGATACAGCCGAGGTGCCGCGCGCCGATTGAGCCGAAGCTCGGTCTCACACGCCCGGCGCCGCTTCTCCAAAGTCGAGAAGTCCATGTACGGGAACTCGACCGCGCGCTTTATCTTGCAGACCCGATCGCCGGCCAGAAATACCAGAGCGCCGTGGGTCTCGATTCGTGAAACACGGTCCGGCGACACCCCGGCCCAGGCGCCGCTCGCCAGGAACTCGACGACCGCACTCTGGTCCTCCGCCTGGTCCGGCATCGCTCTCTACCTCCTGCTCGCGCAATGGACGGGGCTTGTCGCGGACGGCAATTCCCGTACTCTGCCGCCGCTTCATCCTCACGCACAAGGTGGCCCGATGAACTCCAGCGGCGCGACCCGCGGCGGCATCCTCTACCTCGTCGTCGGTCCGAGCGGCGTCGGAAAGGACACACTTCTGGAGCGCGCGCGGCCCCAATTGTCCGCCACGCACTACTTTGCACGCAGGGTCGTAACCCGCCCCGCCGACGCCGGAGGTGAAGACCATGAGGCTGTCGGCGAAGCCGAGTTTGCCGCGATGGCCGCCGCGGGAGCTTTCGCGCTTCACTGGTCGGCGCACGGTCTCCACTACGGAATCCGGGAATCCGACGCCCGCCTGCTGACGGAGGGAACGCACGTGGTGGCGAACGTCTCGCGTGCCGTGGTCCAGCCGGCCCGGCTCCGGTTTCCGCGTCTCCGGGTCGTGCATGTGACCGCCAGTCCCGCCACGCTTCGGGAACGGCTGCGGCAACGCGGACGGGAAACTCCCGAGGAAATCGAGTCACGGCTGCTCAGGGCCGCCGCCGACGCTCCGACCGGGGCCGAGGTGCTCACCGTCCGCAATGACGGTGAAATCGAAGACGCGCTCGCGCGCTTCATCGAGGCCCTGACGGCCGCTCACACGGCGGATTGCTCGAACCTTCAGCCGGAGATTTCTCCGAGAGGGTAGCGCGCAACCACCCGAAAATCCCCAGCCGGGTCGAACTGTCCGAACACTGTGAGCGCGTCGAGGACGAAGCTCGTGCCGCAGACCGGATCGAACGTCTCCTGCAACGCTGGAAGGACGCTCTCGCCGGTCTCCGGGGCGAGAGGTCCGGTCAAGGTCATATGAAACCGGAACTCTTCCATGACGTACGGGTAGCCCCAAGCGAGGAGCAATTCCTCCTGCCGGCGCGTCAGATCTCTCGATCGCCGTCTCGCGAGCTCCGCTTCGCCGGGGGGAGCCCGGAAGCGATCGAATGTGACGACACAGTCCGCGGCGAGCGCCTCTAGCTCCGGCGATGCCCGCTCCGGCACAAGGGCGAGAAACCTTCCGAGACGCGCTACCCGCAGACCGGGGAGAATGATCCGGGGCCGGGCTGCGGCGAAGCTCTCCACCGCCGTCAGCAGCTCCGTCGCAGTGCGCCCTTGCGGGAGCCGAAACGGCGGCTTCAGCGTCGCGTGGAAGCCGTAGCGCCGCGGTTCTGCGGTGATCTCCTCCTGTGCGGCAGGAGTTATTTCGCCGACACCGGTCGGCGGGTAGCGCGTTCCGGTGTAGGCGCAGCGGCCGAGCCAGCGGGACGCGAGACGATTCAGCGCCGAATCTTCCGCCGGTGCGAAGTAGACGGCGTACCGTGCGCCCGTCACGCCCGCGCCCTTTCGACGGAGTACGCGAGCCGGAGTGGTCCGGGGGCAGCAGAGGCCAGGCGGAGGAGGATCATGATCAAGGTCACCGATACGATCTCGATTCAGGAATCTGAAATCGAAGAGATCTTTATCACAGCGGGCGGACCAGGCGGCCAGCATGTCAACAAGGCGGCGACAGCCGTTCAGATCCGCTTCGACGCCGCCGGCTCGCCTTCGATCGGCGAAGAGGTGCGTGCGCGGTTGCTGAAGCTCGCGGGACGACGCCTGACCAGTGAGGGTCAGATTGTGATCACGGCGCGGCGATTCCGCAGTCAGGCCCGCAATCGGGAGGAGGCGATCGAGCGGCTGGTCTCCCTCATCCGTCAGGCAGCCGTGCCGCCCGAGCCGAGGAAAGCGACCCGCGTCCCGCACTCCGCGCGGAGGAAGCGGCTGCAGCGAAAGCGCCACGCAGCGCAAGTCAAGGCACTGCGCCGTGCGCCTTCGACGGACAATGCGGGCGAATAGACCGCGCACCGTCCGAGCGGGAACCGGCATTCAAAGCGATAGAATCGACCTTTCCATGTGATAGACTTAGATATTCTGGCGAACATCGGGCCTTGGGACATAACGCGCGCCGGGAACGTGCGGGATCATTTGCAATGCCGGAGGTGATCGAGAGCCTCATCGACGAGCTGTCCGCGGCATCGACCTCCGAAGACGTCTATCACGTCCTCGACCGGCGCCTGGGCGAGCTCGGCTTCGAGCGCTTCGC
>JAJUGE010000048.1 GCA_029268305.1 Alphaproteobacteria bacterium
CAGTTTGAGGGTAAGGCTCATGAAGGTTCCGATTCTGCTCGAGTCGTATCCGGTGCAGGCCGCCTACGGGGAGGGAACCGTGTGCTGGACCGCCCCTCCCCGGGGCGCTGCAGGTCGGGTGGTGACCGGTACTTCAGGCGGCTGGCCGATCCACCCGCGCAGGGGCCGCCGCATCGTTCGACGCGGTGGCGGTTCCGGCGGCCGTCGCGTGCGGCAGCCTCCGGCTCTCGCGCGCGATCCGGCGCCAGGCGTCGAGGATCGGCTCGAGCAGCCCGGCCGTGCCGCGCGCGAGCACGGCGTCGTTGCGTCCGTTCACCAGCACGAGCCTGGCCCGGACGAGCCGGTAGGCGACGGCGAGGTGGGCGGCGAACTCTCCATCCTCCTCGGGGTCGAGCCCGGCATAGAGGTCGGTCACGATGGTGATCGCCCGCTCGATGTGGCGGCATCGCGCCGCCACGTCGCCCGCCTCGATCGCCGCGGCAGCGCGGTGCATCGAGCCGATCGCTTGCTCGTAGAGCATGACGAGGGTGTCGAACGGGGAGCCCGTCTCGCCGTCGGATTTCACTTCAATCAGCATGTCCATTCCTCCTGCCTCTGCGGAGCTCGCCGCCTTAGCCGAGGAGCTTCGTCAGGTTCTGGGGCATCTGGTTGGCCTGGGCCAGCATCGACACGCCCGCCTGCATCAGGATCTGACGGCTGGTGAAGGTCGTCATCTCGGCCGCGACATCGAGGTCGAGAAGGGCGCTCCGCGCCGATTCCTGGTTCTCGATGGTCGTGGCGAGGTTGGACGCAGCGAACTCGAGGCGGTTCTGGCTGGCACCGACGTTGGCGCGGGCGGTGTTCAGCTTGTTGATCGCGTTTCCGACGGCGGTGATCGCCGCGTCGGCGTTCGTGGCAGTGTCGATGGAAGTCTCGTCGATGCCGAGCGCCCCGGCGGCAACGGAGTCGATATCGAATGTCACCGTATCGACGTCGGTCGCAGTCCCGGTGCCGAGCTTGAAGGTGAAGCTGGCGGTATCATCGACGACGATGACGCCACCTGCGGCGATTGTGTTCGAGCTCAGCTCGAGCGTGAAGACGGTGCCGTCGCTGAGTGTCGTCGAAACGGTCCCGCCTGTCGCTGCCAAATCCGCCAGTTCGGGGGCAAGGGTGCCTGTAGCGCCGAGGGCTCCAGTGATGGCGCCCCCTGCTGCGATCGTATAGGTGTCGGCTTTGGAAATCGACGCGCTGAGCACACCGTCACCGTCCAAGGCGGTGTCCACCACCGCTTCGCCGCCGACGAGTTTGTTGCCGTTGAAGTCGGTATCCATCGCGATGCGATCGATCTCGGTCTTCAAGGCCTGGTACTCGGTGTCGAGCATGCTGCGCTCGGTATCTCCGAGCTGACCCGAGCTCGCCTGCACGGCGAGGGTCTTCATCCGGGTCATGATGTCGCTGACGCGCGCCATCGCGCCGTCGGCGATCTGGAGCATCGAGGACGCCTGGCCGGCGTTGACGCTCGCCTGCTTCAGCGCCGCGACTTCGGAGCTGATGCGCGAGCCGATCGCCATGGCGGCGGCGTCGTCTTTCGCCGAGACGACGCGGCTGCCGGACGAGAGCTTCGCCAGCGACGACGTCATCTGGGAGTCCGTCGCCGTGAGATTCCTATGCGCCACGTTGGCGGCATAGTTGGAAATCATGTTGAGGCCCATGGAAGTATCTCCTGCAAACGCGGTTTGGGCTGTTTCGCCTGAACCGTCGGACCCACGGGGCCGGTCGGAGGAGAAAAACCTCTCCGCGCGACGTCCTCCTCTCGGAGGGCTCTGAACCCCAGCACGCGATCCAGACGGCGCGCATGGGTCTTCCGGTTCGACGCTACAGGAGCAAAGGGCGGGCCAACCGCGAAAATCCCCCGTAAAGGGTTGATTCAGCTGTGATGGTGTCGTTTGCGGCGCGTGGCGAGGCGTGGGCGGGGAGCGCCGGAGGAAATTCTTGCTCGCCGCTATCGGCAGATTCTGCCGGACTCGCTCGGCCGATTGCGCACCGGTCAATCCTCCGCCTTCGGTTCCTTCACCGTCAGCAGCAGGAGGAACCCGGCCACGAGCAGGATCAGCAGGGTCGCCATGCCGGCGCGCTGGCTCATGAAGAGCGCGGTGGCCGAGGCCACCAACGCCGGGCCGACAAAGGAGGTGATCTTGCCCGAGAGCGCGAACAGACCGAACATCTCGGTCTGCAGGTCCGGCGGCGCCAGGCGGGCCATCAGCGATCGGCTCGCGGCCTGGGCGGGGCCGAAGAAGATGCCGAGCGGCACGGCGAAAACCCAGAACAGGGTCTTGCTCTCGACGATCAGCAGCGGCACCGCCAGGGCGGCGATCGCGGCGATTGCGATCAGTATCGTCCGCTTCGGCCCGATCCTGTCGTCGATCCAGCCGAAGGCGGCGGCGCCGAGGCCGGCGCTGACGTTGAGCGCGATCCCGAACTGGATGATCTCGGCGACGCTCATGCCGAAGGTGCCGGCAGCGTAGATGCCGCCGAACGAGAAGATCGTGTTGAGGCCGTCTATGTAGAAGAGACGCGCCGCGAGGAAGCGCGCGATGTTCGCGTGGCTGCGGACGTTCGCGAGCGTGCCGGCCAACGTTCGCAGCCCGGTTCGCGCGGCCTCGACCAGCCCCATGCCCGAGCGCGGTCGGTCGGGAACGAGGAGGAAGAGCGGGATCGCGAACAGGCCGAACCATGCCGCCACGAAGGGCGTGACGACGCGGACGTTCTCCGCCCGATCGGCGTCGAGGCCGAAGGGCGGCGGGTCGGCCTGGACGAAGGCGAACAGGCAGACGATCAGGCAGACGAGGCCGCCGGCATAGCCGAAGCCCCAGGCCCATCCGGAGACGCGGCCGATCCGGTTGCGGGCGACGATGTCCGGCAGCATGGCATTGTAGAAGACCATGCCGATCTCGAAGCCGATGTTGGCGATCACGACCAGCGCCAGTGCCGGCACCAGCCATCCCGGCTCCGGCGCCGCCAGCCAGAGCGCGGCCGTTGCGACGAGGCAGACCAGCGTCAGGGCGGCCAACCAGGGCTTCCGGCGCCCGGTGCGGTCGGCGATGGCGCCGAGCGCGGGGCTGAGCAGGGCGATCGCGATCCCGGAGATGGTCATCCCGATCCCCCAGGCGGAAGTGCCCAGCTCCGGGGTCTCGGCGATCGCCTGGGTGAAGTAGGCCGAGAAGACGAAGGTGACGATGACGGTCGGGAAGGCCGAGTTCGCCCAGTCGAACAGGCACCAGGCGGCGACGGCGCGCCGCGGCGCGAGACGGGGTATGGTGCTCACGAACCGAGGCCGCCGATCACTGCATCGCCATGGTTCGGTACTGCCCGTTCAGGACGGTCAGCATGGCGAGCTCCATGGCGCCGCCGGCTCTCGCCTCCTCCACGAGCCGGTCGAGACGGGTGACGCTGCCGGGCTGCTTCGCGGCCCAGTCCTCGACCGCCGCCGCAGGGTCTTCCAGCGCTCGGCCGTTGGCCCGCAGCACCTGCCGCGTGAGCAGGTTCTGGTGCTCGAACAGGTCGTCGACGAACGTCTCGATGGCCAGCCGCTGCCAGGAGGTCGCGGCCGGGATGGCTTCGGCCGCCTCGCGTAGCCACTCGAGATGAAGGCGCTCTCCCACGGCGAAATAGGCGCGTGCCACGTCCTCGATCGCCACCCCCGTGGCCTCGGCGGTGTGCACGATGTCGGGTGCGGAGGCGAGAGGGTCGAGAACCGCGATCGAACGCGCCAGTTCCTCGCCGACGCCCTTCGCGACCAGCGCCGCCGTCCGTTCCCGCACCGGCGATTCCTCGTTGGCGAACAGGTAGGTTGCGAGGTGGTCGCGGAGCCGGGCGATGCCGGGCCGGAACTCGCCGAGGTTCGCCGCGATGTCCAGCGAACCGGCGTGGCGCAGGAACCACAGCGTGCCGCGCTCGACGATGCGGGCACACTCGCGCAGCATCTCGATCTGAACCTCGGCACCGACGACATTGTCGAGCGATTCGATCGCGAGCCAGATCGGCTCGATCCCGAAGACCCCGACGGTGATCGAGAATGCGCGGGCGATGTCGCTTTCGGACCGGCCGGTCTTGTCCTGCAATTCCGAGACGAACGAGATGCCGCCCCGGTCGACGATCTTGTTGGCGACGGCCGTCGTCAGGATCTCGCGGCGGAGGCGATGCTGCTGCACCTGGTCCGGAAACCGCTCGCGCAGGAGCGGCGGGAAATACTGCATCAGATCGTCCGCGAGCTGCGGGTCGTCCGGAAGGTCGGAAGGCAGCAGTCGGCCGAACAGGTCGAGCTTTGCATAGCAGAGCAGCACCGCGATCTCCGGGCGCGTGAGCCCTAGCTTCGCCGCCTCGCGCTCCGCCAGGCGCTTGTCGTCCGGCAGCGCTTCCAGTGCCCGGTCGAGGCGGCCGCTTCGCTCCAGCGCGCGGATCAGCCGTCCGTGCTGCCCGATCAGGGCGGAAGCGTCGGCTTCTTCCACGCTGATCGTCATGCTCTGCAGGTAGTTGTGGCGAAGCACCAGTGCGGCTACGTCGTCCGTCATGCTTTTCAGCAAGTCGTTCCGCTGCTTGAGCGTCAACTCGCCGTCGGCCATCACCCGGCCGAGCAGGATCTTGATGTTCACCTCGTAGTCGGAGCTGTCGACACCGCCGGAGTTGTCGATGAAGTCGGTGTTGATCCGACCGCCCGCCAGCGCATACTCGATGCGCCCGCGCTGCGTGACGCCGAGATTGGCGCCTTCGCCGACCACCTTCGCCCGAAGTTCGGCGCCGTCGGCACGGATCGCGTCGTTCGCCTTGTCGCCGACATCGGCGTGGCTCTCCTGCGCCGACTTCACGTAGGTGCCGATGCCGCCGAAGAACAGCAGGTCGACCTCGGCGCAAAGGATCGCGTGCATCAGCGTCGCCGGCGGCACCTCCTCTTGGTCGATTTGCAGCAGTGCCCTGATCTCCGGCGATAGCCGCAGCGATTTCGCGCTTCGATCGAACACGGCACCGCCCTTCGACAGGAGAGAGCGGTCATAGTCGGCCCAGGTCGAGCGGGGCAGGTCGAACAACCGCTTCCGCTCCTCCCAGCTCCTCGCCGCGTCCGGGTCCGGGTCGACGAAGATGTGCAGATGGTTGAAGGCGGCGACGAGGCGTGTATGGCGCGACAGCAGCATGCCGTTGCCGAATACGTCGCCGGACATGTCGCCGACCGCGACGCAGGTGAAGTCCTCGCTCTGGATGTCGCGGCCAAGCTCGCGGAAGTGGCGCTTGACGCTTTCCCAGGCGCCCCGCGCGGTGATGCCCATCGCCTTGTGGTCGTAGCCCGCCGAGCCGCCCGAAGCGAAGGCGTCGCCGAGCCAGTACCCGTAGTCCGCGGAAATTGCGTTGGCGATATCGGAGAAGGTGGCGGTGCCCTTGTCGGCGGCGGCGACGATGTACGGATCGTCGCCGTCGTGCCGCACCACGTGCGCCGGCGGCACGACCCGTTCTCCGTCGAGGTTGTCCGTCAGGTCGAGCATCCCGCGGATCAGGGTCTTGTAGCACTCGATCCCCTCGGCCTGCTGTGCCTCGCGGGACGGGTCGGCGGGCGGGCGTTTGACGACGAAGCCGCCCTTCGCGCCGACCGGCACGATCACCGCGTTTTTCACCATCTGCGCCTTCATCAGGCCGAGGACCTCGGTGCGGAAATCCTCGCGCCGGTCGGACCAGCGAATGCCGCCGCGCGCCACTTTTCCGCCGCGAAGGTGTATCGCCTCCACGCGCGGCGAATAGACGAAGATCTCGGCCATCGGGCGTGGCGGCGGCAGCTCGTCAATACGGCTGCTGTCGAACTTGATCGCGAGATACGGTTTCGGCGCGCCGTCCGTGCCAGGCTGGTAGTGGTTCGTGCGCACCGCTGCTTCCGCCAGGTTGAGGAAGCGCCGCAGAATCCGGTCCTGATCGAGGCTCTGCACTTCCTCGAGCAGCGACGTGATTTCGGCGCGGAGCGTGGACACGCGCTCGTCGCACGGCTGACGGGCCGGATCGAACCGTGCCTCGAACAGCTCGACGATCCGGCAGGCCAGGGTGGCGTGCTGGGCGAGGGTCTCTTCCATGTACGCCTGGCTGAAGAGGATTCCGACCTGGCGGAGATAGCGGGAGAACGCGCGCAGCACGACCGTCTGCCGCCAGTCCAGGCCCGCGCCGAGAACCAGCCGGTTCAGGCCGTCGTTCTCGATCTCGCCCCGCCAGAGCCTGCCGAAGGCCTCCTGAAACTTCTCTCGGGCGGACCGCAGGTCGACGGAGCGGCCGTCGGCCGTCGTCATGGCGAAATCGTGGATCCAGACCCTGCGATCGAGGTCGTCCGGTGCCAGCGCATAGGGGACCTCGCCCACGACCCGGAGGCCCATGTTCTCCAGCATGGGCAGGACGTCCGACAGCGGCACCGGCTCGCCGACGCGATAGATCTTCAGACGCAGCTCGTGGGAAGCCGCTTCCGGCGGGCGGAACAGGTGCATGCCGAGCACGCCCTGCTCCAGCGCCGCCTCGACCAGATCGACGTCCTGTACGGCGATGTCGGGGTTGAACGCTTGCCGGTAGGCTACCGGGAACGCGCCGCTATAGCGCCGGAACAGGTCGAGACCCGCCGCCTCTCCCTTGGCGGCGATCAACGCCTGCTGGAGCCGGTCGTCCCACGACCGGCCGGCCTCGACGAGCCGGCGCTCGATCTCTGCCGCATCGTACACCGGCAGCGCGGCCGGCGTGGTGCGGACCATGTACTGGATGCGCGCCAGAGGCTCGTCCCCGACCTGGGTGTAGAACGCGGTCACCTCGCCGCCGAGCGCGGTGGCGAGAATGTCGCCGAATCGTTTGCGGATGCGGGTGTTGTAGTGATCCCGCGGCACGTAGACGAGGCACGACACGAACCGCTGGAACGGGTCCTCCCGGAGGAACAGCGCGACCCGCTGCCGCTCTTGCAGATGGAGGATGCCCATTGCCGTCTCGAAGAGCTGATCGGTGTCGACCTGGAACAGTTCGTCGCGCGGGTAGGTCTCGAGGATATGGATCAGCGCCTTTTCGTCGTGGCTGTTCGGGGCGAATCCGGCCCGTGCCGCCGTTTCGGCGACCTTGCGGCGCAGTACCGGAATGCGGCGGGGGCTGGTGTTGTAGACGACCGAGGTGAAGAGCCCCAGGAAGCGCCAGACGCCGACGACCCTGCCGTCCCGGTCGAAGCGCTTGATGCCGACATAGTCCATGTGCGACGGCCGGTGCACGGTCGCCCGTGCGCTGGCCTTGTTCACGTCTAGCAGTCTCGGCGTCACGAGCGATCGGAGCGCTTCCGCAGGCAGCACAGCGAGACCGGCCGGAGCTCCCGGCGCCTCGAGCCGATCCTCCCGAAGAATCCCGAGGCCGGACTCGGGCACCATCACCGCACGCAGGTCCTCGCCTTCGCCCTCGAAATCGTAGGACCGATAGCCGAGAAAGGTGAAGTTGTTGTCGTCCAGCCAGCGGAGGAACTCGCACGCCTCCTCGACCTCCTCGGCCGGGATCGGTGGCGGCGACGTCTCGAGCATCTCCAGCAGGTCGGTCAGCCGCGCGCGCATCTTCCCCCAGTCCTCGACCGCCGCGCGCACGTCGCCGAGCACCCTCTCCAGCCCGCCGCGGATCGCCGCCAGCCGGTCCGGCGCCATCTGCTCGTCCACCTGGACGTGCATGAAGGATTCGCGGAGCCTCGTGCCCTCGCCGGTGTCGACCAGGCGGCCATCTGCATCGCGCTCGACGTCCATGATCGGATGGATCACCAGATGCACCGCCAGTTGCTGCCGGTTCAGCTCGGCCGTGACCGAGTCGACCAGGAAGGGCATGTCGTCGTTGACGATCTCGACGACCGTGTGACTCGAGGTCCAGCCATCGTCGCTGATGACGGGGTTGTAGACGCGGATCTTCGCCGTGCCGGGCCGGCGCGTCTCGCCGAAGCGCCACAGCGCGAGGGCGGCGCCATAGAGGTTCTCGGGATCGACGCCGATCACGTCGTCCGGCGGAACGTCCTTGTAGAACCGTCGGATGAAAGCTTCCGCGGATTGCGCGGCACGCCCGGAAAGTCTGCTGCGCACGATCTCCGCCACCTCGTCGACGACGTCAGACGTCAGCCGCCTCGTTCGGGTTGTCATGCCGCTCGCTCCCACGTCACGTTTCCCTTGCTGAGAACGCATCATCCCGGTCTCGCCCGAGTCGCGTCAATTCGCCTACAGTGGCCGCCGCTGTTCGCGCCGATGCGGCGCCCGGCCGCTCGTCGTACCTGCACCGCCGGGGAATCGCTCTCTTGCTGCTCGAACTCGCCGACGTTCATACGTTCTACGGCCGTGCCCACATCCTCCACGGCTTGAGCCTGCGTGTCGCCCGGGGCGAGGTGGTCGCCCTCCTCGGCCGGAACGGTGCCGGCAAGTCGACAACCCTGCGAACGACGTGCGGCCTGGTTCGTGCGGCACGCGGCAGCGTCCGATTCGCAGGGAGGGACATCACCTCGCTGCCGAGCCACAGCATCGCCCGCCTCGGCCTCGGCTACGTGCCCGAGGACCGGCGCGTCTTCGCCGAGCTCACGGTGGAGGAGAATCTCGTCGTCGGCCGGCAGCCGGCGCGGCCGGACGCGCCCTATTGGGATCATGCGCGGCTGGTCGCCCTGTTTCCGAAGCTGGACGAGCTTCGCGGCCGCCTCGCTGGGAACCTCAGCGGTGGCGAGCAGCAAATGCTCACCATCGCCCGGACGCTGATGGGAAACCCTTCCTGCCTCCTGCTCGACGAACCCTCGGAAGGGCTGGCGCCGGTGGTGGTCGACGAGATGGCCGAGACGGTGGTACGGCTCAAGGGAGAGGGTCTGGCCGTGCTGCTCTCGGAGCAGAACCTGCGATTCGCGACGCGCGTCGCCGACCGGGCCTGCGTCATCGAGAAGGGGCACCTGCGCTATGAAGGCACGATCGCCGATCTCGAGGCGGACGAGCGGGTACGGCGCGAATATCTCGCGGTGTGATCCGAAGACGGTCTCCGGCGTCCCTTGAAATCCGCGGATCGCGCGACATCGTCTGAGCACCGCGACGGGAGCGACGGGATGATCAGATACGGCGCGCTGCTTCCCTCGGGCGACGATCGGGAGATCAGGTTCTTCCGGACATCCCGAGAGATCGAGGCGGGGACGTATGCAGGCCGCGAAGGCCAACGCGTCCAGATCGCCGAAAGCAGCGCGGCGCTCCTGATGGCGATCTACCCGGACATCGAACGCATGCAGCGCCGCGGGCAGGACGACCTCCGCTCGCCGGGGCTGGAAGCGGAAGCGGGCGACCGGATGGCGCAACGTTTGACCGACGAGCTCGCCCGACGTCTGGCCGAGGACGACGGCGTGTGGGAAGACGAGCCGTCGTGGCTCGACGACGTGCGGCCGTTGTCATAGCGGCCGGTCCGACGCGTCGTCGCCGGCGCGAGACACTTAATCCGGTGTGACCATCTCGCGGAAGATACTATAAAGCCGGCCGGGCGGGTGCGCCGCCGATGTCTGCGGGCCGATCCGCGCCGGAGCGTCGATGCACATCTATCTGCCAATCGCGGAAGTCACGGAGAACGTCCTCGTCCTTCTGGGGATCGGCGGAATCGTGGGGTTCCTGTCCGGCCTGTTCGGCGTCGGCGGCGGATTTCTCATGACGCCGCTCCTGATCTTTATCGGTATCCCCGCCCCCGTAGCCGTCGGCAGCGGCGTCAACCAGCTCGTCGCCACCTCGGCCGCGGGCGTGCTGGCCCATTGGCGCCGCGGCGCGGTCGACTTCAAGATGGGCTGGGTGTTGCTGGCGGGCGGCCTGCTCGGCTCGGCGCCCGGCGTCTGGCTGTTCTCGTTTTTGAGCCGGATCGGCCAGGTCGACCTGGTGATCGCGCTCGCCTACGTGATCTTCCTCGGCGGAATCGGCATCCTCATGTGCATCGAGAGCGGACAAGCGCTCCTGAAGCAGCGCCGCCGTAGCGAGCGGCGCGGAAAGCTGCACCGCCATACCTGGTTGCACGGCTTGCCGCTCAAGATGCGGTTTCCGAGATCCCGCCTCTACATCAGCGCACTGCTTCCGCTCGGCCTGGGGTTTCTGATCGGCGTGCTGGCGTCGATCATGGGGGTCGGCGGCGGGTTCATCATGGTGCCGGCGATGATCTATCTGCTCGGCATGCCGACCGCGATGGTCGCCGGGACGTCGCTCTTCCAGATCCTGTTCGTGACCGCCAGCGTCACGTTCCTGCAGTCGGTCGAGAACCAGACGGTGGACATCCTCCTCGCGCTTCTGCTGCTGATCGGATCGGTGCTCGGGGTGCAGGTCGGCGCGCGGGCCGGCGCGAAGCTGCCGGCCGTGCAGTTCCGCCTGCTGCTGGGCTTGCTGGTTCTGGCGGTCGCCGGCAAGCTCCTGTTCGACCTCATCGCGACTCCGAGCGATCTGTATTCTCTGGCCGAGGCGGATTAAGCTCGATCCGTGCGATGCCGATCCGGGTCGACGCGGGGTGTCGCAGCGGTCGTGTTTCGGAAGGAAACGCGGAGGTGCAACATGGCATTCAGGACCATTGTTGTTCAGGTCGATAACCGGAAGTCGGCCCCCGCCCGGATCGACTACGCCTGCCGGCTGGCGGTGAGGGACGACGCGCACCTGATCGGGATCTGTCCGATACCCTTCGCCAACCTCGCGGCGGATTTCGGGGCGGTCGCCACCCCCGAGATCATCGAGGTCCAGCGGCGCTATCTAGCCGAAGATGCGGAGAGGGCGAAGACCCTGTTCGAAGAACATGTGCGGCGGGCGGGCGTCCGGTCGGAATGGCGAAATCCGGAAGGCCACCCGGCCACGGTTCTCGCCCAGGCGGGCCGTTATGCCGACGTGGTCGTCGCAGGTCAGGACGATCCGGAAGATAGCGTGATGAGCGCACCGGCCGGGCTGGTCGAGGATCTGCTGTTCGCGGTCGGCCGACCCGTGCTGACCGTCCCCTATGTCGGCGCGCCGGAGACGCTGGCGACCCGGGTGCTGGTCGCCTGGAACGCGAGTCGCGAGGCGACGAGAGCCCTGAACGACGCCATCCCCCTCCTGAAGCGGGCGGAGAAGGTGACGGTCCTCTCGGTGAACCCCAGGCCGGGTGATGGCGGCGACGGCGACGTGCCTTCCGCGGATATCTGCTTGCACCTCGCCCGCCACGGGGTCAAGGCCGAGGCTGCGCAGACCCAGGCGCGGGACATCGACGCGGGAGACGTCATTCTTTCACGAGCGGCGGACGAGGGGGCCGATCTGATCGTGATGGGAGCCTATGGTCATACCCGCCTGCGCGAGCAGATTCTGGGCGGCGTTACGCGCACGCTTCTGGATCACATGACCGTGCCCGTGCTCATGTCCCACTAAAGACGGCGCGGAACGATTGCCGCCACCTGTGCGCTACATATTATGCTGTGGTGGCTCAAGAAGACGGATGTGACATGAATACGGGTCTCTGGTACACGGGCGCGCCGCTCGACCGGGTGTCGAACCGGCGCGAGGATCGGGACTGGCTTGCCGAGGTCCTGCGCGCGCGGGAGACGCGGATCGTTCCGGTGTGGCGCAGCCAGAACCTCGTCCACAACGAAGAGGATCGCGCGCTCCTGCCGACCGTGGAGGAGGCGGGCGATCTGCTCGAGCTCGGACGGCACATATCGGTGCTCGGCGTCCGCGACGGCGTCGCCTATGTCGGCGTGGATCTCTCGCATCTCGAGGACCCCTACCAGCACCCCCTCATCGATGCCCAGGGGGCCTTCGAGGACCTGCGCAAGGTGGGGCCGGTGATCGCGCGCGAAGAGGGCGCGATCCTGGCGCACGCGCGGGGCCTGATGCACTGGCACTCGCGGCACGGCTTCTGCGGCGCCTGCGGCAGCCCGACCGAGATCACCCATGCCGGACACCAGCGCAACTGCACCAACCCCGATTGCCGGACGAGCCATTTCCCGCGCACCGATCCCGCGGTGATCATGCTGGTGACGCGGGGCGAGATGTGCCTGCTGGGCCGGACGCACAACTTCCGGCCGAACATGTATTCGACTCTCGCCGGATTCGTGGAGCCGGGGGAAAGCCTCGAGGAGGCGGTCGAGCGCGAGGTTTACGAGGAAGTGGGAATCCCGGTCGAGGACGTCCGCTACATGGGCTCGCAGCCCTGGCCGTTCCCGTGCTCGCTGATGCTGGGCTTCCATGCCGAGGCGCGTTCCACCGAGCTGCGGATCGATCCGGTCGAGCTCGAAGATGCGCGTTGGCTGACGCGGGAGCAGGTCGAGAATCCACGCGAGCTCGGCATCTCTATGCCGCGGGGGGATTCGATCGCTTTCCGGCTGATCCGTGCCTGGCTGGAAGGGGCGAGCGAGCTGCGCTGAGTTGGGGCCATGCGAGCGCCGGCATTGTACGCCGGCGAGCGTGCCCGGGGCCGGAGCGAGGCCCGATCCGGCATTTATCGAAGGTCGGAGCCGTTAACGGAAATTTGCCTCCGCCGCTGGTATGCGGAGGCGGGGCTTTCGAATCTTTGGATGACCGCCGGGTGACCGCAGCACCTCGATACGAGCGCGCGCTCGCGCTTCTCGCCGGCCCGGCAGCGGCGAGCGGCGATTTCATGCAGATTGCGGCACAGGCCCTGTCAGTGGGGCTCGGCTGTCGGTGCGCCGGAGTCGTGGTGCGCAGCGACGACGGCCGGACGGCACGAACCCTCTCTTGGTGGCTCGACGGGGAATGGCAGCCGCCGCTGGAGTATGCTCTGAGCGGCACGCCTTGCGCCGACGTTTATTCGAGCCCGCCACCCTGGAGCGTTTGCATTCCGGAAGGGGTGCAGGAGCAGTTCCCCGACGATCCGTTTCTGGCCGAACTCGAGGCGATGTCCTATTGGGCCGAGGGATTTGCCGACAGTCAGCAGCGGCCGGTCGGCCACGTCTTCGTGATGAACGATGGTCCCTTGCCCCGCAACATGTACGCCCTCTCCTTCTTCCGGCTCGTGGCGCAACGAACGGGGGCGGAGTTCAACCGGTATCGGGCGGAGCTCGAAACCCGAAAGAGCGAGCGACGGCTCAGGGATTTCGCGCGCACGGCCGCCGACTGGTACTGGGAAACGGACGCGGATCTGCGGTTCACCTTCTATCACGGTGCCCAGTCCCGCTACCCGGATTTCGAGGTTCTCGGCCGGACGCGGTGGGAGTTCGCCGGCATCGATCCCGCCGACCCCCGTTTCGCCGGCCATGTCTCCGACATGATGGCGCGGCGTCCCTTCCGGGACTTCGCCTATTCCGTGCACCACCGCGGGAAGGAGCTCCGGTTCTCGGCGAGCGGGGTGCCGGTGTTCGACGAAGACGGGGTCTTCGTCGGATACCGCGGCACCACCCAGGACATAACCACCCAGTGGGAGACGCAGCAGCGGCTCGCCGCATCCGCGGAGCGCCTGGGTAAGTACCTGCGGGTGGCGCGCCGGCTCGCGTCGAGCGCCGTGGTCGAGAGCGAGGGCCTGGAGGCGGCGGCCCGCGAGCTCACCGAGGTGGTGGCGCGCGAGCTGGACATCGATCGCGTCAGCATATGGACCGCGACGGCGGACGGCGCCGGGCAACGCTGCCTCGACCGCTACATCGCCGCCAGCGGACGGCATGAGAGCGGAGACTTCGTGCCGCTCTCGATCAGCGCCGCGGATCGCCATAGCCCCGTAGTGGCGATCGCAGACGTGCTCGAGGATCCCCGGACCGCTCATATTCGTGACCGGCATCTCGCGCCGAACGGCATTCGCGCGATGCTCGAGGCGGAAATCTGGCGTGACGGGCGAGTCGGCTCGCTCATCCTCGCCGACTGCGATGCGCCGCGCGTCTGGTCAGAGGAAGAGCAGGTCTTCGCCGGCTTCCTCGCCCAATACGCGGGCCGACTCATCGAGGCGGAGGCTCGCGTCGCGGCGGAGCGCCGTCTGCACGACAGCGAGGCGTTCTACCGGACCCTGATCGAGAACGCGCACGACGACCTGTCGATCGTCGATCGCGACGGGGTGATCCGCTTTCACAGCAGTTCCTCGCTCTATCGGCGGCGGGCGGGCGGCGCGAATCTCGTCGGCAGAAGGCTCTTCGATCTGGTGCATCCCGCCGATCGAGCGGCCGCCGGTGCGTTGCTGGCTGGCGGTTCGCAGCCCGTGCTGCTGAGGTTCCCCGGCCCCGACGGGGACTGGATGAGCTTCGAGCTGATCGCGCGGCAGCTCGCCCACGATCCGGTCGTGCGCGGCACGATTCTCACCTGGCGCGACGTCACCGAGCGGCTCGCGCATCTCGAGGCGCTCCGCGTCGCCAAGGAAGAAGCCGAGCTCGCGAATCGGTCGAAGTCGGCTTTCCTCGCGAACATCAGCCACGAGCTGCGCACGCCCCTGAACGCGGTCCTGGGCTTCTCGGAGATCATTCGCGATCAGCTTCTCGGGCCGATCGGTGTCGAGAACTACGTGACCTACGCGCACGACATCCACAAGAGCGGCCAGCATCTTCTCGGCGTCATCAACGATATTCTGGACATCTCGAAGATCGAGGCGGGCCGACAGGATGCGGTGGCGACCCACGTGGACGTCCGGCAGGCGATCTCGACCTGCCTGCGGCTGATCGAGCGGGACGCGCGGGCGGGCAAGGTGCTGCTGCACTGCTCTTTCTCGGACGGATTGCCGTGGCTGCTCGCGGACGAACGGCACGTCCGGCAGATCGTCCTCAACCTGCTGAGCAATGCGGTGAAGTTCACGCCGCCTGGCGGCTCCGCTTCCGTGTCGGCATCGGTCGACGATTCGGGCGGCATCCAGCTTGTCGTGACGGATACGGGCATCGGCATGAGCGCCGAGGGTGTGCAGATCGCGCTGATGCCATTCGGACAGGTGGAGAACAGCTATGCGCGGCGCTTCGACGGCACCGGTCTCGGCCTACCCCTGACGAAGTCGCTGGCCGAGTTGAACGGTGGCAGGTTCGAGATCGAGAGCGCGCCGGGTCACGGCACGACGGTCCGCATTCATTTCCCGCCGGAGCGGACGGTCGACCCCGAGTGGCGCGAGGAAGACGATGCTCGCGACGCCGTCTGATCGCCGGAACCGGCGCGGCAGTCCGCGCCGTGGCTAAGGCTGCCCCGGGGTTCCGCCCTCTGCCTCACGGAGAGTCAAGGTCATCCGCCGCTCCGGCTGCGCCTCGCGCGGCTGCTCTTCCGCGGGCCGTCTGTCGCCGCTGATCAACCGCCCGAGGCGGCTAAAGAGAGCGCGGATGCCGCGCAGAAGCTTGGGAAGCAGCCAGGCGACCGCCACCAGAAAGAGGACGAGGAGGCCGAGAAAGAGCCAGGGCGTCTGGAGCGCCAGCCAGAGCCCGCCGATAACGGCCACGTCCTCTGCGACGGAGGCGGTCCAGTTGGAGAAGGGCTCGGGCGAGGCGTTGATGAGCAGCCGTCCCCCCGCCTTGGTGGCGTGCGAGGTGGCTGCCAGGGATCCGCCGAGGATGAGGGCGATGACCTCCGCCGCCGGCGCCACGTCTCCGAGCGCGCCGGCCGCGAGCACGGCACCGGCAGGGATGCGGATGAAGGTGTGCATCGTGTCCCACCCCGTGTCGACGCCAGGCGTCTTGTCGGTGAAGAACTCGACAAAATACATGAAGCCGGCAGCCATGATCACGCCGGGATGCGCCAAAATCTCGAGAGCCGGCGGGAGCACGATCGAGTCGGTCGCGCCGAGGAGCCCCAGCGTCAGGAGCGCGGCGTACAGATTGATGCCGCTCGCCCAGGCAGCGCCCATGCTGAGCGCGATCGCTTCCACAATCCCCATCGCAGGGGCCCTCCTGCCTCATCCGTCACGCGGAAGTTTCTATAGGTTGGATCGCCGGCCGGCCGGTGCAAGCAGAGCCTTCGATCGACGTCCGGCCCTAAGCCAATCGGGCGATGCGATTGTGTGGCATTTCCGACACACTGTTGGGGTTTCATCACAGAGGCTCGCCGAAGCTGTTGCTCCTGCTGCGCGTGATTGGTACCAACCCATTGCGAGAACGCAACGACTGCGCGGCCCGGGGGCCGTCAGTAGCTCTAAGGGGTTGGAGTATGAAGAAGACACTATTGGCATCTACGGCGCTCGTGGCTGTCGCCGCACTGGCGGCACCGGCCAGCGCAGCCGAGAAGATCAATGTGAGCGTCGGCGGCTACATGCAGCAGTGGTTCGGCTGGGCCGAGAACGACTCGCCGGCGGAAGACGGTTTCGACCAGAAGAACGACACCGAAATTCACTTCAAGGGCTCGACGCTCCTCGACAACGGCCTCGAGGTCGGCATCCAGGTGGAGCTGGAAGGCCAGACCGAAGGCGACCAGATCGACGAGTCGTACCTCTGGGTCGAGGGCGGGTTCGGCCGCCTGGTGATGGGCAAGGAGAACGGCGCTAACTACCTGATGCACTATGCGCCGATCGAGGCCGGCATCGGCATGAACAGCGGCGACATCTCCAACTCGAACGACGGTTCGACGGGGTGGATCGCAAACACCACCGGTGCCAACTTCTACAACGGCATCGGCAGCACCTTCGCCCGGACGGTCGACAACGACCACAACAAGATCAGCTACTTCACGCCGCGCTTCGCCGGTTTCCAGTTCGGCGCGTCCTACACGCCCGAGCAGCAGGCGGATAACGACAACGCCCGCGGCATGAACGGGGTCAACTACGAGGACGGCCTCTCGTTCGGCCTCAACTACGACCAGAAGTTCAACGACTTCCGCGTCCAGGCTTCGGCGGGTTACTTCACCGCCGACGGTGAGAACGGCTTCGAAGACGCCGAGTCCCACAACTGGGGTCTGCGTCTCGGCTATGGCGGCTTCACGCTGGCCGGCTCCGCCGCCTTCTATGAGAAGGGTCAGAACGGGGTCAACAACTTCATGGAAGGCGAGACCTACAACGCCGGTATCCACTGGGCGAACGGACCGCTGGCGGCGAGCTTCAGCTGGCTGTACGGCGAGCAGGAAGGCCAGGCCGGTGGCGGCGACGACGAGCTGCAGGCGTTCATGCTCAGCATGGGCTACACGCTCGGGCCGGGCGTCGAGGTGCGCGCTTCCGCTTTCCACGGCGATTGGGAAGCCGAGGGCGGTGCCGGCGGCGGAACCGACAACGACGGCTTCGGCGTCGTTGCGGGCTTCAACCTGAGCTTCTGAGCCTCCGCAGGTTCGGGGTTGACGGGCGGCTTCGGCCGCCCGTTTTCTTTTAGGGCACCGTCGGCGGCCGTGCTGCATGGAGTGGCAAAGGCGTGGGCATTCTCTGGCTGGCATCCTATCCGAAGTCCGGGAACACCTGGCTGCGTGCCTTCCTCGCAAACTACATGACCAACCCGCGCGAGCCGCTGTCGATCAACGAGCTCGATCGGTTCTGTACCTCGGATGGCCTCGCCTGGCCGTATGAGAAGCTCTCCGGCCGGCGCGCGAGCGAGCTCACCGGAGAGGACATCAGCCGTCTCAGGCCGCGGGTTCACGCGATGCTGGCGGCCGGCCGGCCGGAGACGGTGATCGTCAAGACCCACAATGCCATCGAGCTGACGCACGGGGTGCCGACGATCACCCCCGCCGTCACCGAAGGCGCCGTGTATGTGATCCGCAATCCCCTGGATGTGGTCTCCTCCTACGCCTGGCATTACAGTCTGTCGCTGGAGGATGCGGCGAAGGCGATGGCGAGTCCTGCGACCACCATCCACGGCAGCGAGCAGATGATCGTGCAGCTCCTCGGATCCTGGAGCCGCCACGTTCGGGGCTGGGTCGACGCGCCCGGCCTGACGCGGCACGTGGTGCGGTACGAAGATATGGCGAGCCGGCCACTCAAGGCATTCGGCGGCGTGGTGGAGTTTCTCCGTCTGCCGAAGCATATGGAGCGCCTGAAGCGCGCGGTCCGTTTCAGCGACTTCAAGGAGCTGTCGCGCCAGGAGCGGGAGGCCGGCTTCAAGGAGCGCTCGCGGACCGCCGAATCGTTTTTTCGTCAGGGACGGGCGGGAGCATGGCGCGACAGCTTGCCGGAAGCTCTGGTGGCGAGCATCGTCGCCGAGCACGGCGAGATGATGTCCCGTTTCGGCTACCTGGATGCAAAGGGCAACCCCGTCTGATGGCGTTAGAGAGCGACGTCGCCCGGAATCTCGATGAGATCCGCAGCCGGATGGCCGAGGCGGCCCGTGCCGCCGGTCGCGATCCCTCGGCGGTCGAGCTGGTGGCGGTCAGCAAGCTGCAGCCGGAAGAGCGCATCGAGGCGGCGCTGCGGGCCGGGCAGCGGATATTCGGCGAGAACCGCGTCCAGGAGGCGGCGGGTCGCTGGCCGGCGCTTCGCGAGCGGTTCGAAGGCCTGACGCTCCACCTGATCGGCCCATTGCAGACGAACAAGGTCCGGCAGGCGGTCGAGCTCTTCGACGTCATCGAGACGGTCGACCGCCCCCGCCTCGCCAAGGCGCTGGCTGACGAGATGGAGCGCTCGGGACGGCGCCCCAAATGCCTGATCCAGGTGAATACCGGTGCCGAGCCGCAGAAGTCGGGCGTGCTGCCGCCCGAGGCCGACGCCTTCATCGAGTCCTGTCGCCGCGAGCACGGGCTTCCCGTCGTCGGCCTCATGTGCATCCCGCCCCAGGACGAGGAGCCGGCGCCGCATTTCGCCTTGCTGCGCAAGATCGCAGAGCGTCACGACCTCGAGGTGCTGAGCATGGGCATGAGCGCCGACTTCGAGATCGCGATCCGCTTCGGCGCGACGCACGTCCGCGTCGGCAGCGCCCTGTTCGGAGAGCGGCCGAAGGCGCCCTGACCGACGGCGCGCAAGCGCCTGGCCAGTTCAAAAATCGTCGTTGCGAGGAGGCGCAGCCGACGCGGCAACCCAGGGAAGCGGCCACCGCCGTGTGCTGATTGTCCGCGGTCGTCAACCGGTGGCGAGGGGCGTGGATCCCGTGGTCGCGCGGTTGCCGAGGCGACTGCCTTCCCGGTATTTCGCCAAGCCATCCAGCATTCGCTCGGTAAACCAGTCGGGCATCTCCTGCACCGGCGTGGCGCCGTCTCCCTGACCCTGGGCCTGCCCCTGCTGTCGGAGCATCTCGATTCCGCGGGCGTGGGCTGCGGCGACCGCGGCGCGCATCGCTTCACGCTCCTCCTCCGCGATGTCGGTCCCGCCGGCAGCCGGCGCCGCCGCCATGCGCGTCGGCTCCTTCGGGAAGTGCGCCGCTTCGGCGAAATAGGAGCGGATGTCCCGTCCCGTCTGCTCGGCCCGATCGCCGCGGGCCCCGACGCCGCGCGGCACCTGCGATGCCTGGAAGAGCGCCGACGGTCCGCCGGACCCGGGGGCCGGGGTCGACGCAGGCGCGGCTCGCTCCTCCGCCAGCAATGCGGCCGCTGCGGGTGCCGTGCCCGAAGATGGGTGCGAGGCGGCGACCGCGGGCTCCTCCTGCTCCCGTCCGTCCAGCATGGCGAGAAGATGCTCGTCCGGGCTGCCCCCCGTCATCTCCGAGAACATCTCGGTCGCGGCGGCGGCGAATACGCCGGCCGGGCCGCCGAACAGGGCACTTCCCATCACGTTCGCCGTGGGCGAGATCGTGTCGCCGGTGATCGCGCGGTAGATCGTCGAGACGATCGGTATGTGTTGCAGCGGATTGATCACGTCGAGGAAATCGGCGAACCCGAATTCCGCGCTCGGCGGCGGCTCCGCCGGCATCCGGTCTTCGTCGTTTCCCGGAAAATACATCGGTGCGCGCCGCTGTTGCGGCACGACGGGCATCTCGGTCGCGGACGATAACGCCATGCGGGCACCTCCTGCTCCGATCTCAGCAAGGAGGATGCCAGTCGGCGGACGCCCATATGCGACAGCACCATAGTGCTCGCGGCCTCGGCCGGCAAATTCTACCCGGAGGCGAGCGGCCGTTGCCCGGCAGGAGTTGCCCGGCGCACCAGCCAGGCCACGTCGATAGCGAAGGAGGCGGCCAGTGCCATGAGAGCCAGCGCCAGCATCGCCCACGACACGCCCGGCGGCAGCGCCGGCGGAATGCAGGCAAGCAGCACCGCCACCTGAACGCCGCAGACGATCTTGCGTCTGCGACTCTCCGGCAGGCGCTGCGCCAGGGCCGGCCAAATCCGCCCGGCGAGGACGAAGGCATAGCGCATGAGGCCGATCGCCAGGACCCAGGCGCCGGCCCGGTCCAGCCGGTACATCAACAGCGACAGCAGGAGGATCAGCAGCGCGTCGGTTTCGAGATCGAAGGCGGCGCCAAAGCGCGATGCCTCGCCGCGGCGGCGAGCGATGAAGCCGTCGATCCCGTCGAGCAACAGCGATGCCACGCCGATCGCTGTGGCCGTCCAGAGCATCTGCGGCCCCGCATCCGGCGCGACCGCGACGAGCCCCCCGAGCAGGCAGGCGACGGCGCCGCGCAGCAGCGTCAGACGGTTGGCGACACCGAAGCGGGCGTTCGGAGCGTGGCCGTCGACGCGAAACGCGACATAGGCGGTGAGCAGCAGATAGATCGCGAAGGTGCCGAGGGCGAAGGCGGGCGAGACGCCGATCACCCACATGCCGAACGTGACGGCCCCGAGCAGAAGACCGGTCCAGGCGAGATGCGCGACAGCGCTGCGGCGCACGGCACCGGTGCCCGTACCGGGGAACGATCGCTCTCTGGGGCCGGCCCCGTTCATCCGCGCGCTCCCCGGGCGTGCGGGATCAGAAGGGGGGTGGCTCGATCCCGCTCTTGCGCAGCTCCTCGCTGAGCGCCGCCTTCAGCCGGGAGAGGCCGGCTTCGTCCTTCGCCTCGCAACGGGCGACCAGGACGTCCTGGGTATTGGAGGCGCGCAGCAGCCACCAGCCGTCCGGCGTGTTGACGCGCACGCCGTCGATGTCGTTGACGTCGGCACCCGCCGCCTTCAGCCGCTCGCTCACCTCGGCGACGACGGCGAACTTGCGCTCGTCCGACGACGGGAAGCGCAGTTCCGGCGTGTTGATCGCCTTCGGCAGCGAATCGTGAAATGCGGCGAAATCCGTCCCGGTCTCCGACAGCACCGAGAGGGTGCGAACCGCGACGTAGATGCCGTCGTCGAAGCCGAAATACCGGTCGGCGAAGAAGATGTGGCCGCTCATCTCGCCCGCCATCGGCGCGCCGATCTCCGCCATCTTCGTCTTGATGAGCGAATGGCCGGTCCGATACATCAGCGGCTTGCCGCCGGCGGCGGCGATCTCGTCGAACAGGACCTGGCTCGCCTTCACGTCGGCGATGATCGTCGCCCCCGGGTTCTCGGCCAGCACCGAACGGGCGAGCAGCACGAGAAGCTGGTCGGCCCACAGGACGCGCCCGCAGCCGTCGATCACGCCGATCCTGTCGCCGTCGCCGTCGAAGGCGATGCCGATGTCGCAGCCCTTGTCGACGACCAGCTCCTGAAGCTGCTTCAGATTCTCCGGAACGGTCGGGTCGGGATGGTGCGCCGGGAAGGTGCCGTCGATCTTCTCATTGATGAGATGGTGCTCGCCCGGCAGGCGCTCGACCAGACGTGCCACGATCTCGCCGGTCGAGCCGTTCCCCGGATCCCATCCGACCTTTAGGGTGCGCTCGCCGCGCCAGGCGGACAGCAGCTTCTCGAGATAGGCATCGCTCACGTCGACGTGCCGTGCCGTCCCTTTGCCCTCGGGGAAGTCGCCCGCCGCAGCGATCCGGCCGATCTCCTGGATCTGCTCGCCATAGACCGAGGCCTTGCCGAGCATCATCTTGAAGCCGTTGTAGTTCGGCGGGTTGTGCGAGCCGGTGATCATCACCCCGCCGTCGGTGCCGAGATGGTAGGTCGCGAAATAGAGCATCGGCGTGGGGCCGAGCCCGATGCGCTCGACATCGATCCCCGAGGCGGTGAGACCCTCGACCAGCGCCTCCTCGAGCTCGGGTGAGCTGAGCCTGCCGTCATACCCGACAGCGACCCGACTTCCGCCCTTGCGCCTCACCATGCGGGCGAAGGCGCGGCCGATCGCCCGCGCGTCGGCCGGCCCCAGGGTTTCCCCGATCACGCCGCGAATGTCGTATTCGCGCAGGATCGTCGGGTCGAATCGGTAGTTGTCGGGCATTGTTCGTGCCTTTCCTGCGCAGTCCGCAAGCCGAGAGTATAGCTGGTTCCGGGCGGCGTCCCGATCGTTCAGCGATAGCGCGTCAGCGCCTCGCGAAACGCCGGTGCGATGTCGTCGCGGTCGAGGGCGTAGGAAAGCGTCGCCTCCAGGAAGCCGACCTTGTCGCCGCAGTCGAAGCGGTGCCCCTCGAACCGGAGACCGTGGAAGGGATGCCGGCCGATCATGCGGGCCATGGCGTCGGTGAGCTGGATCTCCCCGCCGGCGCCCTTCTCCTGACGCTCCAGATGGTCGAACACCTCGGGCAGCAGCACGTATCGGCCGATTACCGAGAGCGTCGACGGCGCCTCCGCCGGCTTCGGCTTCTCGACCAGGCCCAGCACCTCCGCCTTGCGGCCATCATCCTCGCCGGTGCGGAGCACGCCGTAGCGATCGGTGTGCTCGCGCGGGACGTCCATCACCGCGACGACGTTGCCGCCGGTCTCCTCGTACACGTCGACCAACTGGCGCAGGCACGGCCGTTGCGATTGGACCAGATCGTCGGCGAGGATGACCGCGAACGGCTCGTCGCCCACGAGCTTGCGCGCGCACCAGACGGCGTGCCCGAGACCGAGCGGCTCCTGCTGGCGGATGTAGGCGAAGCTGCCGGGTCGCATCAGCATGTCGGTCACCAGCTTCAGGGCATTGCTCTTGCCCCGCTGCTGAAGCATGTCGTTCAGCTCGTAACTGTGGTCGAAATGATCCTCGATCGCCGATTTTCCGCGCCCGGTGACGAAGATGAATTCCTCGATTCCGGACTCCCGTGCCTCCTCGACCGCATATTGGATCAGCGGTTTGTCGACGACGGGGAGCATTTCCTTCGGCATGGATTTCGTGGCGGGCAGGAAACGCGTCCCGAGGCCGCCAACGGGGAAGACAGCTTTGCGCACCGGCTTCTGCATCGATCTGGAACCACTCGTCACGGGCTGATTACGGGTGGCATAAACGATGTGGCGGAAAAATGTTTCCGCAAGCCAGAATCTCAGGAGCCGAGGAGAAAATCTTTCGCCTCGTTGATCCGGGCGGCGAGGTAGGACGATCCGCCGCGGTCGGGGTGCAGCTTCTGCATCAGCTGGCGGTGGGCGCGCTTGATCGCCTCCGCGTCGGCCCCTTCCTCCAGCCCGAGGATACGGAGCGCCTCCGCCCTAGTCATCCGGGACTCGCCGCCGGCGGCGCCTTCCTGCTGGCGGTACCCGCCATGCCCCGCCATCGCGGCCCGCCAGTCGAGGTCCGGTTGCGTGCGGTCGAGCCAGGCTTCGAGCAGCCTCGCCGACTGGGGATCGTCGGCACGGCACTGGCGCAGCAGGTCGATCAGCTCTTCGGCGGAAAGCTCCGAAAGCTCGCGCCCCCGATAGGCCCCTTCGAGCACCACTCCCGACATGATGCCGGTGTCGTGCTCGAGGGTCATGCGCAGGTAGCGCGACCCGACCTCGGACTGCTGACCGGCCGACGGTCCCTGGGCGTTGCGGATCGCGCGGAGAATCGCGCGCCAGCGCAGGAGGGCCGGCAACACCGCGCCCACGATCATGGAGATGAGCGCGAACCGGCCGCCGGCGACGATCGCGATCAGGATGCCGCCGCCCACGAACAGCAGCGCGATCCGCGCCGCGTTGGCGATCACCTTCGGATCTGCGGTGCCGAACCACCGGCTCAGCAGGATCAATCCGATCAGCAGGCAGAGCCCGAGGATGAAATAGGCGATCATCGCCGCGTGCGCGCTCTAACGCCGCGCGCCGGGAAGCGCCTTCAGCTGCGAGGA
The DNA here is from genome assembly GCA_029268305.1 of Alphaproteobacteria bacterium. Classification (GTDB taxonomy): domain Bacteria; phylum Pseudomonadota; class Alphaproteobacteria; order JAJUGE01; family JAJUGE01; genus JAJUGE01. The sequence continues at coordinate 23,849 of JAJUGE010000048.1, forward strand.
GAGTCGCGCCGCCTCGCCGCCGTGGCGGCGGCCGTAATCCTCCAGCGCCGGTCGACCGCCCGCGGCGAACACCGCGACGGCCCCGAGCAGCGCGCGGAGCTGCGCCGCACTCGCGGAGTCGAACGGGCAGTAGGCGCCGCCGGTCAGGCGCGCGATCTGGCGGAAGGCGCGTTCCGCGATCGGGTTGCCCCCTTCGTGGAACAGGAACACCGGGACCCCCAGCACGCCGAGTTCGCCGGCCCTCGCGCAGACCTGGTCGATATCTTCTTCGAAGGCGTCGCCGACGAACACCATCGCCGCGACCTTCTGTCGCTTGGTCTCGTTGATGGCGTGGCCGAGAACCTTGCCGATCTGCGTCTGTCCGCCGAGGCAGCGCACGGACGTCATGCGCTTGCGGAGCGTCGCCGGCTCGGAGCACCAGGCACTCGCCTTGCATTCGCCGAAGCCGCGATAGAACACGAGCTGCACGTCGAGCCCGCCGAGCGTCTCCGTCGCCTGGAACATCTCGGCCTGCAGGTGACAGGCGCGGTCCCACGTCGGTTCGCGGCTGGCGGTGGCATCCATGGCGAAGATCAGCCGGCCGCGGCCCCCGGACGGCCGCACCGTCGGCGTGGCGGCCACCTTGTTCAGAAACGCCTCGATCTCGCTCGCCGAGGAGGTGCCGCCGGGGCTCGTCGGTACGTTTCGCCTGTCTTCCGCCATCCTGCACGCGGTTCGGGATTGAACGCCGGTCGTTCTCCCCGAAATTATAGGGCGAGCCTGTGTGGATGCCAGCGACGCGGAGGGAATGTTGACGCGTGACCGCGAGGGGGCAGAAGTGATCCCGCTTCGCGCGCCGAGGAGCCCGTGCCCCATCTGCGGCGCGCCGGCGACGCGCGCGAACCGGCCGTTCTGCTCGCGCCGCTGCGCCGACCTCGATCTCGGCAAGTGGCTCAACGGCAGCTATCGCATCGAGACCGACGAGGCACCGCCCGACCGCGAGGACGGCGAGTAGGACGGCCCCAGCGGTGGCGATCGGCCGCGCTTCCCCGCGATGCCACGACCGTATCCGGCACGTTTGACACCCTCGGAGCGGCTGCTTATCGTCAACCTTCCGTTGTGAGACGCGCGACGGACATGGGCGCGGCCTTCCCGGATCTCCGGCAATCGGGCGATCGCCGAAGGCAGTTGAGCGACAGACGGTCGTCGAAGAAGGGCCGGCGCTCGAACGGATCGAGGGGGAGGAAACCTTGAGAGCATCTTTTAACGTGCGCACCGCCGTCATGGGGGTGGCGATGGCAGCCTTCGCCACGGCTAGCCTGTTCGTTTCGACGGCCGACGCGCAGGACGTCACCCGCTGGCGAGTCCAGTCCCACTGGCCGAGCGCCAGCAGCTCGTACGAAGACAGCCTCGTCTTCCTGAAGGAGCGCCTGGAGGAGAGGACGGAAGGCCGCCTCGTGCTCCAGCTGCACGAAGCCGGTGCGCTGTTCCCGGCGCAGGAGATCTTCAACGCCGTCAGCCGCGGCGTGATCGAGATGGGGACCACATCCCCCGCCTATCTCCGCGACAAGCTGTCGACCGCGGGCTTCGCGGCCGGCCTGCCGTTCGCTTTCCGGGAAGTTTGGGAAGCGATGTACTTCCACAAGGTGCTCGGCTTCGAGGACGTGATTCGCGCCGAGGCCGCCGAGTTCGGCGTCTATTACACCACCGACAAGGTCTACCCGACCGAGATGGTGCTGAAGAAGCCGATCGAGACGTTCGAGGACTTCCAGGGGCTGAAGATCCGTTCCTCCGGGGCGCTTCAGGTGTTCCTCACCGAAGCCGGGGCCGCGGCTTCCTACATTCCCGGACCGGAGCTCTATCCGGCGCTCGCCACCGGCGTCATGGACGGCGCGCACTGGGGTGCCGCCCAGGGTGCCCAGAGCATGGGACTGCACGAGGTCGCGAAGTACCACGTGAAGCCGCCGCTCACGATCTCCGGGGTCGACGTTCTCGTCGTCAACCAGGAAGCCATGGACGCCCTGCCGGAGGATGTCCGCCACATTCTGGTCGACACGCTCGAGGAGCAGTTCTGGCTGCGCAGCACCGAATACCAGTACCTGGAGCGGGTGGCCCTCGCGAAATCCGTCGCCGAGCACGGCGTCATCGTGCATCAACTCCCGGACGAAGTGATGGAGAAGCTGACCGCGGTCGCCCTCCGGGTCTGGGAAGAGGAAGGCAAGCGGAGCGACAAGGCGGCGGAGATCCTGCAGAAGCTCAAGGATTTCCTGACCGAGCTCGGTCACCTCTAGGCGTCGTGCCGTGGCCCGCCCGCGGGGGAGGGGCCACGGCAGCGCCGTTTCTGAACAGCAGGAATCATCAAGCGACACTACCGGCGGGCGCGTCACGTGCCTTGCCGTCAGTCGCCCAAGTCGGTCGCCCCAGGGCCGGCGGGCAGGAGGAACCGAAACATGCCGATCCTGCGGTCGTTCGCACGGGTCGTGACAGCCATCAATGAGTGGATCGGCCGTTACGCCGCTTATCTCATCATCCCGATCTTCCTGATGCTGATGGCGGAGGTCTTTCTCCGCTACTTCGTCGGCATGCCGATGATCTGGACCAACGAATTGTCGCAGATGCTCTTCGGCGCCTCGGCGGTGCTGTCCGGCGGCTATCTGATCGCCCACGGCAGCCATGCCAGCGTCGATATCCTGCTGACGCGCATCGGGCCGCGCACACGCGCCGCCATCGACATCTTCACCTCGATCCTGTTCTTCCTCTTCGCCGGCGCCCTGCTCTATTACGGCTCTTCGCTGGCGTTCGAGTCGGCGGCGCGCCTCGAGCATTCGCAGTCCGCCTGGAACCCGCCTATCTGGCCGGTGAAGCTCTGCATCCCGATCGGCGCGCTGCTCCTGCTCCTGCAGGGCATCGTCAAGCTGATCGACGACATTCTGATCGCGAGCGGCCGTCCGGGGCTGCACACGGGCGACATCATCGACGATCCGGTCGACGAAGTCGGGAGGGACACGCTGTGAGCATCGAGCTCCTCTCGCTGCTGTTCTTCGCGGCGCTGCTCTTCTTCCTCTTCCTCGGGCTGCCGCTCGCCTTCGTGCTGGGCGGCGTGTCGATCATCTTCCTGTACTTCACCTGGGGCGCCGGCGCCTTCTACATCGTCGCCTCGCAGATCTGGGGGACGATGAACAGCTTCACGCTGATCGCGATCCCCCTGTTCGTCTTCATGGCGATGGTGCTGGAGCGAACCGGCGTGGCCCAGGCGCTCTATGCGATGATGCACCTCTGGTGGGGCGGCGTCCGCGGCGGCCTCGCCATCGGGACCGTCGGCATCTGCGCGATCTTCGCGGCGATGTGCGGCATCAGCGGCGCCGCGGTGGTGACGATGGGAACCATCGCCCTCCCCTCGATGCTGGAGCGGAAGTACGACAAGGAGCTGGCGCTCGGCTGCATCAATGCGGGCGGCGGCTGGGGCATCCTGATCCCGCCCAGCATCATCATGATCCTGTTCTCGCTGATCACCGGAGTCTCGGTCGGGGCGCTCTTCGCCGGCGGCATCCTGCCGGGCCTGCTGATGCTGGTGCTCGTTTCGCTCTATATCGGCATCCGCTGCTACTTCCAGCCGCACCTCGGCCCCGCCCTGCCGGAGGAGGAGCGCGGCACCTGGCCCGAGAAGCTGGCCGCGCTGCGCGCCGTGCTGTTGCCGATCATCGTCGTCGTGCTGGTGCTCGGCTCGATCATCGGCGGGGTCGCGACGCCGACCGAGGCGGCGGCGATGGGCGTGCTCGGGGCGCTGCTCTCGGCCGCGGTCTACCGCAAGTTCACCTGGGACATGATCCGGGAGGCTTCGATCCGCACCTTCCGGCTCACCGGCATGATCATGTGGATCCTGTTCGCCGCGCACGCCTTCAGCGCCGCCTATCAGGGCATGGGAGCGCAGGCGCTGGTCACCGACCTCGTCGCCGGCCTGCCGCTCGGGCCGTGGGGGACGATCATCCTGTTCCAGGTGGTGATCTTCCTGATGGCGATGATCCTCGACCCGCTGGCGATCATGCTGCTGACGCTGCCGGTGTTCATGCCGATCGTGATCGATCTCGGCTTCGACCCGCTCTGGTTCGCGATCCTGTTCATCGTGAACATGGAGATCGGCTACATGACGCCGCCGTTCGGCTTCAACCTCTTCTACCTGAAGGGCATCGTGCCGCCCGGCATCACCATGGGCGACATCTACCGCTCGGTCGTGCCCTACGCGATCGTCGAACTGATCGGCATGGCGCTCATCATGATCTTCCCCGCGATCGCCATCTGGCTCCCCCGCACGCTGGGGCTTTGACAGTCGGTAAGCGCCGAGGTTCCGAGAATTCTGCACAACTTTTATTTTTATTCTGGACTGCGCTCGCATGATGTAGATAGAGTTGTGTCAGGTTGAGTTCGCGGGGCTGGGGGGCATCGTGGCGAGCATCAAACTTCACGGGGGAATTGCGCGCGTAGGTCTCGCAGCGTTGCTGACTTTGATGCTTGCGCAAGCGAGCG
>JAJUGE010000049.1 GCA_029268305.1 Alphaproteobacteria bacterium
CCGTCGTAGACGGGCTCGTGCCTCGGAGCGGTCGAAAAGGGTAGCCGGCACGACGCCGCAGCCTTGCTGCGAATCGAGGTGCCGACAGTTCGGTGCAGCCGGAGGAGCGCCGTTTCGCGTCGACGTTGCCTCCGCCCGATTCACCCCCGGCTGCTGTCGGCCTCAGTACTTGTAGGTCGCTTCGTTCTGCAGCTGGAACTTGGGCTCGTAGTTTTTCTGGATCGTCGTCTTCCAGGCCGGATCGGTGACCGGGTCGTCGGACGCGGGCGCGGCGATTCCCTGGCGATCCAGATCCTTCCGGAAGATCTCGGCGACGAGACGCGGGTTCAGGTCGTTCTCGTGATTACGGTACTCCGCTTCCGCCGCTTCGTCTGCGAAGGCGTAGGCCTTCCAGAGAATGGAGATCCGCGCCTTGTCGGCCGGGAACTTCTCGACCTTGCCCTGGTCGTGCATCTCCCAGCCGCCATCGTCGCTGGCGTGCAGGCGAACCTCGCGCGTGATCTCGCCCGGCTGCTTGCGCTCGGCCTCGGGACCGACCGCGCCGACGCGGTGCCACATGTATTCGTTGTCGCTGACGATGCCGACGTTCCAAAGCGGCGCCTGAACTAGCTTGGATGGGGCATCCGGACCTTCGGGCCAGTATTCGAAGTCGCCCGCCTCGCCACGGTAGAACCAGCTGAGGGTGGACGCGATCGGCACTGCCCAGGGATGGAACAGGTCGGAGTTCCCCATGCACTTCAGAAGCCAGAACGGAAACTTCTCCGCGCCGCGGAAATAGGGGAGATCGCGATGCGGCGGCCCGCCGATCGTCGGCGTGCTGATGTTGATCATGATGGCGCTCGGTATGATCACCGTGGCGCCGAAGGATTCCTTCGCCGCCTCCATGAAGCGCTCGTTGTAGAAGTAGGGCTCGGCGCCGGGGACCCTCACCTGACGCGTGTGAGCCCAGAAGATCCGGAAGAAGGGCACATCCTGGCCATTGTCGTCGCGCTTGTGGACCCGCGCCGAAAGCGGATAGGGCGCCGACGCCCGCACGAGATCGACGACAGCGTCCGGATCTTCGAAAGCAGGGTCGAGCCAGACCGGCTTCGCGAGCATGACATCCGGCCGAAGCTTGGCTTCTTCGGCAAAAGCGACCTGGGCCATGGATTTTTCCTTCGTTGTTGCCATCCCGCATGCGCCCGCCATCAGGCGAGGCGTGACGCCGCGCATGCTATCGCCTCCTCGGGCGGCTGGGAACGGGAAGGTTTGCGACAAGGCTCGACGACAGCGGGTATGGTCGGGAAGGCAGGGAATGTGGTCTGCATGGGCTGACGACGATGGATTCGCGCGGAAACGTCGAATTGCGGGTTGCGATCGACCTTCTCTATGCAGGGGCGTTGTCGCCCCTCGGGCCGCGGGGCGTTCCGAGCGGTATCCGAAAGCGAGCGGTGTCGGGCCCGTGGCAGGTCACGCGCACAGGGCTGGTCGGGGACCGACAGGGCGACACCCGCCACCATGGCGGGCCGGAGAAGGCACTCCACCACTATGCCCGGGAACATTACGCATCGTGGCGCGAGGAGGACCCGGGCCTCACCGACCTATTGGAGTTGCCTCCCGCCTTCGGGGAGAATCTCTCGACGATCGGGCTGACAGAGGAGGACGTCTGTCTCGGTGATACCTATGCGCTGGGCGAGGTCCTCCTTCAGGTGAGCCAGGCGCGTCAGCCCTGCTGGCGACTCAAGCTCCGGTTCGAACGAGGCGATATGGCCCTGCGCGTGCAATCGAGCGGCCGCACAGGGTGGTACTACCGCGTCCTGCGCGAGGGCTGGATCGCGGCCGGCAGCGAGTTGGTCCTGGTCGATCGTCCCCGCCCGGAGTGGCCTCTGGCGCGGGTCCTCGAGCTGCTCTATCGGCGACCGCTCGAACGGGCGGCGCTCGCCGAGCTTGCTGAGGTGCCGGAGCTCACCCCGTCATGGCGGGCTCTGGTGACCCGCCGCCTCGAGACCGGAAGGGTCGAGCGCTGGGACGAACGCCTCTACGGCAGAAGCTGACCGCTGGGGATCAGACGACGCCTTCCGCCTTCAGCGAGCGCAGCTCCTCGGCGGAAAGCCCAAGTTCGCCGCAGAGGATCTCCTCGTTGTGCTGGCCGAGTCGCGGGCCCGCATGTTTTATGCGGCCCGGAGTCCGGGAGAGGAGGGGGAAGACGCTCTGCATCCTCACCGTGCCAAGGTCGGGGTCGGCCACCTCCGTCACCGATCCGCGCTCGCGGACGTGGCGGTCGTTCATGAGTTGCTCGACGTCGTAGACCGGGCCGATAGCGGCCTCCGCCTTCTCGAAGGCGTCCAGCACCTCGTCGAGGCTGTGCCGGGCGATCCAGCCGCCGACGAGGGCGTCGATCTCGTCTGCACAGGCGAGGCGTCCTTCGGCGGTCTGCCAGCGCGGGTCGTTCGCCGCTTCCTCGCCGCCACAGAGACGCAATACCCGGAAGACGATGGATTCCGCCGACGTCGACAACGCGACCCAGCGCCCTTCCTTCGTCTGGTACGCGTTGCGCGGCACGTTGTTGACCGAGCGGTTGCCGGTCCGCTGCTGGATGACGCCGAGCTGGTCGAACATCGTCGGTTGCGCGCCGAGGACCGAGAACAGGGGCTCATAGAGCGAGAGGTCGATGTACTGCCCCTTGCCGCTGCCGGGCACTCCGTTGCGCGGGGCGTCACGCTCGTAGAGCGCGAACATCGTCGCGAAGGCTCCGTAATTGGCGGCGATACCGTCGGCGAGGCCGAAAGGCGGCAGGGTCGGCGGCCCGTCCGGCTCGCCGGTAATATGTGCGAAGCCGCTCATCGCTTCGGCTAGGGTGCCGAACCCGGCGCGGTGGCGATAGGGGCCCGTCTGGCCGAAGCCGGTAACGCGCACCATTACGAGGCGGGGATTGAGCGCGGAGAGAACGTCCCAGCCGATGCCCCATTTCTCGAGCGTGCCGGTTCGGAAATTCTCGATCAGGACGTCGGCGTCCGCTACGAGTCTCTTGAACAGGTCCTGACCGCGGCCCTGCTTGATGTTGAGGGTGATGCAGCGCTTGTTGCGCGAGACCACCTTCCACCAGAGCGGCACGCCGTCCTTCTTCAGACCGGTCTTGCGCAGGGAATCGCCGGTGGGATGCTCGACCTTGATCACGTCGGCGCCGAAGTCCCCAAGCAGGGTCGCGATCAGCGGTCCGGCGAAGATCGAGGAGGCGTCGATGACGCGAAGACCGGCAAGCGGCAGGTTACGATCTTCTTCGGTCATGCTGTACGCGCTCCGGCAGTTTCTCGTTCGTTCAATGGCGCTCGCGCGCCGAGATGATGCGGTCGAAGGATTCGAGCTGCGCGAGGGCACGGCCGTAAACGGTGTCGGTCGGATAGTTACCCTCGCGGTCGGGCTCGCCAACCGGCGTGCCCAGGAAAAGCTCCAGCGCCTCGTCGACGTGGGCGACGCTGTAGATGTGGAACTTGCCCGCGGCGACGGCTTCGAGCACATCGTCATCGAGGACGAGATTGGCTTCGTTGGCGCGCGGTATGACGGCGCCCTGCGTTCCGGTGAGGCCGCCGGCTTCGACGCAGGTGCGGAAGAAGCCTTCGATCTTCTGGTGCGCGCCGCCGATGGCCTGGGCTTCGCCGCGTTGATTCATCGAGCCGGTCAGGGCGAGATCCTGGCGGACGGGTAGGCCGGCGAGATCCGAGATCACGGCGATGACCTCGGCCAGCGAGGCGCTGTCGCCTTCGACCCCGCCGTAGCTTTGTTCGAAGGTGATCGAGCACGTGAAAGAAAGTGGGATCCGTCGTGCGAAGTGTCCCGCGAGATACCCCTGAAGGACCATCGCTCCCTTCTGCTGGATCGGGCCGCCGAGCTCCGCCTCGCGCTCGATGTTGACGACGCCGAGGCGTCCGATCGAAACCCGCGCCGTCACCCGGGCAGGTGCTCCGAAGGAATGGTCGCCGAGATCGCGAACGGTCAGCGCGTTCACCTGGCCGGTGACCGCACCCTTCGTGTCGATTAGCACGGTTTGGCGGCGAATCGCCTCTTGCACCCGGTCTTCGATACGGGCGTTCCGGTGCCGGCGTTGCGTCAGCGCGGTGATCACCGCCTGCTCAGTGACGGAGCCGGACTTCCGACAGTCTGCAACCTCTATGGCTTCCGTAAGCACGTCCTCGAGCAACTCGAAACGCGAACTCAGCTTGGTGCGATCGGCGGCCCAGCGGCTGGCGACGCCAAGCAGGCGCGAAATGGCGGCGTCGTCGATGGTGCACCCGCCGTGCTCGCGGGTCATGCGCCGGATCAGCCCCGAATAGCACCCGATGTTCTCGGGCGAAGCGTCCATGTCGGCGTCGATGTCGGCCTTGATCTTGAAGTAGCTCTGAAAGTCGGGATCGACCGAGAAGAATGTGTAGTACCAGTGGGGCGCACCAACGATCACCACCTTAACGTCGAGGGGAATCGGCTGGGGCTTCGGAGCGCCGGCGATCGGCACCGCGCCGTAGCGGTGCAGCTCCTCCATCTGGATCTCGCCGTCGCGGAGAGCGCCTTTCAGGAACTGCCACGAGAACGGCGCCGCCGCCAGGGCTTCCGCCCGCAAGACGAGGATGCCGCCGTTCGCGCGGTGTAGAGCGCCGGCCTGGATCAGCGTGAAGTCCGTGTTGAGCACTCCGCCGATCTGGCGGTATTCCATGCGTCCGAACAAGTTCTCGTATGTCGGGTTCGCCTCCACCTCCACCCCTGGATGTTCGTCGTCCCCGTGATCGACGATCAGGTTCACGGCATAGCGAATCTCGGGCGTGGCCAGAGGCGCTCGCGGGCGCCCTTCCTCTTGAGCCTGGAAGAAAGCCAGGTTTTCCAGAATGTCCGCGTGCAGCTCGATCAACCATCGGTTCAGGCCCCGATAAGCGGCGAAATCGGTGCTGATCTGGTTGATCGGGTCGGCTATGGCGTTGTCGGCAATCTCGCGCGCCATCTGGTTGACGCGCTCGGTCATGCTGAGCTGCTCTCGTGCGGCCCAGCGATTGAGCTCCGCTAGCTCCTCCGCGATGCGATTCCCCTCGCGCTCCATCACCTCGATTTGCTCGGGGGTCGGCTCGCCCTCTTGTTGCGCCCTGACGACCGACATCCCCTGGGGCAGTTGTGCGATGTCGAGGCCGTGCTGTCGGGCCTCGGCGCGCAGCCCCTCGATACGCCGACCAATCTCGGCTCGTAACCGATTACTCTCCTCTTGCAGGCGCTCCTGGTTGTCCTCCTCGCTGAAGGCGGTTTGCAAGGCTTCCCGGATCTGTGGGATCAGTGCGGCCATGCGGTCGCGAAAGGCTCGTCCGGCACCAGCCGGCAATCGATACGGGCGTGGTTGGTGAGGGTGGCGGAAGTTGTTGAGATACACCCAGTCGTCGGGGCGCGGCCGATCTCTGACAGCCTCGCGCAGGTAAGCGAGCGTTGCAGTCATCCGGCCGCTGCGGTTCTCGCCGAGGACGAAGATGTGGAAGCCCGGCTCATCGATCGAAAGCCCGAAGGCGAGTGCCTCTCTGGCCCGCCGATGACTGGTGAAGTGGAAGACGTCGGCGTCGGTCTCTTCGCCCGGCTCAAAGTGCGGAGGGCCGATGTCTTCCGCCGGAAGGTTCCTGGCCGCCATCGCTTTCCCCTTCGTTCGATTCGCCCCTAGCCGCAGCACGAATACCGCAGGAAGGTCGGACAGGTCCATGCGGCAGACCACTGATCGCCACTTTCCCACGTGAAGTCGAACGTTATATTGTTACACTGCACGAGCAGAGACGAGGAAGACGACATGCCGATGGACTCACGGCTAGAGGAACTGGCGTTCGAGGCGGCGCACGATCACAGCGCATGCGTGCGCGAGGCGCTTTCTGCGGCGGCGGCTATCTGCGAGGAGCGCGGCGTGCGGCTCACACCGGTTCGCCGGCGGGTGCTGGAACTGGTCTGGTCGAGTCACCAGGCGGTGAAGGCGTATGACCTGATGGCACAGATGCAGGGGGAGATGGCGCAGGCCGCGAAGCCACCCACTGTCTATCGGGCATTGGATTTTCTGATGGAGCAAGGCCTGGTCCACCGGGTCGACAGCCTGAACGCCTACGTCGGGTGCCCGACACCCGGGCGCACCCACCGCGAGCAGTTGCTGATCTGCACCGAGTGCGGTGCGGTCGGCGAGATGGAAGACCCGGCGGTGGCGCACGCGCTGGGGGAAGCGGCGTCGCGGGCCGGTTTCTCCGTCCAGCGGCAGACGGTGGAGCTGCAGGGGATTTGCGGCGCATGCCAATCCGTCTGAGACGACGGCCTCAGCCGGACGCAGCCTCCGCCGAGGTTCTGATCGCAGGCCGTGGCCTGACGCTCGAGGCACAAGGTCAGCCGGTTCTGGACCATGTCGGGATCGAGGTCCGCCGCGGGGAGATCGTCACGCTGATCGGGCCGAATGGCGCCGGAAAGACGACCCTCGTCAAGGTGCTTCTGGGACTTCAGCGGCCGGATAGGGGTGTCGTGGAGAAGGCGGCGTGCGTTCGAGTGGGTTACGTGCCGCAGCGGTTTGCGGTCGACCCGGTCCTTCCGCTTACCGTTAGTCGCTTTCTCGACCTCGCGCGACGTTGTTCTCCTGCCGAGAAGGAGGCGGTGCTGGAGGAGGTCGGTGCCCCGGCATTGCTCGCCCGCTCGATGCATGCGCTTTCGGGCGGCGAGATCCAGCGGGTGCTGCTTGCGCGGGCGCTCGTTCGAGACCCGAACCTGCTCGTGCTGGACGAGCCGGTCCAGGGAGTCGACTATGCGGGGCAGGCCGAGCTTTACGCACTGATCGCGCGCATCCGCGATCGACGGCGGTGCGGCGTGTTGCTGATCTCGCACGATCTCCACCTAGTCATGGCGGCGACCGATCAGGTTGTCTGCCTCAATCGACATGTCTGCTGTTCCGGCCTGCCGGAAGCGGTCAGCCGGCATCCGGAGTATGTCGCGCTGTTCGGTCGACGCGCCGCCTCGGAGCTGGCCTTCTATTCCCACCGGCACGACCACCGGCACGGCCCCGACGGCGAGGTCGTTCCTCTCACCGCTCCCCACTCGATCTGACGATGCCAATCCTCGACGATTTCATCTGGCGTGCCGTCTTCGCCGGCTTGCTGATCGCGGCGGTGTCCGGCCCGCTCGGCTGCTTCGTCGTCTGGCGGCGGATGGCATATTTTGGCGACACGCTGGCGCACAGCGCACTCATGGGCGTGGCGCTCGGGCTCGTCCTTGGGCTGAGCCCCAACCTCGGAACCCTCGTCGCCTGCATCCTCCTCGCTGTGCTTCTCGGGCTGCTCGAGGGGCAGCGGAGGCTGCCGGGCGATACATTGCTGGGGATTCTGGCGCATTCGACGCTGGCAATCGGCATCGTCGCGATCAGCACGATGACGTCCATGCGCGTCGATCTCATGGGCTACCTCTTCGGCGACATCCTCGCCGTCACCAAGAGCGACATCGCCTGGATGGCCGGCGGCGGCGTCGGAGTGCTGCTCGTGCTCGCCCTGATCTGGCGGCCGCTTCTGGCGATTACGATCCACCGGGATCTCGCGGCAGCTGAAGGGGTGCCGGTCTTCTGGACACGGCAGATTTTCATGCTGCTGATCGCCGTCATCATCGCCGGCGCAATGAAGGTGGTCGGAGTTCTCCTCATCACGTCGCTGATGATCATACCTGCCGCCGCCGCGCGGCGGTTCGCTCGCACGCCGGAAGCTATGGCGGCGATCGCGAGCCTCGTGGGCGTCGCGGCAGTGGGGGGCGGCCTGTGGAGCTCGTTCCGCTGGGACACCCCCGCCGGTCCGACCATCGTCGCGGCGGCGGCGGTTCTCTTCACGCTGAGCCTGATCGCCTCGCCTCCGAGCGGCGCCGGATCATCGTCGGGATGAACCCCACTTCTCCCGGAGCCTGCGGCAGCGTGAGCCGGCGACGGTAGCCGCCCCGCCGTGCTCAGCTGTCGAGGAGCGCCGGGAGCTCCTCGAGAGTTCTGATCTCGGCCATCGCCGGATGCGGCAGCAGCTCTGGCGGATTGTCGTTGCGGTTCAGCCAGACGACCTGGAACCCGAACGCGCCTGCGCCGGCCACGTCCCAGCCGTTGGCCGAAACGAAGCAGATGTGCGGCGCCGTAACACCGAGCGTCTCGACAGCGAGTTGATAGGCGGAAGGATGTGGCTTGTAGACCGCACGCTCCTCCACCGACAGAACCATGTCGAGCTGCTTCGTCAACTCTGCGTGGTTGACCGCGGCGGTGAGCATGGTCGGCGATCCGTTCGACAGGATCGCGGTGCGAAGCCCTTTGCCTCTTACCGCTTCGATCGTGGCGCTCACGTCGGGATAGGCGTCGAGGCTGAGATAGACCTGCATCAGCTCTGCCCGAAGTCCGGGGTCGTCGATGCCGACCGTCTTCATCGCATGATCGAGGGCGTCTCCGGTCACGCGCCAGAAATCGGTGTGGCGGCCCATCAGCGTCCGCAGCCAGGAATATTCGAGCTGCTTCCGCCGCCAGAGCTCGAACAACTGGTCGGCCTTCTCGCCGATCCGTCCTCGCCGGCGCACCATCGGAGACATGAAGTCGAACAGCGTGCCGTAGGCGTCGAAGACGCAGGCTTCGATATCCGTCAGTCGGCTCTCGCTCATGTTCCAGTTCCCTCCGCTCGGCTGCGGTGTTGAGTTCGAGTGCCGGTCGGTGCGGCGCCAGCCTATACACCCGCCGGTCGTTGGGCCATACTCCGCGCCTTCCGGACCGCGCAAGAGCAGGATTTGCGTGTCGGCAATTCGTCATATTGCCCGGGGCATCGACCGCATCAACCACGGCATCGGCAGCGTGGTGGCCTGGATCGCGCTGGCCATGGTGCTGGCGCAATTCCTCGTGGTGCTGCTTCGTTACGTGTTCGGCCTCGGCTTCGTGCAGCTCCAGGAGTCGATCATCTACATGCATGGCCTCCTGTTCATGCTGGGTGCCGGCTATGCCCTGATGCGTGATGCCCACGTCCGGGTCGACGTGTTCTACCGCGGAGCGAGCGAGCGAACGAAAGCCTGGGTCAATCTGTGGGGGGTGTTTCTGCTGCTTTGGCCGCTCTGCGTCCTGATCTTCTATGTCGCCTGGCCGTATGTCGGCGCGGCATGGGCGGTTCGCGAGGGTTCGCGAGAAGCCAGTGGCATCCCGGGGATCTACCTTCTCAAGACGGTGATCCTCGTCTTCGCGGTGCTGATGTTCGCCCAGGGTCTCTCACTCGCGCTCCGATCGGTTCTTGTCCTCGCCGGGAGAGAAAGGATGCCGGAGCCGGTGCGGGAAAGCTTGTGACCGCCGGACGCTCCGCCCATACCGTGATCTCCCAGGGATGGCGGCTCGCATGACCGAGGTCCTCGACCTCCTGATGTTCGTCGCGGTTTGCGGCGCGCTGCTTTGCGGCTTCCCGGTCGCTTTCACGCTCGGCGGCGTTGCGCTGATCTTCGCGGTTCTCGGGATGGCTCTCGGCGTTTTCGAGCTCGCCTTCCTGTCGGCGCTGCCGCAGCGCATCTTCGGCACGATGACGAACGAGGTGCTGGTCGCGGTGCCGCTGTTCGTATTCATGGGTGTCATGCTCGAGCGGTCGCGTCTGGCGGAAGAGCTGCTCGAGACGATGAGCTTGCTGTTCGGCCGGCTGCGCGGCGGGCTCGGCCTCTCGGTGACGGTCGTAGGCGCGATGATGGCCGCATCCACCGGGATCGTCGGCGCGACGGTGGTGACGATGGGGCTCCTGTCGCTGCCGACGATGCTGCGCCGCGGCTACGATCCCAGGCTGGCCGCCGGCTCGATTTGCGCCGCCGGTACGCTGGGCCAGATCATTCCGCCTTCTATCGTGCTGGTGCTGCTCGGCGACGTCATCTCCAACTCTTACCAACAGGCGCAACTCGCCGCCGGCAACTTCGCGCCGGACACGGTCTCTGTCGGAGACCTCTTCGCCGGGGCGCTGCTGCCCGGCCTGATGCTCGTCGGGCTCTACATGATCTACCAGGTCGCCGTGGCCGTGGTCCGGCCGGCGGCGGCGCCCGCTCTGCCTCCGGAGGAGTTGACGATTTCCCGCGCCGAACTCGGCCGGCGGGTGATCTCGGCCCTGATCCCGCCGCTTGTGCTCATCCTTGCGGTGCTGGGCTCGATCCTCGGGGGAATCGCGACGCCGACCGAGGCGGCGGCATTGGGAGCTGTCGGTGCGATCCTCCTCGCAGGTCAGAGGCTCGTGCCGCAGCCGGGCCGGGCCATCGTTCTCGCTGGCCTGGCGACCGCCGGCCTTCTCCTGCTCAACTGGGGCATGGATCTGCGGGTGGGCCGGAGCTTCATTCCGACGGCGGATGCCGTCGGTATCGTGATGGCGGTGATCCTCTCGATCCTGATCATGTGGGGCCTCGTCGTCGGGTTGCTGCGATCATGGCGCACCGGCGTGCTCATGGAGGTGATGCGTTCGACCATGGAGATCAGCGCCATGGTGTTCGTGATCCTGATCGGTGCCGGGTTGTTCTCCATCGTCTTCCGCGGTTTCGGTGGTGACGAGTCCGTGCACGAGATGCTCTCGGCCTTACCGGGAGGCGTGGTCGGGGCGGTCGTCGCGGTGATGGCGGTCATGTTCCTCCTCGGCTTCTTCCTCGATTTCATCGAGATCGTCTTCGTCGTCGTGCCGGTCGTCGCGCCCGTATTGCTGCAGATGGGGCTGGACCCGATCTGGCTCGGCGTGATGATGGCGGTGAACCTGCAGACTTCGTTCCTGACGCCACCCTTCGGTTTCGCGCTCTTCTATCTGCGCGGGGTGGCGCCGGAGAGCGTCTCGACGATGGACATCTACCGAGGCGCGGTGCCGTTCGTCCTCATCCAGCTTCTGGCGCTGGTGTTGCTGGCAGCTCTACCCGGCCTGGCGACCTGGTTACCGGCCGCGCTATACGGCTAGAAACCGCCGCTTGATGGTGCATCGGGCGGCTTATATGGTGGGCGATCGGCCACTCTAAGCAGACGGATAAGGGCCATGTTCAAGGGTTCACTGGTTGCGCTTGTCACCCCGTTTCGCGACGGCGAGGTGGACGAGAAAGCGTTCGGGGATTTCATCGAGTGGCAGATCAAGGAGGGCACCCACGGACTGGTTGTGTGCGGGACGACGGGTGAGTCGCCGACCTTGACCCACGACGAGCACGAGCGCGTGATCGAGCTCTGCATCGAGGTGGCGGCGCGGCGGGTTCCGGTCATCGCGGGCACTGGCTCCAACGCCACCCACGAGGCGATCTCGCTCACGCGACATGCCAAGAAGGTGGGCGCCGATGCGGCTCTGGTCGTGACTCCCTATTACAACAAGCCGAGCCAGGAGGGCATGTACCAGCACTACAAGGCGCTGAACGACGCCGTGGACCTGCCCATCATCATCTACAACATTCCCGGCCGCTGCATCGTCGACATGTCGGTCGAAACGATGGCGCGGCTGGCGAAGCTCCCGAACATCGTCGGCGTCAAGGATTCCTCGCAGGATCTCGCCCGGCCCACCCGCACCCGAACGGCCTGCGGCCCGGACTTCGATCAGCTGTCGGGCGAGGACGGGACTGCGATCGGGCACCTCGCCCAGGGTGGGATCGGCTGTATCTCTGTCACCGCGAACGTCGCTCCCAAGCTCTGCGCAGAAATGCACGAGGCGTGGCAGCAGGGCGAGATCGAGCGGGCGCAGCAGATCAACGAGCGATTGATGCCCCTGCACGACGCGATGTTCTGCGAGCCGAGTCCCGGCCCCGTGAAATACGGCGTGAGCCTCCTCGGCTTCTGCCGGCCGGAGACGCGTCTGCCGATGATGCCGGCTTCGGAAGCGGCGCAGAAGCTCGTGCGCGACGCCATGGCCGGCGTCGGTCTGCTCACCTGAGCGTTGGAAAGGCCAATTAACCTTATATGGCGCAAGCAGAGGCACCCGGGCGCACGGTCGCGCAGAACCGTCGCGCCCGGCACGACTATTTCATCGAGGACACGGTCGAGGCGGGTCTTGTCCTGACCGGGAGCGAAGTGAAGTCGCTGCGGCAGAACCGCGGCAGTATCAACGAGGCTTACGCTGGCGAGCAGAACGGCGAAATCTGGTTGATCAACGCCCATATCCCCGAATATCGCGGAGCGTCGCATTTCGGGCACGAGCCGCGGAGGCCGCGCAAACTGCTGCTCCACCGCCGGGAGTTGAACCGCTTGCTCGGGTCGATCCGGCGGGAGGGTTACACGCTGATTCCGCTGTCGCTCTACTTCAACCGCCGCGGCATCGCCAAGCTCCAGCTCGGTCTCGCCAAGGGCAAGCGAAAGGTGGACAAGCGCCAATCGATCAAGGAACGGGACTGGGCGCGCTCCAAGGCCCGTCTGTTGCGCGAGCGTAGCTGAGCCTCTGACGGTCCTTTCTCAACTTTGCTCTGCCCCGCGGGGCGGGTTCTCCATCCCTGAGCGCCTTGATCGGCGAAGCAGCAACAGGAGCGGAATGCCGACAGCGAGCAGAGCGGGCGACCAGCCCGTGCGAGACGATGTCTCACCAGCGCGAGGGCTGTCGGAAGAGGTACGTCCGTATGTGGCGGTGTCGTTTGTGGCCCGCGATCCCGCCGCTACCTGATCCGCCATCCGCGCGCCGCGCAGGCCCATCGGCTCCGCCGGCTCGGTCGTGGTGTCGCGCGCAGTCTGGCGTTCCATCTCGGCATTCAGCTCCGCTCCTACGATCACGATCGTGCTCGTGATCCAGATCCAGGTCATGAAGCCGATGATCGCGCCGAGGGAGCCGTAGGTCTCGTTGTACGAGCCGAAATTCGCCACGTACCAGGAGAAGAGCACCGATACGAGGAGCGTGACGACGAGGGTGAGAACGGCTCCCGGCGTGATCCATTTCCATTTGGCATTCTCGCGGCAGGGTCCCCATCGGTACAGCGCCGCCAATCCGAGCAGCGCCATAACCGCCAGGAGGGCGAAGCTTCCCATCTTGATCAGCCATTCGGTGCCTTGGCCGAGTCCCACGAACTGCAACACCGTCGGCAGCAGCACGATTACGCCCAGCCCGACGACGCCTGCCACGATGGTGGCCAGGGTGAATGCGAGCGAAATGGCTGTGAGCTTGATGAAGCTTCTTCGCTCTCGCTCGCCATAGGCGACATTCATGGCCTCGAAAAGGGCCTTCACTCCGGCGTTCGTGCTCCAGAGCGCAATGCTTAGAGAAATCGCGAGCGTGAGACCGAGGGTGGAGTTGGCTTGTCCGGCGAGACGGGAGAGCTGTTCATTGAGGATCGTCATTCCGCCATCCGGAATGACGCCTTCCATCATCTGTAGTTGCTCCTGGACCGTCGCCGGGTCCGAGAAAAGGCCATAGATCGATATGAATGCCGACATCGCCGGGACCATGGCCAGGAGCAGATAGAACGTCACCCCGGCGGCGATCAGCATGACCCTGTCCTTGCTGATCTCGCCACTGACCCGGACGAGTATGTCCTTCCACCCGCGGGAGGGGATTGCCGCTGGAGACGAGGCGGATTGGCCTCGACTATTCCCGCCGGTGGAGCCGTGCCGCTTCTGCGTCATCGAGAGCTCCGATCCGATGGATTCATCAACTGCCGGCCAGGCGCCCGGTTCCGGAGCATGTGTGCGGGAAGAGGAACCTTGGACGCCGGCGTACGACGACTCACCCGCCAGCACCTGGCGGGTCGGAGCGCAGGACGGGAAGAAGTGCGGAGAACACGTCACGGAACATGGCTTCGGTCAGGCGGCCGGTATTCGTGTTGTAGCGGGAGCAGTGGTAGCTGTCGGCGAGCACCAGGCCGGAAGGGAGCCGGTGCAGAGCTCCATGACGAAAGGGCCAGCCGGCGCGCCTCTCCCCGAGTGCCGCGAGAATCGAATTGTGTGCTACGACGCCAAGAGCAAGCACGGCTCGAAGGTTAGGGAGAGCGGCAATTTCGGCCTGCAGAAACTGCCGGCAATTGGCGACCTCTGCGCCAATCGGCTTGTTCGCTGGAGGCACACACCGGACGGCGTTGGTGATGCGGCATCCGATCAGCCGCAGGCCGTCGTCCGGCCGCCTGTCGAAGTGACCCTCCGCCAACCCGAAGGACGTCAAGGTCGGATACAGGAGGTCGCCCGCGAAGTCGCCGGTGAAGGGTCTGCCGGTGCGGTTCGCGCCCTGCAGCCCAGGAGCCAGGCCAACAATCAGGAGCGAGGCGTTCAGGGGCCCGAAAGACGGTACCGGCGCATTGTGCCAGTCCGGAAACCGGCTTCGCTGCTCTTCCCGGAAGGTACGGAGCCGCGGGCATAGGGGGCAATCTCGATCTGGCGCCATCGGCGCGGGGAACAGCATGTCGTGCATGGGGTGCCGGAGCCAAGCCTACGACAGCAGGCTATTCGGCATCGACGTAATCGTCATCCCCGTCAGCGGCTTCCGGCTCCGGCCGCGACGCGTGCTCCCGCACCGGGTGCTCTCGGCGAATGGAAGGCATCAGGTTCTGCAGCTCGATGAAACAGTCCGACTGCCGCCGCAGCTCGTCGGCGATCATCGGCGGCGCCGTCCGTATCGTGCTCACGACGCTGACCCTGACGCCGCGACGTTGCAGTGCCTCCACGAGACGGCGGAAGTCGCCGTCGCCGGAAAACAGGATCGCATGGTCGATGTGCTCGGCCATCTCCATCGCGTCGACGGCGAGTTCGATATCCATGTTTCCCTTGATCTTCCGCCGTCCGCTGGCATCGGTGAACTCCTTGGTCGGCTTCGTCACCAGGGTGAACCCGTTGTAATCGAGCCAGTCGACTAGAGGACGAATGGGCGAATACTCCTGCTCGTCCAGGAGAGCGGTGTAGTAGAATGCGCGCACCAGGCGACCGCGTTCGGCAAAGAGCTGGAGGAGGCGTTTATAATCGATGTCGAACCCGAGACCGCGAGCGGCCGCATACAGGTTCGCGCCATCGATGAAGAGCGCGATGCGCTCGTCCGGATAGGAAATCATCTAAGAAACTCGGCAAGGTGTTTGGCGACGGCGCGGAGACCGCCCTGTGACGTTCGGCATCTCCGGCAGTAAGCCCATGATCGGACTAGTTAGGCTTGGGCGGTTGTGGCGGCAAGTCGCGGACGAGGCGGGGACCGGCAAATGATCGTGATCGGGTTGGGCGGGAATCTACCGAGCCAATTCGGGTCGCCGAGCGGTACCTTGCTGGCGGCGGTGCACGCTCTCGGCCAGAGGGCGGTAATCGTCAGGCGGCTTTCACCGCTCTACGAGACCGCGCCGGTGCCGGTCTCGGATCAGCCCTGGTACGTGAATGGCGTCGCGGCAGTGGAAACGCCCCTCCGACCGGCGGATCTGCTCCTGACGCTGCAACGGATCGAAGCGCAGTTCGGTCGGGTGCGCACGGTCCGCAATGCGGCCCGGGTGATCGACCTCGACATCCTGGACTACGACGGACAGCTGGTCGACGAGGCAGGGCTGAAACTGCCGCACCCGCGGCTCGCCGAGCGTGCGTTCGTTCTCTATCCGCTCCGAGACATCGCTCCTGCATGGCGCCACCCCGTCACCGGCAAGACAATCGATGCGTTGATTGCGGAGTTGCCGAAGGAACAGCAGATCCGGCGCATGTCCGGCGATTGATCGAGCACGTGCGGCGGATCCGCCGCGCCCAACGTGTTCATCCCCCGGCGGCGAGTGTAGAAGGCTTCATGACCGAGTCAGCATCCCCCATCGTCTGGTGCCTTCTCGCGGGGCGCGCCGGTGACGACGCGCAGATCCTCGCGCTGGCGAGGGCGCTCGGCTGGACGATCGTGTGCAAGCGATTGCATTTCAATCGGAAGAAGTCGTGGCCGAACCTGTTGCTCGGTGCGTCGGTTGCGAGCCTCGACCGTAGCCGTTCGGATCCGCTGACCCCACCGTGGCCGGACGTGGTGATCGCATCCGCGCGCCACTCGGCGCCGGTGTCTCTCTGGATCAAGAAGCGTTCCGGCGGCTGCACCCGGTTGGTGCATCTCCAGTACGCCGAGGCGCCGCTCGAGAAGTTCGACCTCGTCGTCACGATGCCGCATTTCTGCTTGCCGAAGCGTGCGAACGTGCTCGAAGTGCCGGCACCGCTCAACCGGCCGGATGCGACGCGGATGGCCGAGGCGACCCGTCGCTGGCAAGACCGCATCGAAGCGTTGTCATCACCGCGTACGGCGGTTCTGGTCGGGGGCAGCAATTCGGTGTTCGGGCTGGACGAGTCGGTCGCACAGCGGCTCGGGCGTGCCGCATCGGAGCATGCGCGCGCTGTTGGCGGGTCCTTGCTGGTGACCACGAGCCCCCGCACCCCTGCGGCCGCCGTGAGTGCTCTGGAGGGGGCGATCGACGCACCGGCGCTGTTTTATCGTTGGCGCCGAGACGACCCGGAGAACCCCTATCCCGCTTATCTGGCGCTTGCGGATGATTTCATCGTGACGGCAGACAGCTCTTCCCTCATCGCCGAAGCGTGTGCGCTCGGGAAGCCCGTCCAGCTGTTCGAGGCACCGCCGTTTCCCACTTCGAGACCTACGTTCCGGTCGCTCGGCCGCAGAGCCGGCAGGATTGCGGACCGGTTCCCCGCTGGCAGGCGGGCATTCCGTTGGGCGGTCGAGAAGGGGCTCGTGAATTCGCCGAGGGACTTTGCCGCTCTTCATCGGGGCCTCCGGGAGCGCGGCCTACTCCGGCGGCTCGGAGAGAATACGGGCTCGGAACCGCCGATACCGCTGGAACACATAGAGGAGGCGGCCGCCCGGATACGGGCGCTGGTCGAATGATTGCCGGCGAAATGCTTGCGATTTGCAACGGGACAACACACTTGACGCAGCGCGGGACTGCGGCCAACGGCCGCTGCGGACCGAGACTGGACAATCGCTCGGGGCTGCGATTATCAGTTTGGTTGCACTGGAAGTGGCTTTCCGCGGGCATGGCGGCGGACAAGGTGGACGATGCACTATCTCAACAAGATGCTGATGGAGAACACCGACGACGCGGCCTTCAGGAACCGGAAGCCTTTTCCGTGGCTCAACCCGGAGGGTTTCCTCACCGACGACGGCTTCGCGAAGCTGCTTAACAACATGCCGGAGCCGGAGCTTTTCCAGCAAAGCTTCGGAGTGAAACGCCAGCACGGGCAGATGAGCCACGACCGGTTGACGCTGGACTACAGTGAGGACTTGCCGATCGCGGAGTGCTGGCACGAGTTCGTGCGGGAACTACAGGGCGATGATTACCAGCGATTCGTCCGGCGTATGTTCGGGCGCGGCTTCTTCCGGCTCGTCATGCACTGGCACTACACCCCGAACGGCTGCTCGGTCTCGCCCCATTGCGACAGCACCCGAAAGCTCGGCTCTCACATCTTCTATTTCAACGACGAAACCAGCTGGAAGCCGGAGTGGGGCGGCGAGACGGTCATTCTGGACGATGGCGGCCGCCTTCCGACCAAGTCTGCGCCGCGCTTCGAGGACTTCGATCGGGAGATCCCGGCTGAGGCGATGGGCAATCGGAGCCTGCTGTTCGCGCGTCGCGGGAGCTCCTGGCATGGTGTTCGTCCCATTCAGTGCCCACCCGGTGCGCTGCGCAAGGTGTTCATCGTCGTGATGGAGGATTGGGCGCTGGGCCTCGGGCACCGTATCGTGCAGCGGGCGCGCGGCAAGCGCGTCGCTGCCTAAGAGGTCGACCATGGGCTTCATGACCCATCGCATCGCCGCCTCGCTCGCCGGTCGCCGTTATCGCGATGGGGCCGGAATGCGCGAGACCCCGGAGAGGGTCGTGCTCCGCGTCCGGCCGGACGCGAGACCATCGGAGAAGCCGCCGGTTCGCATCTTCCTCGGCACCGAGCCGGGGCAGGCGCGCGCGGAACGCGTCTTCTTCTGGTCGATCGAGCAGGTGCGTGACCCGAGCCGGGTCTATGAAATCTATTTGATGAAGGACCTGGCCGGATTCCGCCGCCGGTTCTGGCTGACGGGCTTCACCAATTATCGTTTCGCCATTCCCCACTTCGCCGGCGGAAAGGGCCGGGCGATCTACAACGATGTCGACCAGATCTATCTCGCCGATCCGGCGCTGCTGTTCGACACCGAGATGAACGGCCACGGCTTCCTGTCGGTGCTCGACACCGACACCTCCGTCATGCTGATCGATTGTGAAAGGATGATCGGCCTCTGGACTCTGGAGGCAGCCCGCCGGAAGCACCGCAAGGCCTTGGAAGCGGCGGCGCGCGAGGTGCCCGGGCTGTGGGGGCGGCTCGATCCCGAATGGAACGCGCGCGACCTGGAATACGAGGCCGGCAGAACCAGGGTGCTGCACTACACGACGCTCCACACGCAGCCCTGGAACCCGTTTCCCAACGAATATGTCTATCGGCCCAACCCCGTCGGACATGTCTGGTTCGCGCTGGAGCGATCGGCCGACGCTGCCGGCTACCACCCCTTCAATGCCGAGCAGCCGAGCAGCCGATACGCGGAAGCGCTGCGATCGGTGCGCGTTGACGGCCGCACGGTGAATGCGGCGGATCTGGCGCGCCTGATGGAGGTGGGCGTCGAAGATCTCGGGCAGGTCAGGACCTATGCGGGTGGTCCCGCCTCGGAACCAGCGGATACGGTCGCTGCGCTCGACTGGTTGCAGCGGCTTCCCGAGGAAGATCTCCCCTGGTCGCTGGAGACGCTGTTCTCCTCGGCTAGCGGCCATGTCGCAATCCGGGTTCCGGCAGAGGCGGCCCGAGCGCCGGAATGGTGGCGGAAGCATGTGGCCGCAGCCGCGGCTCGGCATCCGCACGTGCATTGGCTTCTGCTCGTGGGCAGTCATCGCTTTGAGGGCGGGCCCGGCCATGAGGCCCCAGCCGCAGTCTGGGTGCTTGCCTCCGACAAGCCCGGCCACACGAGCCAGGCCATCGGCCTTGCCAAGGCGCTGGGATGGCGCTTCGACGTGAAGCGCGTGAATCCGGCACTCACCGACTACGCGTCGCTCATCCTCGGCCTTCCTGCGGTGCCGGGTGCCGGGCTGGGTTCGCTCGGCAGTCGCAGGCCCGAGGCCGTCGTCGCTTCCGGCTGGCTGGCCACGCGGATCGCTCGCTGGATCGAGCAGCGGAGCAACGGTCGGACCCGGGCGATTCTGCTCGGCCGAAAAGGAGGGCCGCCGAGGTCCTGGACCGAGATCGCCGTGACTTGCGCGCACTACCGGCTGCCAGAGCACCCGCGTCGCGTGCAGGTGATGCTTCCGCCGCACCCCGTCACGGCCGAGACGCTCCACGCGGCAGCGGAGCGGCGGCCGGAGCTCCTTGGCGGCGCGCCGGCACCGCGGATCGTTCTGCTCGTCGGCGGATCATCGCGTTCGCATGCGCTATCGCCCTCAACGGCGCGGCAACTCGGAGAAGAGGCGGCCCGGGCCGTGCGGGCGGCAGGAGGCTCGCTCTTCGTCGTCACCAGCCGCCGCACCGGGGAGGCCGCGACCGAGGCGCTGCGGCAGGCGGTAGGCAACAGCGGGCATGTTCATGTCTGGAGGTCGGACGAGACCGACAACCCCTATCTGAGCTATCTTGCGCAGGCGGATGTACTGGTCGTGACAGGCGAGAGCGAGTCCATGCTCGCGGAAGCCGCGGCGACCGGAAAGCCCCTCTACATCTACCCCGTTCCGGAGGTCCAGCCGAACATCTGGCAGCGCTTCAGCGCGCGTGTCGCTGCGATCGCGGAGCGCCCACGGCTCAACAAGCGGGGCACGATTCGACCGCAGCAGGGGCTCGAGTATCTCTGCGCCCGTCTGATCGAGCGTGGGCTGGTGCTGCCGCCCCGCGACATCGCCGGGCTGCACCGGGCGCTCGTGGAGCGGGGCATAGCGCGCTTGTTCACCGGAAGCGTCAAACCATGGAGCCCGGTACGGTTCGATGCGACGGCAGATGCGGCGGCCCGCGTGCGGGTCCTGCTCGGTTATGCTCGCCCGGAGCCGGGCGAGGCTGCCGATCTGCCGGCGCACCCTTCCGCGGGCTACACGCCGTATGGCAGTTGACGAACGACCGCCGCGTCTCTGGTTGCTGCTCGGGCGTGGTACGGGCGGCAACGGGCTGATGCGGAGTCTGGCGCGGGAGCTCGGCTGGCCCGTCGAGGAGAAGCAGCTCGTCTACAACTGGCGAAGCGAAATTCCGAATCTGCTGCTCGGCGCATCGACTCTCGGCCTTGACCGTCATCGTTCGGCGCCTCTGACGGCGCCGTGGCCGGATGTCGTCATCGCTGCATCGCGTCGGAGTGCGCCGGTCGCACGGTGGATACGCCACCAATCGGGCGGGCGCACTTGCCTCATTCACCTGTTGCACGCCCAGGTACCGCTACACCGGTTCGACCTGGTCGTCACCATGCCGCAGTTTCGTTTGCCCGAAGCTCCGAACGTGCTGCATCTGACCGCACCGCTGAACCGGCCGGACCCGCAGGCTATCCGCGCGGCGGTCGAACGGTGGCGCGATCGGATCGAGGCGCTGCCTGCACCGCGCATTGCGCTTCTGGTCGGGGGCAACAGCTCGTCCTATACCCTGGACACGTCCACGGCGGCTCGCCTGGGTCGTGAGGCGAGTGCGGCGGCGCGGGAGAAGGAGGGCTCGCTCCTCGTCACGACCAGCCCGCGCACACCTGCCGAGGCTGCCGAAGCTTTGATGGGCGCGATCGAGGCGCCGGCGCTGCGCTACCGGTGGCAGCCGGGTGCGGGAGCGGAGAATCCCTACCTCGCCTATCTTGCCCTGGCCGACGAGTTCATCGTGACCGCCGACAGCGCGTCATTGCTGGTCGAGGCGTGCATCGGCGGAAAGCCGACGCATCTGTTCGACTGGGGTACGCGCCGGGCGTCGGTGCTCGGTAGCGGAAACGGTCGCGGCATCGTCGATGACATTCGAGACCGGGCCGTGTATTGGGGGCTAATCAAGCCGCGCCGGGATTTCGCTGCCTATCACCGGGCGCTCGCCGAGCGCGGCCTCGTAGATCATTTGGGGGATTCTCCCCAGAAGGCGCGCCCGATCGAGCCACTCGACGACATGGAGCGGGCAGTGCGGCGAATACGGGAAACGGTGGCGCGGAAGCGTTGCGCGGCCCGGAGAAGCGTGGAGCCGGTTCGGGTGGTCGCCGGGACCGCCACACGTGCTTGAACGGCTGGAGCTAAGCGAGTGAACGAGAGCCAATCGGAAGCCTTGACCACGCCCAATGGTCGGGCGAGGAGTTGTGCGGTAGTGGTGCTCGGCGCCGGCCGCAGCGGGACGAGCCTCATCACGGGTGCGGTTCAGGCGCTCGGCGTCGACCTGGGAGACCGCCTACGCAAAGGGAGCGGCAAGAACCCGACCGGCTTTTTCGAGGATCGGGATGTCCTGGAACAGACGCAGCGGCTGAAGAGGCTGCTCGGCGTGCGCGGCCATAGCGTGCGGCTCATCGAACCGGAGGAGTGGTCGCGTCCGGAAATCGAGGCGCTGAAGACGGAGACCACGGAGATCCTGCGTCGCCGTTTCGGCGACAAACCGCTCTGGGGCTTCAAGCACGGGCGGACTATCCGTTTCCTGCCGTTCTGGGAGGATATCTTCCAGCGCCTCGACCTCGACGTGCGCTACGTGCTCGCGCTTCGCAACGTGCTCAGCGTCGCCCGCTCGCGCGGCAAGATGAATCCGCGCCGCGGCGCCCAGGAGAAGAGCGACCTCGAGTGGTTGGCGAACGTTGTGCCATATTTCCGAATGGCGGCACGCCGACCGCTCGCGGTGGTGGATTACGACCGTCTGCTCGCGGATGCGCCCGCGGAGTTGCACCGCGTGAGGGAGACGATCGGGCTTCCGGTCGTGGACGGTTCCGATCGATCGATTCGCGAGTTCGCCGATGGTTTCATCCGGCACGACATGCGGCACACTCATTTCTCGATCGACGACGTGCTCCGGAACGAGCGGGTGCACCCGCTCGTGCGCGATGCCTATGCATGGCTCGACCGACTCGCGCGAGGCGAGATCGGCCTGGAGGACAGGGAATTTCAACAGGACTGGATTCGCATCGAACGCGGCGTCGATGATCTGGCGCCGGTGCTCCGCCACGTCGATCGGGTCGAAGCCGATTTGCAGTCCGCGCGCATCAACATCGCCGGCCCTCTCCAGTCGATTCCACAGCTCTGGCGGGACTGGCGTAGTCTTTGATGCGGTGTGAGTGCTTGGACAATCGGGCCGGGGTGACGGCATGACGTGCACGGTTTTCATCCAGTCGAATCACCGGCAGCTTCTCGGCGCATTGGTCTCCGCCTATTCGCTGCGGCGCAACTCGTCGTCTCCCGATAGCTTCGACGTCCGGATCCTCAACTCGGAAGACTTCCCGTTCCTCGCGGCGAGGGATGGCCAGGAGTTCCTGCGTGACGGGCGTAAGCACGTCTGGAAGTACGACGACCTCCAGTCGTTCACGCCGCTTCGTTTCATGCCGCCCGAGCTGATGAACTACCAGGGTCGGGCGGTGGTGATCGATCCGGACGTCTTCGCTGTCGGCGACATCGCGGAGTTGTTCGGCCGCGACATGGAGGGGAAGGCGATCTTCTGCCGTTACCGGGAAGGCAAGGGCGACCGTCCTGGCTATTTCGCGTCCAGCGTCATGCTGCTGGATTGTGCCCGGCTGCAGCACTGGCAGTGCCAGCGCAATTTCGAGGAGATGTTCTCTTTCGAGCGGGACTACGCGAAGTGGATCAAGCTCGAGCTCGAGCCGCGGGAGAGCATCGGTCTGCTCGAAGAGGAGTGGAACCACTTCGACACGCTGACGGAGAAGACCAAGCTCCTCCACAACACGAAGCGGCCGACGCAGCCCTGGAAGACGGGCCTGCCGATCGAGTACGGCAACATGGCTCCGCGGACGCACTTCGGCATCCCGACGGGCTGGACCAAGTTCGCCCGCCACCTGTTCGCCGGCGGCGATAGCCCGTATGGCCGCTACAAGAAGCATCCGGATCCGCGGCAAGAGAATCTCTTCTTTTCTCTGCTGCGTGAGGCCATGGATGAAGGCGTGATCGGCCGGGATGTCGTCGAGGCGGAGGTCGAAGAAGGGCACGTTCGTCCGGATGCCCTGGCGCTTGTGAAGAGCGCGCAGTATCCCGGCGCGGCGCACGTAGAACGATCCGGCGCCCTGGCCGGCTAACTCGACCGACGAGAGGGCAAGCAAGGATGGGCACCACCAGCATGAGGGTTCAGGATGCGGCCCGCCCGGAGGGCGAGGGCTTCACCTCCGACCAGATTGCCGCGCACCGGCGCATGCTTGAGGAGCGGGTCTTCCAGGTCGAGACCAAGTGGCCGCATTTCCGCCGCTTGATTGTCGACGTGGCCGCCTTGGCGGAAGGCTCGGCGACGGGCGATCGGGTCGTGTGCATGGAGCGCTCGCTGCTCTACGGCGGCATCAGCCTGTTCGCGCCATTCTTTCACCGGCAGGACTTCGTCTCGGTGGATTGCAGCCCCGGTAGTGCGACCGAGCGCGGTGCCTATAACGCGGCAATGGTGGACGACGACCGTTGCCTGCTCGTGCCGACGACCCTGCGAGCGGCGCCGGAGAACACCGGTCTGGCCGACGCCAGCGCCGACCTCGTCATCGTGCCGAACCTCGTGCACCACGTCGCCGACCAGCGAGGGCTCTTCGCCGAGATCGAACGCCTCCTCAAGCCCGGCGGCCAAGGCTACATCTTCGAGCCTCTGCTGCGTGAGCTGCATCAGGCGCCGGACGATTATCTCCGTTACACCCCTTGGGGATTCGAGCGGCAGATCGTCGAAGCCGGGATGGTCTACGACAGGTTCGTTCCCGAAGGGGGACCGTTCCAGGCCATCGCCTATTGCTGGACGCAGGCGCTCGAATACTTCCCGTCGGAGAAGCGGGACGAGATGGAGCGCTGGTTCTACGACCGGCACCTGCACGAGCTGATGGCCTGGGACGAGACATATCGGGATAACCTGGCGCGCAAGCACACCAGCTTTCCGATCGCCTACTCCATCTACTTCCACAAGCCGGTGTGAGCTTGTCGGGGATATCCTCCTGGCGGCGCCTGGCGATCGTGCCGGCACGGGGCGGCAGCAAAGGACTGCCAGGGAAGAACCTGGCCGTGATCGGCGGCGTGACGTTGCTTGCGCGAGCGGTCGCGTGCGCCCGTGAGAGCGGTGCCTTCGACAAAATCATCGTCTCGACGGACGATCCGGCAATCGCTGAGGAAGGAGAGCGGGCAGGTGCCAGCGTGCCCTTTCTGCGTCCGCCGACGCTCGCGTCCGACACGGCAGCGGTGATCGACGCAATCCGGGACGTCCTCGCGCGCCTGGCCGACGCGGGCGAGCCGGCGTTCGACCTGGTGGCGCTGCTGGAGCCGACCTCGCCCCTGCGCACGCCGGAAATCATCCGCCGGACGGTGGAAGCGGCGGAGATGGATGGTTGCGATGCGGCCCTGACGGTCAGCGAAGTGCCGCTGCGCTATCACCCGCTGAAGCAGTTCCGACTAGATCGTGAAGGCAACGTTCGTCACTACGCCAAGGACGGGGCAAGTGTCGTCAATCGGCAGGAGCTGACCCCGACCTATGTTCGCAACGGCCAGTGCTACGCCGTGCGGACGACGGCGCTCTCCGCCGGGCATGGCATTCTCGGCGCAATGCCCCGGGCCGTTGTCGTGGAGGGCCCGATCGTCAATATCGACGATGCCGAAGATCTGGCCCTGGCGCGGCGGCTGATCGAAGGGAGCTCCGCTTTGGAGCAGCAGAGGAGTCCATGACCGGTACCTGGTTGCACGATCCCGCGGTCGGCCGACCCTGCACGATCATCGGCGAGGTCGCGCAGGCGCATGACGGCAGCCTCGGCATCGCACATGCCTTCATCGATGCGATCGCGCGCGCCGGTGCCGACGCCGTGAAGTTCCAGACGCATATCGCTGCGGCAGAAAGCACGCCGGCGGAGCCGTGGCGTAAGCGCTTCAGCCCTCAGGATGAAACGCGCTATGACTACTGGAAGCGGATGGAGTTCACGGAATCGCAGTGGGCCGGGCTTCGCGAGCATGCGCATCAGAAGGGGCTGCTGTTTCTCAGCTCACCCTTCTCTTTGGAAGCGGTAGCGCTGCTGGATCGTGTCGGTGTGGCGGGGTGGAAGGTCGCATCGGGCGAGATCGGCAGTGTCGAGATGCTGGACGCGATGCTTCGAACCCGGCTGCCGATGATCCTTTCGACCGGGATGAGCGATATCCCAGAGATAGACGACGCGGTGGCGCACATAACACGCGCAGGGGTGCCGCTGGCGCTTCTGCAATGCGCCAGCATGTATCCATGCCCGCCGGAAGCCGTTGGCCTCAACGTCCTTTCGACCTACCGCGACCGGTACGGATGCGCGGTCGGGCTGTCCGACCATTCGGCCACGATCTTCCCCGGGCTAGCCGCAGCCACGCTCGGTGCGGAAGTGATCGAGGTGCACGTTACCCTGAGCCGAGACATGTTCGGCCCGGATGTACCGGCGTCTCTTACGGTCGGTGAGCTCGAGCAGCTGGTGGAGGGGGTTCGTTTCATCGAGCGGATGCGCGCCAATCCGGTCGAGAAGTCTGCGGTGGCCGCGGAACTGCAGCCGCTCCGTCACATCTTCATGAAGAGTGTCGTCGCGGCAGACGAGCTTCCCGAAGGAACCGTCCTGATGCGCGAGCATCTGGCGGCCAAGAAGCCCGGTACCGGGATTCCCGCAGGAGAGCTGCCGCGATTGATCGGGCGCCGCCTCCGGCGTCGCGTGGTACGGGACCAAATTCTGTCGGAAGACGACCTTCAACCGCTCTGAGGCGGACAGTTATTTTGAGCAAGCGAAAGATCTGCGTCGCCGTAACGGCACGACCGAGCTACGCACGCATCCGTTCGGCTCTAGCTGCGATCCGGGATCATGCGGATCTCGAGCTCCAGCTGGTGGCGGCCGCCTCCGCACTGCTGGACCGGTACGGCAATGCTGTCGACGTCATCCGGCACGAGGGCTTCGAAGTCGATCGACGCGTCTACTCGATCCTGGAGGGCGAGAACCTCGTGACGACGGCTAAATCGACCGGGATAGGGCTGTCGGAGATGGCGGGAGTCATCAACGATCTCGCCCCCGATATCGTGGTGAGCGTGGCCGACCGGTTCGAGACGATGGCGACGGCGGTCGCCGCGGCATACATGAACGTGCCGCTGGCGCACGTGCAGGGCGGTGAGATCACCGGCTCGATCGACGAGAAGGTGCGCCACGCCGTCACCAAGCTCGCCGACCTTCATCTCGTCGCCTCGGAGCGCGCGGCGGAACGTGTCATCCGCATGGGGGAACGGCCTGAATCGGTCCACGTGACCGGCTGCCCGTCGATCGACGTGGCGAAGACGGCGATCCGCGATCCGCGCATCGAGGAAGACCTGTTCGAGGCCTACGGCGGCGTCGGCCCGGCGTTGGACCTCGACAAGGGCTACATCGTTGTCATGCAGCATCCGGTCTCGACGGAGTACGCGGCTTCCCGCGCGCACATCGAGGAGACCTTGCATGCGGTCGCGCGGCTGGGACTGCCCACCCTCTGGTTCTGGCCGAACGTCGATGCGGGCTCGGACGGCACTTCCAAGGGCATTCGCGTTTTCCGAGAGCAGCACGGCTTGCCGCACGTCCACTTCTTCAAGAATCTGCCCCCTGAACCGTTTCTACGGCTCGTCTACAACTCTCTTTGCATCGTCGGAAATTCGAGCGTTGCGATCCGTGAATGCTCGTATCTCGGCGTTCCCGCGGTGAACATCGGCAGCCGTCAGACCGGCCGAGATCGAGGCCGCAACGTCGTGGATGTGAATTACGACCGTGACGAGATCGCCGCCGCGATCCGTCGGCAGGCGAGCCGCGGCCGCCTCGCGCCTGACCTGCTCTACGGCGATGGATGCGCGGGTGAGCGGATTGCCGAGGTGCTCAAAAATGCACCGCTGACGATCGAGAAGCGCCTGACCTATTGATCGAAGGCGGCAACTGGCGACCTGAGGATGCCGGCAAGCCCTTCCGGTTCGCCGCCACCAGCGACGCCAGGTCTACCGATGCCCGTCCCAGCGGCGGCTCGTCGAGTTCGAAGGTCGTTACGTCAGCGGCGGCATCTTCGTGGCACACAAATCGTCGCTGGAAATTGCAACGCAGGAAGCGGGCGTTGTTAGTCCGACCATCGACAACGATGAACGTGCGCGGCAACAGCGTCGACTCCATCAACAGCAGATCTGCGGACATCACCGTTCGCTCGTCGATCGAGAAGTCGAGACCGTTCACGCTGCCTTCGACATCGCGCGGTGCCGGTCCGTCCAGATAGACGAAATCGGGCACGACGTTCGGCAACCGCTCGAAACGATGGCAGAGCCTCCCATTGAACGTTCCGGCGAGCACACGGCTGTAGCTGATCTCGACCCGTTCGCTGAGGTGCGGCGGCAGACGTCGACGCGTTTCGGCGATCCAGTGCCTGTTCGCGTCGATCGAGAACAACCGAAAAGCATGGCAATTGCGGAGGCTCGGTGGCCGAGGCAACGCCTCGTAATCCATCTGATTCTTGGCGAGCGCGTCCGCCATGACGACTGTCGAGAAGCCGACGCCGAACTCGAGGACTGTCGTCGCCATCCGCTCCCGGATGAGTCTGTGAAGTCGGACCAGATCCGGGATGTCCGGTGCTAGCGCTTCTGCGGCCCTTCCATTCGAGTGGGGCGATGCATCCGGCGCCCGTTCCGAACGTCCGAACCTCTCGACGAGCAGATCCAGTGCTTCACTGCGCCAGTACTCTTCCGGCGTCTGGAGGATGCACATGATGCCGGTTCCTGTTCTAGGCCTTGTGGATCTCGAAGATGTCCTTCTCGATTTCCCGAGCTTGCATTCCTTCGAACCGTCCGAGGGTCCGTTGAAAGCGGCCGATGCGCTCCTGGACCGAGCGAACGCCGATGCCAGGAAACTTGTGCGACATGTAGGCAGAAGTGCTTTCACGGCGTCGGCGATCACGGAGCCTGGTTCGCAATCGTCTCTTCGCGTGGTCGAGTCGCCCCCGCATGCGGCTCTGC
>JAJUGE010000050.1 GCA_029268305.1 Alphaproteobacteria bacterium
AGTGGCTGAGGAAGTGTGCGCCGGTGACCAGACCGATCACCCGCATCTCCCGTCCGAGAGCCACCGTTGCGACTGTCATGAATCAGGCCTCCGACGCCCCGACCAGAGGATTGGCTAATAGCCGAGCGCGCAGCCGTCCTTCCGCGGATCGGAGCCGCCGGAAAGCGTTCCCCGCTCCCGGTCGATCCAGATCGCCTGCCCGCCTCCGTGCGGCTTCTCGATCCGCCGGACGTCGTGCCCCCGTTCGCGCAGCACCGCGGCAGCGGCCTCCGGAACGCCCCGCTCCAGATCCACCTTCCCGTCGAACGCGAAGAGCCGCGGCAGGTCGAGCGCCGCCTGGACATCGAGCTCGCAGTCGAGCATGGACGAGAGCACCCAGCTCTGGCCCGCCGGCTGATAGTGACCGCCCATGACACCGAACGGCATCACCGCTGCGCCGTCCTTCGTCACCATAGCCGGGATGATCGTGTGCATCGGTCGCTTGCGGCCGGCGATGCAGTTGGGGTGCCTTTCGTCCAGGACGAACCCGAACCCCCTGTTCTGGAGCAGGACCCCGCTCTTCGGAGCGAGGATGCCACTGCCGAATGCCTGAAAGATCGAGTTGATGAACGAGATGGCGTTGCCGTCTTCATCCACGACGCAGAGGTAGGTGGTGTCCTCATGCCGCGGAATTCCCGCCGGCGGCAGATTCGTGGCGGCACGCTTCGGGTCGATCAGTGCAGCCAACTCGCGCGCATAATCCTTCGAGAGGAGCAGATCGACCGGGACATCGCTCATCCGCGGGTCGGCGACGAAGGCGTTGCGGTCACGAAACGCCAGCTTCACCGCCTCAAGGAACAGGTGCATGCGGTCGGCCGACAAGGGGTCGCGCGGAGGCTCCAGGGCTTCCAGCATGTTCAGGATCAGCAGCGTGATGATCCCCACCCCGTTGGGCGGACATTCGTGGACCCGATACCCGCGATAGTCGGTCGAGACCGGCTCCACATATTCCGCCTGCTGTGCGGCGAAATCGTCGAGCGTGTGCAGCCCGCCCTTCGCGCGCAGACAGGCGACGATGTCCTCCGCGACGCTCCCCGTATAGAAGCCGTCCCGCCCTTCCGCCGCGATCTTCCGCAGCGTTCCGGCGAGCTCGGGCTGGCGGAAGATGTCTCCTTCGGCGACCGGACGCCCGTTCGGTCGGAAACGCTCCCGCGCCGTCTCGTCGTGAAGAAGCTTCGACTCCTCGGCGGCCCAGTCTGCGGCCACGCGCGCATGGGCGACGAACCCTTCCTCGGCAAATGCGATCGCCGGCCGGAGAAGCTCGTCGAGGCTCTTGCGGCCATGGTCCCGGACCAGAGTCGACCATGCATCCACCGCGCCCGGCACGGTCACGGCATGAGCCGAGCAGGGATCCAGCTCCGCTATCCCATGCTCCCTGAACCAGCCGGCCTCCGCGGCAGCCGGCGCATGGCCACTGCCGTTCAGGGCGATGACACGGTCGCCGCCGGCGGGGGCGAACAGACAGAAGCAATCCCCGCCCAATCCGGTCATGGCCGGCTCGATCACACAGAGGACCGCGCACGCGGCCACGGCCGCATCGACCGCATTGCCGCCACTGCGGAGCGTCTCGATCGCCGTCAGCGTCGCAGCCGGGTGCGACGTCGCCGCCATCGCTCGGGTGGCGTGGACGGTCGACCGTCCGGGGTAGTGAAAATCGCGCAACGTACCGGCCCCCTTGGGATCAATGGCAACGGCCTCGACTTTAGCCGGATCGGCGGCGCCGGGCCACATGCCTCGGCGGGATCACATCGTCCACAACGGGTCGCGGGCAGTGCCTTGCTTATGCCGCCGATGCCGCTCTACACTCCGGCACTTCCTCCGAGAAGGCGGTCGGCCGGTCTTTCCGGACCCCGACTCCAACCGCTACGGACAGCCGGAATGCAGGGAAATCGATAATCCTCCCCAGCCCCGACGGCTGAGATAACAACGAAAGGAGATGCTCGGATATGAGTATTAAAGGCAAGGCCTACATAGCGGGGATCTATGAACATCCCACGCGAAAGGCAACGGACAAGTCATTGGCGCAGCTTCATGCCGAGGTCGCCAAGGGTGCCCTGGACGACGCCGGCCTCACCGTCGACGACGTCGACGCCTACTTCTGCGCCGGGGATGCGCCGGGCCTCGGGCCGCTCTCGATGGCCGACTACATGGGCCTCAGGAATCTGCGCCATGTGGATTCGACCGACGTCGGCGGCTCGTCCTACGTCCTGCACGTCGGCCACGCTGCCGAGGCCATTGCCGCCGGCAAGTGCAAGGTCGCGCTGATCACCCTCGCCGGGCGCCCCCGCTCGGAAGGAATGGCGACCGGCACGGCACCGCGCAACTACGGCTCCGGTGCGCCGGACGTTCAGTTCGAGTTCCCGTACGGCCCGACCGTCGTCAACATGTATGCCATGTGCGCCATGCGGCACATGCACGAGTACGGCACCACCAGCGAGCAGCTGGCTTGGATCAAGGTCGCCGCCTCGCACCATGCGCAGCACAACCCGCACGCGATGCTGCGGAACGTCGTCACGGTCGAGGATGTGGTCAACTCGCCGATGATCGCCGATCCGCTGCACCGGCTCGACTGCTGCGTCATCAGTGACGGCGGCGGCGCGATCGTCGTGGTGGCGCCCGAGATCATGAACAGCCTGAAGCGGCCGAAGATCAAGATCCTCGGTGCCGGCGAAGCCCCGAAGCATCAGATGGGCGGCGAGATCGATCTGACCTACTCCGGCGCGCGCTGGTCGGGCCCGATCGCCTTCGCCGAAGCGGGCGTTAAGCCGAGCGACATCAAGTATGCGTCGATCTACGACAGCTTCACCATCACGGTGCTGATGCAGCTCGAAGACCTCGGCTTCTGCGAGAAGGGCCAGGGCGGCAAGTTCGTCGCCGACGGCAACCTGATCTCCGGCACCGGCAAGCTGCCGTTCAACACCGACGGCGGCGGACTCTGCAACAACCACCCGGCCAACCGCGGTGGCCTCACCAAGGTGCTCGAAGCCGTCCGGCAGGCGCGCGGCGAAGCGCACCCCGCGGTGCAGGTCAAGAACTGCGATCTCGTTCTCGCGCACGGCACCGGCGGCTCGCTCGGGTCGCGGCACGGCAGCGCGACGCTCATTCTGGAAAGGGAGTAATCAGCAATGGCCGAAAGAAAAATCCCGGCTCCCGAGCCGAATCCGGAGACCGAGGCGTTCTGGGCTGCCTGCAACGAAGGCAAGCTCATGATCGGCAAGTGCAACGACACCGGTAAGACCTACTGGTATCCGCGCGCCCTCTCGCCGTTCACCCTCAGCGACAACACCACCACGGTGCAGGCTTCCGGCAACGGCAAGATCTACTCCTACAGCGTCATGCGCCGTTCGCCCGAGCCGTATTGCATCGCCTACGTCACGCTCGACGAAGGCACGACGATGATGACCAACATCGTCGACTGCGACTTCGACAGCCTGAAGATCGGCCAGGCCGTGAAGCTGGTCTGGAAGGACACCGAAGGCGGCAAGCAGAAGATCGCCTGCTTCACGCCTGCCTGACCATAAGTAGGAACCCGGCGTAATTCGTCGGGCGTTTTGCGAAGCCCTCTTCCCTCGTGGAGGAGGGCTTTCTTTATTCATTGCCGCCATTCGTCGGCGCGCATTCGAGCGACCTTTGATTGAGCAACTGGCTGCGGCGTGGCGAAACGAGGGGTTTACGGCTGCTCCTTTCTCGGCTTCAATCTGAAACAAAGCTCCTGAAGGAGCATAAAAGAAAAATACGGGTCAGGGAGGTTCCGTGGCGCTGCTCGAAGTCGAGGAGCTACAGACCCATTTCTTTACGTCGGCGGGCATCGTGCGTGCAGTCGACGGGGTCTCCTATACTGTCGAGGAAGGCGAGACGGTCGCCGTGGTCGGGGAGTCCGGCTGCGGCAAATCGGTAAGCGCCCTCTCTATTCTGCGCCTGATTCCCTGGCCACCCGGTCGCATCGTCGGCGGCAGCATCCGCTTCATGGGGCGCGACCTTCTCGGGCTGAGCGACGCTGAGATTCGGCAAGTTCGTGGCCGGGACATCGGGATGGTGTTCCAGGAGCCGATGACTTCGCTCAATCCGGTGCTGACCATCGGGCGGCAATTGACCGAGCCGCTCGAAGCGCACCTCGACAAGAACGATCAGCAGGCTCGGGAGCGAGCGCTCGAATTGCTGCGTCTCGTGGGGATCTCCGACCCGCAGCGCCGGCTCGGGCAGTATCCACACCATCTGAGCGGTGGCATGCGCCAACGCGTAATGATCGCGATGGCATTGGCCTGCGAGCCCAAGCTCATCATCGCCGACGAGCCGACCACTGCGTTGGACGTGACGATCCAGGCGCAGATCCTGGAGTTGATGAAGGATCTCACGCAACGGCTCGGGGTCGCGCTCGTCATCATCACCCACAATCTCGGTGTGGTGGCTCGTTACGCCGACAGGGTAAACGTGATGTACGCGGGCCGGATCATCGAGACCGGCAGTGCGCGCGACATCTATCACGATCCGCGCCATCCATACACGCTGGCGCTGCTGCGCTCGGTGCCGCGCCTCGACCAGCCGCGCCGCGCGCGGCTGGATCCGGTGGAGGGACAGCCCCCCGACCTGACGCGCCTCGATGGTGGCTGCCCGTTCCGCCCTCGCTGCCGCTACGCGATCCAACGCTGCGCGACGGACTATCCTCCGCTGATGGAGACCGGTCCCGGCCATCGCTCGGCCTGCTGGCGCAAGGATGACCTCGAACCGCCGCTGAGGAAGGCTTCGTGAACCCGGGCGTTGGCGAGATCGAGATCGGCACACCCGCTGCAAGCACGGCGGAAGTGCCGGCCGGCGAGCCGCTGGTCGAGGTGCGCAACCTGAAGAAGTACTTCCCGGTCACCGAGGGCATCCTACTGCAGCGAACCGTCGCCGACGTGAAGGCCGTGGACGACGTTAGCTTCGAGATCCGGCGTGGCGAGACCTTGGGGCTCGTGGGCGAGTCCGGCTGCGGCAAGACCACGACCGGGCGATGCATTCTGCAGCTCGAGCGACCGACTTCAGGTCAGATCCTCTATGACGGCGTCGACCTTTCAGGCCTGGACCAGAAGGCTTTGGTGCCCTTCCGGCGCAGGATGCAGGTGGTTTTTCAGGACCCGTACAGCTCCCTGAATCCGCGCATGAAGATCGGGCAGATCATCGCGGAGCCGATGTACGTGCACGGCATCGAGCCGAACGCGGCGAAGCGGCGTGAGAGGGTGGCGCATCTCCTCTCGGTGTGCGGCCTGAACCCCGGGTTCGCGGATCGCTACCCGCATGAGATGAGCGGCGGGCAACGACAGCGCGTCGGAATCGCCCGGGCGCTCGCCGTAGACCCGGAGTTCATCATCTGCGACGAAGCGGTCTCGGCGCTCGACGTCTCGATTCAGGCGCAGGTGATCAACCTGCTCGAGGATCTGCGCGAAGAGTTCAATCTCACCTATCTCTTCATCGCTCATGACCTGAGCGTCGTCCGCCACATCTGTCATCGGGTAGCGGTGATGTATCTCGGTCATCTGGTCGAGTTCGCACCGACCGACGAGCTGTTCGATCGTCCGCTGCATCCATATACCCGCGCCCTCCTTTCAGCCGTCCCGGTTCCGGATCCGGAGGTCGAACAGGCCCGCAAGCACCAGGTGGTCCGGGGCGAGGTGCCCAGCCCGATCAATCCGCCGAGCGGATGTGTCTTCCACCCACGTTGCCCGATCGCCGTCGATACCTGCCCACTCCAGGTCCCCGCGCTGCGCGAGGTTCGGCCCGGGCACTGGGTTGCCTGCACCGAAGTCCGGGAGGGAGAGAGACCCGGCCAGTAGGACAACGAAAACAACAGAGGGAGGGAATGCCATGACAAGGTTCAGGAAGACCCTGATGGGTACGGCGTTGGCCGGGGCAGCCGCCTTGCTCGCACAGGTCGCCGGCGCGGAAGAGCCGCAGCGCGGCGGCACGTTGCACTTCGTCGTTCCCGACGAGCCGCCGAGCTTCGACGGCCATCGCGAGACGACCTTTGCCGCAGTTCACCCGATCGCGCCCTTCTACAGCCTGCTGGTCCGGGTCAATCCGGACAACCCCTCGTCCACCACCGACTTCGTCTGCGATCTCTGTACCGAGATGGCGAAGCCGGAAGACGGCGGTAAGCGCTACACGTTCCAGATCCGCGAGGGAGTGGAGTTCCACGACGGAACGCCCCTGACGGCGCACGACATCGTCGCCACCTTCCAGAAGATCATCGATCCGCCCGAAGGTGTGGGCAGCGCACGCAAGCAGTATTTCGAGATGGTCGAGAGCGTCTCGGCGCCCGACGACAAGACCGTCGTCTTCCAGCTCAAATACGCGAGCGGCGCCTTCATGCCGGCCCTCGCCAACCCGTTCAACTACGTCTACTCGAAGGCGAAGCTGGACGAAGACCCGCACTGGTACGAGAAGAACATCCTCGGCACGGGTCCCTTCAAGTTCACGGACCGCCAGGCCGGCGCCAGTATGTCCGGCGAGCGCTATGAGAATTACCATTTCGAGGGGCGCCCGTACTTGGACGGCTGGCAGGCGACGTTCGCGCCGAAGCAGTCGGTCCGTGTCCAGGCGATCCGCGGGGACCGTGCAGCCATCGAGTTCCGGGGCTTCCCGCCGAAGAGCCGGGACGATCTGAAGGAAGCACTGGGTGACCAGATCACGGTGCAGGAAAGCGACTGGAACTGCCTCCTGATCGTTACGCCCAATCAGAAGCGCAAGCCGATGGATGATGCCCGCGTCCGCAAGGCGCTGACGCTTGCCATCGATCGATGGGGAGGGTCGGAATACCTCTCCGAGATCGCGATCGTGAAGACGGTCGGCGGTATCGCGTTCCCGGGCCATCCCCTCGCTGCCACGAAAGAGGAGCTGCAGGAGATGGCCGGCTACTGGCCGGACATCGAAAGGTCCCGAGCAGAAGCGAAACGGCTTCTCGAGGAGGCGGGCTACGCCGGCGGTCTCGACATCGTCATGAACAATCGCGAGATCGACCAGCCCTACAAGATCGTCGGGACCTGGCTGATCGATCAGTGGCGTCAGGTCGGGATCAGGGCAACCCAGGAGGTCCGGCCTACCGGGCCCTTCTATGACCAGCTCCGCACCAAGAAGGAGTGGGACGTCAGCCTCGAATTCAACTGTCAGACGATCGTGAACCCCTTGCTCGACGTGTCCAAGTACATCTCGGAAGACAAGAGCGGCAGTCAGTACGGCGGCTACATCGATCGCGAGCTCGACGAGATGTTCGAGGAGATGAACCGCGCGCCCGAGGAGGAGAAACAGCGGGAGATCATGCGCGCGTACGAGAAGCGGATTCTCGACGAGCAGGTGCACTCGATGATCACGCTCTGGTGGTACCGCATCGTCCCGCATCGATCGTATGTGAAAGGCTGGAAGATCAGCCCCAGCCATTACATCAACCAGGACCTGTCGAACGTCTGGCTCGACAAGAGCCTGATGTAGGACCGGGCGGCTTCCCTCGCGCTCCGGCGCGAGGGAGCCGGTGACACACGATGTGGCAATACACCTTCAAGCGACTGCTCCTGACGATTCCCACGCTCTTCGGCGCGGCCCTGCTCGTCTTCTTCCTTCTGCGTCTGATCCCCGGTGACATCTGCATGGTACGTCTGGGGGGCACAGGTGCCCTGGTCGATCCGGCGCAGATCGAGCAGTGCCGCGTAGAGCTCGGGCTCGACAAGCCGGTGATCCTGCAGTTCTTCGCGTGGATCGGCGGGTTCTTCGTCTTCGATCTCGGCACTTCGATGTGGACGGGCCGACCGATTTCGGAAGAGATCGGCCTGCGGTTCGCCCTGTCACTGCAGATCGCGGTGATGGCGACGATCATCTCGATCCTGATCGCCATCCCTCTCGGCACGATCTCGGCCGTCAAGCAGGACACTTGGATCGACTACGTCGTCCGCGTGATCAGCATCGGCGGAATCGCAATCCCATCGTTCTGGCTTGGCATCGTCATCATCCTCGGGCTCCTTATCGTCACCCAAAACTGGTTCGGTGAGCCCTGGATGCCGCCGATCAACTACCGTCCGATCTGGGAAGATCCGGCCCACAATCTCGCCCAGACGATATGGCCGGCGCTTGCCATCGGCTATCGCTACGCGGCGGTCGCCACCCGCATGACCCGATCGACGCTGCTGGAGGTCCTGCGGGAGGACTATGTCCGGACCGCCCGGGCCAAGGGGCTGGTCGAGCACCTCATCATCAACCGGCACGCATTACGGAACGCCCTTCTGCCGGTGATCACGATCATCGGTATCGAGTTCGCTTTCCTGATGGGGGGCCTCGTCGTCACCGAGCAGGTCTTCAATCTGAACGGCATCGGCAAGCTACTCGTCCAGTCGGTCTCGCAGAACGACTACACGATGACGCAGGCGCTGGTCATGCTCGTCGTGATCGTCTTCGTGTTGAGCAATTTCGTCGTCGATCTGGCCTACGCCTGGCTCGATCCGCGCATTCGTTACCGCTGAGAGGCGTGCCGATGGCGACTACATCCGAGATCCGCGTCGAAGCCGCATTCGAGGAGTTCGAGCGACCTCGCTGGCGTGTGTCGGGGATCTGGCAGTTCGCCCGGCGCCAGCCCCTGGGTGCGGCAGGCGGCATCATCGTCATCATCATGATTCTGGCCGCCCTGTTCGCCGACGTCCTCGCCCCCTACGATCCCGTCGCCAACGATTTCATGGCGATGAGCGAAGCTCCGAGCTGGACACACCCTCTGGGAACCGACCAGTTCGGACGCGACCTGCTGTCACGCATCATCTACGGCGCCCGCACGGCACTGTTCGTCGGCTTCGTCGCGGCGTTCGTCGGCGGCACGGCCGGTCTGATCCTGGGTGTCACCAGCGCCTATTTCGGCGGGCTGTTCGACCTCGTGTTCCAGAGAGTCATGGATGTCTTCATGGCCTTCCCGCTCGTAATCATGGCGCTCGCCGTGGTCGCGATCCTCGGCAAGGGCACCGAGAACGTGATTCTTGCCATTCTCATCCCGTTCATTCCCCGCTGCGCGCGGGTCGTGCGGTCAAGCGCGCTGTCGATCCGCGAGATGCCCTATGTCGACGCCGCGCGTGCCCTCGGCTACCGGCACCACCGGATCATCCTTCGCCACATGATCCCAAATGTGACGGCACCGTTCCTGATCATGCTGACCGCGTTCGTCGGCCAGGCGATCCTGCTCGAGGCCTCCCTCTCCTATCTCGGGCTCGGCGTACAGGAGCCGACCCCCGCCTGGGGCCTGATGCTGCAGGGCGGCGCCGAGGAATACGCCGAGAGCGCGCCCTGGATGCCGATCTTCCCCGGCATCGCCATCAGCCTGGCCGTGTTCGGCTTCAACCTGTTCGGCGACGCGATCCGCGACACGTTGGACCCGCGCCTGCGCGCCCGATAAGGGCTTCAGCCGCCAGCGAGGTAATAGGCGACCGCCGCGATCACGAGCAGCGAAGCTGCCACGAGACCGGCGAGATAGGCAAAGCCCGCACGCCTCGATGTCATCACCGAGGCGCGTGCTCGCGCCTTCTTCTCGGTCTCGCGCCGCAGTCTCTGGTCCAGCCGCTCGTCGTCCAGTCCCTCGGGCTCCTGATGGATCAGGACCTCGGCGTTCGTGAACGCCTCCGCGACCTCGTTCTCGACCGCATCCGTGATGTCGTGCGCCGCTTCGAGCGTGAGATGTGAGTCGAGCTCGAGGTGAAACTCGATGAAGATCCGGTCGCCCGCATTCCGGGTGCGCATGTCGTGCACGCCCCGCGTCTCCGGGTGTGCCATGACGATTTCGCGGATGCGTCGTCGGTCCTCCGGCGGCAGCTCCCGGTCCATGAGCATGCCGAGCGACCTCCCGGCGATCGCCCAGGCGCCGTAGATCAGGTAGCCGGCGATCCCGAGAGCGAAGATCGGATCGAAATAGGGCCAGCCGGTCTGCTGCACGAGAAAGAGTGCCAGCAGCACGGCGAGGTTCATGCCCACATCCGCCGTATAGTGAAGCTGGTCCGCACCGATCGCGACGGACCCCGTGCGCCGCATGACGTGCCCCTGGTAGACGATCAGCGCGACCGTGAACACGAGGGCGACGCCGATCGCGCTCATGCCGATCCAGCCATGCCGCACCGGCTCCGGGTTCACCAGCCGGTTGACGCCTTCGTAAACCAGAAACACCGCCGAGCCGATGATGAAGAGGGCCTGCGCCATCGCCGCCAGCGGCTCCGACTTGCCGTGGCCGAAGCGATGGGTCACGTCGGGCGGTTGCAGCGCATAGCGAACGCCGACGAAGATGACGAGCGAGGC
Organism: Alphaproteobacteria bacterium; assembly: GCA_029268305.1. Classification (GTDB taxonomy): domain Bacteria; phylum Pseudomonadota; class Alphaproteobacteria; order JAJUGE01; family JAJUGE01; genus JAJUGE01. The sequence continues at coordinate 10,327 of JAJUGE010000050.1, forward strand.
GAACAGATCGACGGTGGAATCGATCAGCGACGACAACAAGGCCACCGAGCCGGTCGAGACGTATGCGCCGAGCTTCACGAGTATCAGCGTGCTGGCAACGCCAACGCTCGCCCAGGTCGCGCGCCGCCGCAGCCGCGCGATATCGTCTTCCGATTCCTCGTCCATCAATCGCGCAGATGTTGGCGAAAACAATAGGCGCCCCGCGCGAGGTAACCCGCGCGGGTGCGAGGCTGCCGCTTCGGTCAACCCATGGGCGAATACGACACGGGCAGCATCACCGTCGAGGACATTTCCGCGAGCAGAGGACCGCTCTTGCCCAGGAAGGCCTGCCATTCTGGATCCTTCGCCGCCGCTGTACGCGCCTCGGCGCGATGGTTCAGATCCTTGTACGCCCACAGATGACAGACGGAGTTCGGATCCGGGCCTTCGACCGTCCAGGCGCAGACGTTCTCCGAGTATTTCTCCCGCGTCGGCATCGCCGCCTTAAAGTGCTCGCTCCAGGCCTTGGCCGCGCCGACATGCGTCCGGTACCGGCGCATCTCGTAGATGTGGCCGCGCTCCCTCGGCGGCTTGAAAGGAAGGAACGGGTTCAGGAATGCGATCTCCTGCCGGACCAGCATCGGCCGGATCTTGGCGACGTAGCCCTCCGTCCAGTCCTTGTTCTGGGACAACTCGCCCCGAAGCCGCGCGCGCTCGTTCAGGTCCTCATAGGTCCACAAGTGCCAGAACTGGTTCAGGGCGCCGATCTCGGCCACCCAACCGCCCTCACGCTTACCGTACCGGTCCCCGCGTACCTTGGTCCCGACCTCTTCGGCGAGCTTGGTGTACTCCGGCATCTTGCCCGGCAGCAGCGTATAGATCCTCAGCTCTTGAATCATTTCCACCCTCCTCGTGCGGCCGATCGAGCGGCCCCCGGCAATCTCTCACATTGCAGGAGCGGCCACCACCCGAGGCGGGTAGGAGGTGATGGAGCCCGCTTAGGGAAGTCCCGCGCCGGCGACTTCGACCCCAACCTGCTCGATCCGGCCGGTGCGCTCCTCGGCGGCCTTCGGCCCGGAGGTCTTCGCCGTGCAGACGAAGAGGGTCTTGCGGTCGGCGCCGCCGAGCATGCAGGCGAAGGCGCCGAAATCGCCGGTCGAGATGCGGTTCAGCACCCTGCCGCCTTCGGCGACGCGCACGACCTCGTTATTGCGCGGGTCGGCGTACCAGACCGCGCCCTCCCGGTCGAGGCAGATGCCGTCGGGATATCCCTTACCGAGATCGGCGAAGACGCGCCGGTTGGAGAGCTTGCCATCCGGGGCCCGATCCCATGCCGAGAGGCGATTGCCGCGGGTCTCGGCCACGATCAGAGTACGACCGTCCGGCGTGATCACCGCTCCGTTCGGGAACATGAGGTCCGTCGCCGCGATCGACACCGTCCCGTTCGGGTCCACCCGTATGAGGTTCGCTGGACGCGGCTCCTCTCCACCGTGGGAGTTGAAGCCGAAATTGCCGACGTAAGCGCCGCCCTCGGCATCGACGACCATGTCGTTGCAGTGCCAGGCCGCGAACTCTCCGAGGTCGGCATGCACCTTCAGCCCGTCGGGATCGAGGCGCATCAGCTTGCGGTCCGTCATCGATACGACCAGCAGCCTGCCGTCGGGCCGCCAGCCGAGCCCAGACGGCTGGTTCGGCACCTCGACCATCGACTCGCGCCGGCCGCTCTCGTCGACCGCGACGACCTCGTGCGCGTAGAAGTCGGAGAACCAGAGCCGGCCGTCATGCCAGCGCGGTCCTTCCGGGAAATACAGTCCTTCGAGCAGAACCTCGAGCTTCGCCATGGCGTATTCCTCCTATCGAAGCCGCACCGGCGTCCTCTTCCCCTACAGGATCTCGGATGCGAGCAGGCGGATCGAAGCCTGGCTCGGCGCGATATTGATGAGCGTGCCCACCTTGCGGTCGCGCGCGGCCTCTTTCCAGGCGCCGAGCCGCTCGCGTATGCGGTCAGCCGGCCCCACCAGCGCCAGCTCGTCGATCAGGGCGTCCGGCACCTTCGCCGCCGCCTCCTTCTTCTTGCCGCCGAGATAGAGCTCCTGGATCTCCGCCGCCGGCCCCTCGTAGCCGAGGCGGGAGACGTAATCGTTGTAGAAATTCTTCCCCTTCGCTCCCATCCCGCCGATGTAGAGCGCGAAATAGTCGCGGAGCGAATCCCGCGCCGCGGCGAGATCGTCGTTGACGACGACCCGGCAGAACGGCGCCATCTCGAACGTCTCAAGGCTCTTGCCGCCACCCGCCCTGGCGAAGCCGGTTTCGAGGTCGTCGGCGAAGACGTCGAACCGCTCGGGGTTCATGAAGATAGGAATGACGCCGTCCGCCACCTCGGCCGCCGTGCGGATGCCGGCCGGCGTGAAAGAGCCGGTGTAGATGTCGATGTGCGGATCGGGGTGGAGGATCGTCTTCAGCGGCTTGCCGAGCCCGGTCGTGCCGGGTCCGGTATTGGGGATGTCGTAGTGCTCGCCGTGATGCTCCAGCGGCCGCTCGCGTGCGAAGATCTGGCGCACGATCTCGACGTACTCGCGCGTCCTCCCGAGTGGCTTGCCGTAGGGTACGCCGTACCAGCCCTCGATCACCTGCGGTCCCGAAGGGCCGATGCCGAGAATGAAGCGCCCGCCCGACATCTCCTGCAGCGTCATCGCGGTCATCGCCGCCATGGCGGGAGCGCGCGCCTGCATCTGCATGATCGCAGTGCCGACGCGGATCTTCGACGTATGCGCGAGCAGCCAGGCCGCCGGCGTCACCGCGTCACGACCCCACGATTCCGATGTCCAGACGGAGCTGAATCCCAGTTCCTCCGCCTCGCGCACCAGCGCCACCTTGTCGGCCATGGTCCCTTCCATGTAGCCGAGCATCATTCCGAGCTTCATCGACGTTTCCTTCCGGTTTGCAGAGTCTTTTGCCCGCGCCGACCTCAAGCGCCGCGGAGGAACGGCAGCACGTGCTCGACGAACAGGTCGGGCGACTGGGTCGGCATGAAATGCCCCGAAGGGATCACCTTGAACTCGGCGCCCGGGATCGCGTCGGCGACCTGCTTCGCCATCGCCGGCGGGCGGAGCGCATCGTGCTCGTTGCCGACCACGAGCGTCGGGCATTTCACCTTCGCGTAGTCGGGCTCGAGGCGCATGTCGACCAGCATGCGTGTCGTCGCGGCATAGCTTTCGGGATCGTTGCAGAGCCAGCGGTTCCGCATCGCGGGAAAGCGCTCGCTGTCGCGCAGCACTTCCGGATAGGCGTTCGCCATCGTCGCGTCGCAGACGGCGCGCATGCCGCGCCGCTCGGTGTCGTCCGCCCGCTCCTCGGTCGCCTGCCGCCTGTCTTCCGCGACTCCGGTAGCGGGACTGGACAGCACCAGCCGTGCCACCCGTTCCGAATATTTGGAGGCGAATTTCAGCGAAACCCCGGCTCCGACCGCGACACCCATCACCCGTGCCTGCTTTTGGATAGCGAGCGCGTCTAGCAATGCCGCGAGGTCGTCGGCGGCGGTCTCGACCGAAAGCCTCCCCTTCACCTTCTCGGACCAGCCGCCGCCACGTTGGTCGTATCGCAGCACATCGAAATGATCGACGAGCGACGGCAGGACATAGTCCCAGCTCTCGATCGCGCCGCCCATTTCATGGACTAGCACCAGCAGGTCCCCGTCGCCCCTGCCGTCGCGTCGCCAGCGCAGACTGGCGCCGTTCACCTCGATCCACTGCATTCTTCCGACCTCCGCGCGTTCTTCTGTCGGCGAGTTTAGGGAAGCGCCGATGCCGTGGCCAGCGGCTCGCCCGAGGAGTATCGTGCGAGCACAGAACAATGAGCGGAGGGGACGGTGAAGTTCGGATTCTACCTGCCGACACGCGGCGAGAACGCCTCGCGCAAAGCCCTCAGGCAGATCGTCTCGACGGCGGAAGCGGCCGGCTTCCACTCGGTCATGATCGCCGACCACATCGCCTTTCCGGTCGAGATCGAGTCGAAATACCCCTACACCGTCGATGGCGGCTTCCCCGGCCACGGCGACGCGCTCGAGCAATTGTCGTTGATGTCGTTCATCGCCGGTTCGACCGAAAAGCTGCGGCTGGTCACCAGCGTGATGATCCTGCCGCACCGCAACCCGGTATTCACGGCGAAGGCGCTCGCCACCATCGACGTTCTGTCGGAAGGCCGGGTCACGGTCGGGGTCGGCGTCGGCTGGCTGCGAGAGGAGTTCGAGGCGCTTGCCGCCCCCGAATTCGACCGTCGCGGCGCCGTCAGCAACGAATATATCGAGATCTTCCGGAAGCTCTGGACCGAGAGTCCGGCCGAGCATTCGGGCGAATTCTACCGCTTCAAGGCGCTTCGCTGCGAACCGCACCCAATCCAGAAGCCGCATCCGCCGATCTGGATCGGTGGGCACAGCCGTCCTGCCTTGCGGCGGACGGCGAAATATGGAGACGGTTGGCACCCGGTCGGCGCCACCGCGGCGGCACCCTTGGGACCCGATGAATTCCGGGGTTTGCTCGACCAACTCAAGCGCCTGACCGAAGCGGAAGGTCGCAACTACGAGGACATCACGATCTCGTTCAAGGCGCCCATCTATGACCCGGGCGTCGCCGTGGCTGGCGCGGAGCGCCGGCCGTTCACCGGCGCTCCCGACCAGATCCTGTCGGACATCCGCCAATATGAAGAGCTCGGCGTTTCCGAACTGATCTTCGACTTCCGCCGTCCCGACCTCACCGAAAGCCTCGAGCAGATGGACCGCTTCTCGAAGGAGATCCTGCGCGAGGCAGCCTAGGGAGAGATGCCGATGAGCAAAGTGGCAATCGTCACCGGCGCGGCCGGTGGTCTCGGTCGGGTGATCGCGCGCACGCTCGTCGGCGAAGGCTTTCGGGTCGCCCTCATAGACGTCGCCGAAGACCGACTGCAGGCGCTCGTGAACGATCTTTGGAGGCAGACCCGCGAAGACGGCTTGCTGCCCCTCGCTGTCGACCTCACCGAGATCGAGGCTTGCGCTGAGGCCGTCGGTCGGGTGGCGGAGCGATTCGACGGCGTCGACATGTTGGTGAACAATGCCGGCATCGGCATGGGCAGCATCCGTACCGATTACCATCTCGACCCGATCTCGCCCTTCGACGACGTGACGATCCAGGACTGGCAGCGCTTCCTGGCGGTAAACGCTACTGCCCCCTACGTCTTTGCGCGCGCAGCCATGCCGCACATGCGCGCAGCCGGGTGGGGTCGTATCGTGAACGTCACCACCAGCCTCAGCTCGATGCTGCGGAAAGGATTCTTCCCCTACGGCTCGTCCAAGGCTGCGCTCGAGTCGATGTCGGCGATCTGGGCGGAGGAACTGGAGGGCAGCGGGATTACCGTCAACGTCGTGACGCCCGGCGGCCCGACCGATACCGGCATGGTGACACAGGAAAGCGCACCCGACCGCTCTGTCCTATTAAGGCCGGAGGTAATGGCGGCCCCCATCCGGTTTCTCGCCTCCGCCGAGTCCGACGGGTTCAATGGCCGGCGGATGATCGCCGCGCACTGGCCCGAAGGTCCGACACCTCGGGAGGCGGCGGAGGCCATCGGCACGCCGATCGGCTGGCCGGGCGTCGGCGCCCCTGCGATTTGGCCGGAGCTAGGGAAGAAGTAGCCCCGGACGTCATTCCTCAATCAGTGAAGAATGCCGTCTCGCCTTCACCGCTGGTCACGATGTCGAAGACGTAGCGGCCCGAACCTTCAGTCCGGGCGATCAGGGTCGCGCGGGCCGCAGGGTCTTCGATGGTGGCGAGCACCGGATCCTCGGCGTTGGCATTCTCGTCGGGGAAGTAGATGCGCGTCGTGAGCCGCCGCAGCAGGCCCGCCGCGAAGATCGACAGGAGTATGTGCGGCGCCTGCCAGCGGTTGCCCGGCCCCGGCACCGGGCCCGGCTTGATCGTCCGGAAGCAGTAGCGACCCTCACGATCGGTGTACACTCGGCCGAAACCCCTGAAATTCGGGTCGAGCGGCAAACCGCTGGTGTCGGCGGGATGCGCGTAGCGACCGGCTGCGTTCGCCTGCCAGATCTCGAGGAGCGCCCCCGCGACCGGCACTCCATTCTGCTCCCGGACCGTACCCATGATCTGGATCGTCCGACCCTCGGCAGGTGCCGCGCCCGGCCGGATTCGCGTCAGGTCGTTCTCGCCCGGCTTCAGAAGAAAAGGACTGAAGAAGGGGCCGAGCGTCTGCCATGCAGTGGTCATCGCTTCACCCCGTCATCGGCGTGGCGTCCCGGCCACGCAGCACGATGTCGAAGCGATAGCCGAGCGCCACTTCGTCGATCCCGACCGCGGGATCGTAAACGGCGGTCAGCCGCTCCCGCGCCACTTCGCTGGGCACGGTCGCCATGATCCGGTCCCGGCCGTTCAGGACGTCGCCGGGGAAATAGAGCTGCGAGACCAGCCGCGTGAGATAGGTCGGGCCGAAGAGCGAGAAGTGTATGTGTGGCGGCCGCCACCAGTTACCGGAGTTCGGCACCGGATAGGCGCCCGGCTTGATCGTGAGAAAGCGGTATCGCCCCTCGTCGTCCGTCAGACATCGTCCGCATCCGGCGAAGCCTGGATCCAGCGGAGCGGCCGAGCTGTCTGCCGGATGGTTGTACTTGCCGGCGGCGTTGGCCTGCCAGATCTCCACCAGGGTCCGTGGCACCGGACGGCCGTCCTCGTCCATGACCTTCCCGGTCACGACGATGAGTTGGCCGAGGCATGGCTTGCCGTCGACGTGCGCCAGATCGGCCTCCTCCGGCAACACGTCTTCGTGCCCGAAGACCGGCCCGGTCAATTCACTCACCGTGCGCGGCGGCGCGTACAGGGGGCGCGTCGGGGCTCGGGCGAGCGTGGATCGATAGAGATCCGAACGTGATGGAGGCTGATCCTCGTCCGAATAGGGCGCATAGCCGGCATAGATGTCATTCGGCATCGCCTGCTCCCTTGGTGATCTCGCGTCCAGCATCATACTGTCGGGGCAATCGGCGCAACGCGAAAACGTTTCAATCGTCCTGCTCCAGCTTGCCGAGGATGCTGTAGTCGTCCGGCTGGGCGAAGCCGTCGATCTTCCAGCCGTGCTCGTCATATTCGCTCATGCATTGCTCCGCCGTCGCGATCATCTGGTCGAGGGCGCCGCTGCCGCGGGCATTGAACATGCATTGAATGCGGATGTCTTCGTGATTGCCGGCGTAGTTCCGCTCGTAGAGCTCGTGGCGCCCGCCGAACTCGCTGCCCATCGCGTCCCAGAGCAGCTTCATCACCTTGATGCGCTCCTTGTAGTCGTAATCGTTGGAGCCGCGCACGTAGCGGGCAAGGACCCGGTCCACCTCCGGATTCCGAAAGTCGAGCGCGCTCGAAGGAAGATAGATCAGGCCGCTCGCGACGATCTTCTCGATGATCTGCTTCACCTGGACATAGGCCTCGGGAGCCAGCACCCGATAAGTGGTGCCCGCCTGCCCGTTCGGCAGCAGGGCGCCGTCCACCCAGGGGTTGGGGTTGTGCACCATCGAGTCCGACAGCGCCCAGAACATGTTTCGCCAGGCGATCGTCTCCCCCAGCAGCGCCTGCACTCCACGGAACTCGTTGCTGCCGGTCGCCTGCAGTGCCTTGGTCAGCAGACCGCAGATGAAGTCCATCTTCACCGCCATGCGCACGCAGCCGTGAAAGGTGAAGCCGTTGACGAACCCGGATCGGGGATAGAACTGAGCGATCTTCGCGAGGTCGCGATGGACGAGCACGTCCTCCCAGGGGATGAACACGTCGTCGAAGACGAAGATGGCGTCGTTCTCGTCGAACCGCGAAGTGAGCGGATAGTCGAACGGTGTGCCGACCGCCGCCGCCGCCAGCTCATAGGACGGCCGGCAGAAGAGCTTCACGCCCGGTGCGTTCATCGGCACGATGAACATCACCGCCATGCTGTCGTCATTGATCGCCATCGACATGTTCTGGCCCATGAAGTTGTAGTGGGTCAGGGCTGAGTTCGTGGCGACGACCTTTGCGCCGCTGACGCGGATGCCGGCGTCCGTTTCCTTGTCGATCGTGATGAAGACGTCCTTTACCTGCTCGGCCGCTTTCGCTCGGTCGACCGGCGGATTCACGATGGCGTGGTTCATGTAGAGAACGGCGTCCTGCGCCCGCCGGTACCAGGCCTTGGCATTGGGCTCGAACCGCTCGTAATAGGAGGAATTGGCACCGAGCGTGTTCATGAGGCTCGCCTTATAGTCCGGGCTGCGCCCCATCCAGCCGTAGCTCATGCGCGCCCATGCCGCGATCGCATCACGCTGCGCGATCAGGTCCTCGCGGGAGCGGGCGACACGGAAATAGCGGTGAGTATAGCCGCCGTCACCAGAGTCGGTCTCGCAGGTGAGGACGCCCTTGGTTTCATGGTCGTGTAGGGCGTCGTAGAGCCGCGCGACCGATCGCGCTGCGTTCCGAAAGGCGGGATGCCTCGTCACGTCCCTGACCCGCTCGCCGTAGATCCAGACTTCCCGTCCGTCGCGCAGGCTCTCCAGATACTCCTCGCCCGTGAAGGGCCGCTTCTTCCCCGAGAGCAGGGCTTCCGGTCTTTCTGCCATGGCTTCCTCCCCTGATGTCGTTGGCCGGAAGTGGCCTCCGGAAGCGGGAAGCTTAGCGCTCCCTCGGCGCCCGGAGATACTCCTCTCGAGAGACGGTCAATGCACCCGCACGATGTGCCGGAACGTCGCTCAGGGGCTCGCCCCGGGGGCTGCGGTCGACAGCGGCCGACACGTGTCGGTGGTGCATCCGCCGGACAGTTCACCTCGGCCAGCCCCCCCGGTATAGTGCGCGGCAAAGAAAGGATCCCACCGGATGGTCAGATCGACTCTCGTCGCTGCATGGGCTGCCATTGCTGCCCTGGCACCCCTGGCCGGCGCGCAGGCTCAGGAAGTCACCCTGAAGGTTCACCACTTCCTCGGCCCGACGGCGCCGACCCAGACCGTGCTGATCGAGCCCTGGGCGAAACGGGTCGAGGAGCAGTCGGACGGTCGGATCAAGGTGGATATCTACCCCTCGATGACGCTCGGCGGCAGGCCGCCGCAGCTGATCAGGCAGGTACGCGACGGCATCGCCGACATCGTGTGGACGGTGCCCGGATATACGCCCGGCCAGTTCCCCCGCACCGAGGTGTTCGAACTCCCGTTCGTGCACCGGAACGACGCCCGCGCCACCAACCTCGCCATCCAGGACATGTACGAGGACTACCTCGCCGAGGATTTCGAAGGTGTGCACCCGATTCTGGTCCATGTTCATGCGGGCAATGCCTTTCACATGGTGGACACGCCGGTCCGCGCGCTGGCGGACCTGAAGGGACTGAAGATCCGCATCCCGACGCGAGTCGGCGGCTGGATGATCGAGGCGTTCGGCGCCAATCCGGTCGGGATGCCGGTGCCGGAGCTTCCGCAGTCGCTTTCGAAGAAGGTCGTGGACGGCGCGCTGATCCCCTTCGAGGTATCGCTGCCGCTCAAGGTACACGAACTCACCACCAGCTCGACCGAAGGACCGGATCAACTCCGCTTCGGCACGGCGGTCTTCCTCTACGCCATGAACTCGGCCAAATACGAATCCCTGCCCGACGATCTCAAGGCGGTGATCGATGCGAATTCCGGGCATGCTCTCGCCGAAGAAATGGGGCAGGCCTGGATGGCGGTCGAAGACCCCGGGCGGCAGGCGGCGCTGGATCGCGGCAACGCGATGATCGTCCTTTCGGAGGACGAGATCGCCCGCTTCGAAGAAGCGGCACAGCCGGTCATCGACCGTTGGGTCAAGGAGATGCGCGACATCTCGATCGACGGCCAGGCCCTGCTCGACGCGGCCCGCGCGGCGATCGAGCGCCACAGCCAATAGCCACTCACGCGTTGCGGCACCTGGTCACGACCGCAGCCCGCCTCTGGGCGCTGCTCGGCGGATTTCTGCTCCTCGGCATCCTCGGCGTGACGGCGGTCAGCGTCGCGATGGACCTGCTTTACAGCACGCCCATTCCGGGTGACTTCGAGCTCGTGCAACTCGGATGCGCGGTCGCCGTGTTCGCGTTCCTGCCATGGTCGCAAGTCTCGCGCGGTCACGTGGCGGTCGATATCTTCACCCGGCGGGCGGGTCCCCGGCTGCGGAAGGCGACCTCGGCCGCCGGCTCGGCGCTCATGCTGCTGTTCGCGCTCCTTTTGCTCTGGCGCATGAGCCTCGGTCTCCTCTCCTACTACGATCCGATGTACCCCGAGACCACACCTATCCTCGGCATTCCGGTATGGCTGGCATTCCCGCCGATGCTCGCCTCCTGTGCACTTTGGGCGGTCGCGAGCGCGGTCACTCTGGTGGAGGATCTTCGCTCAGAGGCCGCTGCGCCATGACCGCCGAAGGCTGGACGGGCCTTGTCGGGCTCGCAGCCTTGCTCGTGCTTCTCGCCCTGCGCATCCCGATTGCCCTCGCCATGGCGACGGTCGGCCTCGTCGGGATCGGCGCTCTCTCCGGGTTCGGCATCGTCCTGTACCAGCTCCAGGACTTGGCCTACGCGCAGTTCTCCATTTACGATCTGTCGGTCCTGCCGCTCTTCCTGTTGATGGGGCAGTTCGCCTCCCGCGCCGGACTTAGCACGGACCTCTTCCGAGGAGCCAATGCGTGGCTCGGCCGTTTCAGAGGCGGCGTGGCCATGGCCTCGATCGGGGCGTGCGCCGGTTTCGGCGCCGTCTGCGGATCCTCCTTGGCTACCGCCTCGACGATGGGTCAGGTCGCTCTTCCGGAGTTGCGGCGCCTCCATTACCGCCCTTCCTTCGCGACCGGCGTGCTGGCGGCCGGCGGCACCCTCGGCATTCTGATCCCGCCCTCGGTTGTTCTCATCGTCTACGCGGTCATCGTCGAGGCGAATATCGTGACGATGTTTGCCGCCGCGTTCATCCCGGGCCTGCTGGCGGTCCTGCTGTTCATGCTGACGATCGCGGCCTATGTGCGGCTCTTCCCCGGCTCCGGCCCGATCGGCGAAAAGGTCCCGCGGCGAGAGCGATGGCAGGCAACGTGGCGCATGCTGCCGGTGGTCGTCGTGTTCGGCCTGGTCATTGGCGGCATCTATTTCGGTCTCTACAATCCGATCCCCGCCGCCGCGGTCGGCGCCCTGCTCGTCGGGCTCTACGGGGTCGGGCTCCGGATCGTCACCGGCACCGGCCTCGGTTATCGCGGCATCCGCGACGCCTTGCTCGATACGGCCACGACGACGGCGATGATCTATCTGATCCTGCTCGGGGCCGAGATCCTGAAGATCTTCTTCGCGCGTTCCGGGCTCCCGATATTGGCGGCCGACGCCGTCGTGGCCTCGGGCCTCCCCCCGATTGCGGTTCTTGCACTAATCCTCCTCGCCTTCATCGTCCTGGGCTGCCTCATGGACAGCCTCAGCATGATCGTGCTTGCGATCCCGTTCTTCTGGCCGGTTCTCGCCGGAATGGACTTCGGCATGTCTCTCGACGACTTGAAGGTCTGGTTCGGGATTCTCGCGCTGGTCGTCGTCGAGCTGGGCCTGATCACGCCCCCTGTCGGCCTCAACGTCTTCATCATCCATCGCCTCGCCGAGGACGTGCCGGTCGGCGACATCTTCCTCGGTGTCGCGCCCTTCTTCCTGGTCGAGCTGCTCCGCGTGGCGCTGCTCTGCTTCTTTCCCGGTATCGTTCTGTTCCTGCCGCAGGTGCTGGCCTGATCGGCCGTCGGACTCTCTCCGAGCGACGACCGGCCTCGTTCCCGCCGGCATCCGCCATGCCCGTTCAGCACATCGGCTCGGTCACGGGATCAAGCCCGCTTCCCGATAGAAGAGCTCCGCGCCGGCGTGGAGAGGGATTGGCACGCCGTCGAGCGCGGTCTCCAGAGTGATGGATTTCCCTTTGGCGTGGCTGCCGTCGAGCAACATGCGCGTGCTGTCGTTCCAGAGCGCCTTGGTGATCGCGTAGATCAGTTCCTCCGACTGGTCCATGCTCGTGATCCAGAGCGCCGTGACCGCCACGGTCTCGATGTCTTCGGGATTGCCCTTGTACGTGCCGCCCGGGATCGTTGCTTTCGTGAAAAAGCTGTTCTCCGCCAGGATCTTGTCGCGAACAGTGCCGTCGACCGGGATCAAGGTGCCCCCGGCCGTCGAAGTGAGATCGGCAACGGCCGGCTGTGGGTATCCGGTCACCGCGATCATCGCGTCTGCTCGACCCTCGCGGATCCGCGCAATCGAGTCGGCACTGTTCAGGTATTCGGGGGTGTAGTCCTCCGACTCCTTCAGACCGGCGGCCTCCAGCACGATCCGCGCATCGACGATGGCGCCGGACGCCGGCAGTCCGATACCGATCGTCTTGCCCTTCAGATCGCTCAGGGTTTCGATGCCGCCATCTCCCCGCGCGACGACGTGAACGTGCTCGGGATAGAGGCTCGCGATGACCCGCAGCTTTTCCTTCTTCTCCTCGCCTTCGAACACGCCGGTGCCGGAATAGGCCCAGAACGCCACGTCAGATTGTGCCAGTCCGGATTCCACCTGACCCGCCTCGACCGCCTTGGCGTTCGCAACCGATCCGTTCGATGATTGGGCGATCGCCACCAGCCCTTCGACGCCACAGCTCCCGCCCTTGTCGCAAGGCCGTGCCCCCGGTGGGTTGCTGATCGCCTGCGCCAAGATGCCGGCGATCGGAAAATACGTCCCCCCCGCGCTCCCGCTCGCGATTCGGAAGAACTTCATCTCCTGTGCTGACTGGTCCTGGGCATCCGCGGCCCCGGCCGCCAGCGCCGCCGCGACGGCGGCCACGAAGATCGCAAGCTTTGTCACCGCTGCCTCCCTCGTACTTCACGACCCACCCGCGGCCACGCCCGGTCCATCACGCCGCGACCTCTGGCGGAAATTCCGCTCGCACCGAAATCCCGGAACCTCCCCCAGCCGCCCTATCCGCCCCAGCCGAACCCCCAAGCGGAGCGACGGCTGCTAGCGAGCGAGCACGGTGCCGTACGTGTCGAAGAAGTTTTCGAAAGCGCCGACCAATCCGTCGAGCTCCTTCTCTCCCATCGGCAAGGACAGGACCATCATGTTGCGGCGGGCAACGTAGAAGCCTCGCTCGATCATGCCGAGATGGAAGAGCGCCCTCGCCTCCGGGCGAACCGCGTTCGTGTCGCGCGGGCCGTTCAGTGGCGAGTCCGTCAGGTGGAGCATCATCATCGAGCCGCGGCCCGTAACGCGCCCGGCGACGCCCTTCCGCTCCAACACCGAATTCAGCCGCTCGCGCAGGCGGTCGCCCGACGCATTCAACCGCTCGGCCGCCTCGGACGTGAAAACCTCACGGAGTCCCGCCGCCCCGGCCGCCATCGTCAGCACGTTGTTATTGAATGTGCCGGCATGTCCGAAAGCATCGGGCCGCCGCGGGTCGAACCGCTCCATCAGATCCCGGCGCCCGCCGAAGGCCCCGAAACTCAACCCGCCGCCGACATATTTGCCGAGCGTCATCAGGTCAGGGGTGATGCCGTAGACCTTCTGCAGCCCGCCCGACGACAGCCGCGACGTCATCACTTCGTCGAAGATGAGGACGATCCCGTGCCTCGCGGTCGCCTCACGAAGCATCTTCAGGAACTCCGGCGTGCAGGGTATGCAGCCGCCGCTTCCGGTCATCGGCTCCACGATCACCGCCGCGAGATCGGAAGCGTTCTCTTCGATCAAGGCGAGCGTGTGATCGGCATCGTTGTACGGCGCCTTCACGAGCGGAAACGGCACGTTCATCGACGACCCGTATCCGCCGAAGCTTATGACGCTCCCGTGGTAGCAACCGTCGAAGACCATGATGTTCTCGCGCCCCGTCGCCGCCCGCGACGTGCAGAGCGCCAGCAGGTTGGCCTCGGTTCCCGAATTGGTGAAGCGGACGAGGTCGAGCGCGGGAAACCGGTCGACGAGAAGCTCCGCGAGTTCCGCCTCGCGCGAGGTCGGGCCCCCGAGGGTTATCCCGCCTTCGAGCGCCTCGGCGACGGCGCGCCTGACCGTCGGATCGGAATGACCGTAGAGGCCGGCCGTCTGCTCGACGACGAAGTCGGCGTAGCGATGACCGTCGACATCCTCCACATAGCAGCCCTCGCCGCCCGCCAACGACAGCGGAAACGGCGGGTAGAACAGCACGGTGCGCGTGTTGCCGCCCGGCATCCTCAGGCACGCTGCCTCGTAGAGGGCCGCACTCTTCGGGTTGGCCGCGGCGAATCGCTCTTCGGCGTCCTGCAGGGCGGCGTTCAGGTCGTAGTTCACCGTGGCGGCGTCGTTCATGGCACCCCTCCTCCCGCTCCCCTGCATCATAGACTCGCAACCGCCTTCCGCCAGTTCCTCAATCGGTTCGAGCCATGCCGGATGCCCCGGCGGCCGCGATCTCGTCGGCACAGCCGCCATGCTCGATCTGGATGGTCGAGTGGTCGATTCCGAACCGGTCCAACAGCAACTCCTTGATCCGCGCCAGCACCGCGTCATGGTCAGCCGCCCGGTCGATCCTTGCATGCAGGGTCACGACCGGCCGCTCCGGCGTCAGGGACCAGATGTGCACATGATGCACATCGATCACCTCCGGGATCGAAGCCGGCACCAGTTCCCGAAGGTGGAGACTGTCCACGTCGGACGGCGTGCCCTCCATCAGGATATGGCCCGATTGGCGAACCAGCCGCCATGCACTCGCGAGGATCAGGAGCGCGACCAGAACCGAAAGGATCGGATCGATCGCCGACCAGCCGGTGGCGAGGATCACCCCTGCGGCGACGATCGCGCCCACGGAGCCCAGAAGGTCGCCCATGATGTGCAGGGTCGCTGCGCGGATGTTCAGGTTCTCCCGATCGCCGCCGCGCAGCAGCCAGAAGGCGACGCCGTTGACGAGGAGGCCGACGAGCGCGATCGCGAGCATCGTGCCGCCCAAAACCTCGACCGGATCGAAGAGGCGCCGGATGGCCTCGACCGTGATCCAGATGACAATGATCAGAAGCGCACCGCCGTTCGCGAAGGCGGCGAGCACCTGAACCCTGTGATAACCATAGGACCGGCGCGGGTCGGCCGGCCGGCTCGCGATCCTGAAGGCGACCCACGCGAGAGCGAGAGCCGCCGTGTCTGTCAGCATGTGCCCGGCGTCGGCGATCAACGCCAGCGAACCCGCGATCAATCCGCCGACAGCCTCCACCATCATGAAGGTGCCGGTGAGCAGCAGCGCGAGCAGGACGCGACGCTCGTTGTCCGCTCCTACCGCAGCGTGATGATGATGCCCCTGATGGTCGTGACCCGGCCGAGGGTGGCCGGGCCCATGATCGTGCCCCATGCTATTCGAACGCCGCGGCGCCCATGCGGTTCGGCGTCAGTCGGCGGTGGCGCCCCCTACCGCGGCGGCGGTCCTGGCGAAGCGCCGGCGGCGCACGAGATGGGCGTCCAGCGCCGCCATGTCCAATTCCGGCACATAGCCGGCAGGCAGGACGATCGAACCCTTCTCGAAGATCAGCGGATTGGCCAGCAACCGGTCCTTCGGCTTCAGAAAACCGTTCATCTCGCCAGCGTTCCGGATTGTCAGGCGCCCGACGCACGCCTCCATCCAGCAATTGAGCTCGACCCCGACGCCATCGCCCAGAACCGGCTCCATGCCGAGGGCGCGGATGCGCTCGAGCCCCGCTTTCAGGCGCTCGCAGCTCACGAGCTTCTTAAGCTTCAGCTTCACGAATCCGACGCCGGGAATCGTTGCCGCCCGATCGATGTCCGGCAGGTCGTAGATCGACTCGTCGAGCATCACCGGCACCATAGAGACCTCGGCCACGGCGGCGTTCGCTTCCCAATCGTCCATGGCGCAGGGCTGCTCGAACAGCTCGATATCGGTCGGATCCAGCGCCGCGGCGAAGCGCCTTCCCTGCTCACGCGTGTAGGCGCGGTTGGCGTCCAGCCGTAGCGTCGCGCGACCAGCCGCCGCCTCTTGGATCACCGCCACGCGACGCAGGTCGTCGTCGACATCGAATCCGACCTTGATCTTCAAGGTCGGAAAGCCGTCTGCGACGTGGCGGTCCACTTCCTCCCGGATCTGGTCGGGCTCCACAGCTGAAACCGGAGTCAGCAACGGCACACGCGTCTCTTCGGCGACATCCAGGATCGGCGAGCCTTCGAGCATCTCGATCGCGGCGACCAGAATGGTGGCCGCGTTGGCATTGCCCTTCGACGCGTCGAGAACGGCTCCTTTCGCCGATTCCGGCTCCATGCCGACGATCGCCTCGGCATGATGTTCGAGGAATCGCCACGCCCCCTCCGGCGTCTCGGTCGTGTACCCGGTCGAGACGATCGCATCGGCCCAGCCGACGCGGCCGTCCTCGTCGCGGATCTCGGCGATGAAGGGCTCGTACGCGTGGTGAACCTTGTAGGAGAGCCGATACGGCTTGATCAGCGGCAGCTTCGGATGGTGAAGCGTGACTTCCCGGATACGGGCCATGGGAGGTCCTCTGCTGGCGGAAGAGAGTGGGAGTCGAACCCACCAGAGAGCGTATGCGCCCTCTCACCGGTTTTGAAGACCGGGCGCCCCACCGGGGTGCGTTTCTCCTCCATCGCCTACTATCAGGACCATCACCGCACGGGGCAAGCCCGAAGCCGATGAAGGCGGGCGCTCTTCAGGTCCGAACAGGACTCCCGCACTGCATCCGCCGTATCGTCACCGGCTGCCAAGCGCGCGCTAGGGTCGGCGAGGCGACCGCGCCGCAAGCGCCTTGCACAACCGGCCGATGCCCGGAAATGGCGGCTCTGCCTGGATCGTGTTGGTTCGCGACGGCAATCTCCACGACAGCGCCCGCGAGGCCGATGAGTGCGGCCAAGAGGTACATCCTCGGATTCCGCTTCATGTCACGCTCCCCTCGTACGCTCCTCCACAGGAACGCGCGTTTGGAATGTCCGGTGGCTTGCACTCTGGCCGACCTCTGTTGCCGCCCTGTGTCATGCAGGTCGGGAAGAGGTAACGGTTGTTACGAGCCTAGGGAGCGCAGGATCCTGCGCGGTAACCTGCTGTGCGCCCGCGGGGGTTTGAGGTACCGTTCGAGGCGTGAACGACTGGCGCCGACACCGAAAGCCGGCGGGGCAGTCGGGGGGACTGACCCATGGCACGAACCATGTTCGATAAGCAATGGCGCTGCCGCATCGGCATCAACTCGGGGCCGGTGATCGGCTCGATCGTCGGCGTGCAGAAATATGTCTACGACATCTTCGGGCCGGGTGTGAATCTGGCGGCGCGGCTGGAGGCCTTCTCCGGTCCGATGCACATCACGCTCTGCGAGGGCATGCTTCCCTGATCCGCACCCTTTTCATCTGTGTCGAGCGCGAGACGGTCGAAGTGCGCGGCTTCGGACGAAAGACGATCTACTCGCTCGAAGGCAGCGACGATTACGAGATCGGAGCGCCGCTCACCTGATCGGTAGCCGCGCCGAACACCTCCGCCCCGGGCCGAACGATCCGGCGGACATCCCCCTGCCGACGG
>JAJUGE010000051.1 GCA_029268305.1 Alphaproteobacteria bacterium
ATCGGGATCATCGTCTCGACATCCGACCTTCTCGGCGAGCCGCCGCACGTCCGCAGGTCGGAAGCGGCTTCCCGACTCGGCTCCGCTATCGACACGATCAGGCGGCTGCCGCCGGATCTTCGTCCGGACGCCGCGCGTGATTTCGCCGCCCCCGACTTCGGCGTCACCTGGCATCATCCCGATGCCCCGCCCGCAGCGCCGGTCGCCAACGAGGAATCGCGGCGGATCGAATGGCGCCTGCGCCGGCATGCGCCCAGAAGCGCGACGCGGTCGATCGAAGCAGGCGGCCTGCCCGCCGACGTGCCGGCCGTCGCCGGACTCCCGCCGGAGAACGTCCTCTACGTGCGCGTGCGGCTGCGGGATGGCTCCTGGGTCGCACTACAGGTCGAGCGGAACTGGCGTCATCCCACCCGACTGCTCCGCCTGCTGGTCACCCTCGCCGTCGTCGGGACGGGGCTGGCGCTGCTGGCGTTCTGGCTGGCGCGCTGGATGACCGCTCCCCTCGGCCGCTTCGCCACCGCCGCGGAGCGGCTCGGCGCCGATGTCGGAGCGCCGCCGATGCGGGAGGAGGGACCGCGGGAGATCCGCACCGCAGCGCACGCCTTCAACGACATGCAGCGGCGCATCCGGCGCTTCGTCGACGAACGCATGCACATGGTGGCGGCTGCCGCCCACGATCTCCGCACGCCGATCACGCGCCTGAAACTGCGGGCCGAGTTCATTGAGGACGACGAGCTGCGGCTGAAGTTCGTCAAGGACCTGGACGAGATGGAGGCCGTGATCGCCTCGACGATGGAGCTCGCGCGCGAGGAGACGGCGCGCGAGCCGTCCCGCAGGTTCGATCTAGGCGTGCTGCTGCGGGAGCTGGCGGCGGAGTTCTCCGAAGCCGGAGGCAACGTCCGGCTCGCCTGTTCCGGTTCGCTCCCGGTCGACGGGCGGGTGGTCGCCCTCAAGCGGGCGCTCGCCAACCTCGTCCGCAATGCGCTGACTTATGGCGAAGAGGCGAACATCGAAGTGGAGCACCGGGACGGACGCGCCATCGTCCGCATCGACGACCGCGGCCCCGGCATCCCGGTCGAGGAGCGCGAGAAGGTCTTCGCGCCGTTCTACACGCGCGAGCCGTCACGGAGCCGACGGGCCGGCGGCACCGGTCTCGGCCTCTCGATCGCGCGCGCGATCCTCCGCTCTCACGGCGGGGAGATCGAGCTGACGGAGCGTCCGGACGGAAAAGGCCTGCGCCAGATCGTCTCGTTGCCCCTCGCGACGGAGGGGCATTGAACGGAACCGATCAGTCCTTCGGCAGCATCCGCCCCAGCAGCTTTCCGCCGAGGATGTGGAAGTGCAGGTGCGGGACTTCCTGGCGCCCGTTGGTTCCGGTATTGGCGATCACACGATAGCCGTCTTCGGCGGCGCCGGTGATCCGTGCGACTTCGCCGATCGCGCGGCTCAGGGCCGCCTGCTCCGCGTCGTTCGCCTTTGCCGAAAAGTCGTCCGTGGAGACGTATGGGCCCTTCGGCACCACGAGAACGTGGATCGGCGCCTGCGGGGCGATGTCGCGAAAGGCGAGCACATGCTCGTTCTCGTAAACCTTGTCGCACGGGATCTCGCCGCGAAGGATCTTCGCGAACACGTTTTCGGGATCGTAGCTCATCGCCTGCCCCTCCTTCGGTCGCTCGTTACTTTTTCGGCCGCGCTTTCGCGGTGGGGGTCGTGCCCTCGCGCGACGCCAGCTCTGCCCAGACCTGGTCGGGTCGGACACCCTGGTCGGCCCACAGCACCAGCAGATGGTACATGAGGTCGGCGCTTTCCGAGATCAGCCGGTCGCGGTCGGCACGCATCGCCTCGATCACCGTCTCGACCGCCTCTTCGCCCACCTTCTGCGCGATCTTCGCGGTCCCGCGCGCGAACAGCTTCGCCGTCCTCGACGATGCGGGGTCGGCGCCTTTCCGGCTTTCGATCACGCTGTAAAGGCGTTCGAGGACGGGGACTTCGCTCATCTCATGCTCCGGTTGCGCTTGCTCAGCCCGCGCCCGGCGGCTCTCTCACCGCGATGCCGGCCTT
Source organism: Alphaproteobacteria bacterium (assembly GCA_029268305.1). Classification (GTDB taxonomy): domain Bacteria; phylum Pseudomonadota; class Alphaproteobacteria; order JAJUGE01; family JAJUGE01; genus JAJUGE01. The sequence continues at coordinate 2,062 of JAJUGE010000051.1, forward strand.
TGCCATGGCGGCCTTGGCCTCGCCGATCGAGAACTGGCCGAAGTGGAAGATCGAGGCGGCCAGCACGGCCGAGGCATGGCCTTCCTGGATGCCGGCCACGAGGTGCTCGAGCGAGCCGACGCCCCCCGACGCGATCACCGGGATGCCGACGGCATCGGCGACGGCGCGGGTGAGATCGAGATCGAAGCCCTGACGTGTGCCGTCGCGGTCCATCGATGTCAGAAGGATCTCGCCGGCGCCGAGCGATTCCATCCGCCGCGCCCATTCGACCGCATCCAGGCCCGTGCCACGCCGGCCGCCGTGGGTAAAGACCTCCCACTGTCCCGAAGAGACCGACTTCGCGTCTATGGCGACGACGATGCACTGGCTTCCGAACTTCTCGGCCGCCTCGCCGACGAACTCCGGCCGGTGCACAGCGGCCGTGTTGATCGATACCTTGTCGGCTCCGGCGAGGAGGAGCGTGCGGATGTCGTCGACCGTGCGGACACCGCCCCCGACCGTCAGCGGCATGAAGCACTGCTCGGCCGTCCCGCGGACGACTTCGTAGAGCGTCGCCCGATCCTCGTGACTGGCGGTGATGTCGAGGAAACAGAGTTCGTCCGCACCCGCCGCGTCGTAGACGCGCGCCTGCTCGACCGGGTCGCCGGCGTCACGCAAGTCGACGAAGTTGACGCCCTTGACGACCCGTCCGTCCTTTACGTCGAGGCAGGGAATGATCCGGGCCTTCAGCATGGCGGTGCCGCGGGATCGCCGCTCCGCAGTAGGCGCAGGGCGGCCGACGGGTCGACGCGTCCGTCATAGAGCGCCCGCCCGCAGATGACGCCCTCGATGCCGGCCTCCTCCTCCTGCTTGAGCGCCTGGAGATCGGCCATCGAGGAAACGCCGCCCGAGGCGATGACCGGCGTCGTGAGGGCCCAGGCGAGATCGACCGTGGCGTCGATGTTCACCCCGCCCATGGCGCCGTCACGTTCGATGTCTGTGAACACGATCGCCGCGACGCCCGCATCCTCGAAGCGGAGCGCCAGGTCCAGCGCCTTGATCGTGGAGGTTTGCGTCCAGCCCTGGGTGGCGACGTAGCCGTCGCGCGCGTCGATCCCGACGACGATCCTGCCGGGATGGCGCTTGCACGCCTCGCGCACCAATTGCGGGTTCTCGACCGCGACTGTTCCGAGAATCACGCGGCGGACGCCGTGGTCGAGCCAGCGGTCGATCGCATCCATGTCGCGGATACCGCCCCCGAGCTGCGCCGGGATCGAGACCGCCGCGAGGATCGACGAGACGGCATCGGCATTGACCGCCTTGCCCGCCACCGCGCCATTGAGGTCGACGAGATGCAGCCACTCGAAGCCGTCGTTCGCGAATATGCGCGCCTGGTCGCTCGGGCTGTCGTTGAAGACGGTAACCTGGCCCATGTCGCCGCGCAGCAGGCGCACGCAGCGTCCGTCTTTCAGGTCAATGGCGGGAAAGAGAATCATGGCTCGTCCTGAGTCTTCTTCTTGGTCAGTTCCTTATAGAAGAAATGACCCTGGACGTCTCGGCCGCGCACGCGCGCGTAGTGCGGGTGCGTTCCCCATTTCACATAGCCGAGCGATTCGTAGAGCTTGATCGCGACGGTCTGCGTCTCGCGGACGTCGAGGTTGAGGATGCGGAAGTGCTCGCTCCTGGCCCTCTGCTCGACGGCCTTCACCAGCATCCGGGCGAGGCCGTGGCCGCGTGCCCAGGGGGCGACGAAGCTGTGCTGAAGCGTCGCGGCGAAACGCTGCGCCTCGTTGTTGCGCGGTGGCTTCACGAGTTGGGCCGAGCCGCAGGCGACGCCGTCGAGGCGCGCCAGAAAGAGCTCTCGCTCGGGCACGAGCAGGACGCCACGCCAGTACGATTCGAGACGATGCCGCGGCGGCGGCTTGAGCCAGCCGAAGCCGCCCCCGTCGAGAACGGCCATGTCGGTCGCCTCGCACAGGTCGTGGAGGTCGGTATCCGAGAGCTCCGTCGTGTGCTCGACGGTCGGCTTCGGTGCTCGCATCAGGGAGTCCATTTCAGGAAATTCTCGATCAGCCTCAGACCGTTGGCCTGGCTCTTCTCCGGGTGAAACTGGGTGCCTACCAGGTTGTCGCGCCCGACGACCGCCGCGACCTCGCCGCCGTAATCGACGGTGGCGAGTCGTACGGCCGGATCGGCGCAGACCATGTGGTAGGAGTGCACGAAGTAGAAATGGGCGCTGTTGCCGAGCCCTTCCAGAACCGGATGCGGACTGCCGGTGAGCCGCAGCTCGTTCCAGCCCATGTGCGGCACCTTGAGCGAGGGGTCGCCGGGCTCCAGCGCCCGCACTTCCGCGTCGATCCAGCCGAGCCCCTTCGTCTCGCCGTGCTCCAGCCCCCGGCGCGCCATGAGCTGCATGCCGACGCAGATGCCGATGAACGGGCGCTGCCGCACGATGACGGCCTCGTGCAACGCCTCGAGCATGCCCGGCACCGCGGTGAGCCCGGCCATGCAGTCGCCGTAGGCGCCGACGCCCGGCAGCACGATCCGGTCCGCGTCGCGCACGGTCGCGGCGTCGCTCGTCACGAGGACGGGCGAGCGAAGGCCGACCTCGGCCGCCTGGCGCTCGAACGCCTTCGCCGCCGACCGGAGATTTCCGGAGCCGTAGTCGACGATCGCGACGGTCAAGCGATACCTCCGTTCTGCTCGGCCTTCAGCATTCGGAACTCGGCTGCACCCAGATCACGCCCGCACACGATCCCGCTCTCGTCATAGCCTCGCCACGCCAGCGAACGGCGGCGCCAGTCGTTGGCGCCGAACCCGATCACGAGCATCATGCCCAGAACCAGCCAGAACTCTGCGAGGCCGTTCAGGCGCAGCCATCCTGCTGCCAGGCCGGCCGCGATCTGCGCCGCTGCGATGGCGACCGCCGTGAGCCACATCCGGTGCCAGAGCGCCCACACGAAGGTCAGAAAGAAGGCCGGCCAGCTGAAACCTTCCTTGACCAGCACCGTATCGGGCTCGGTGAACAGGCCGGTGTCGCGGCGATGGATGGTGAAGCACCGCATCGGAGATCAGAGCGAGCCGCCCAACACGCCCTTGGTCGAGGGAACCGCATCCGGCCGCCGCGGGTCGGTCTCCACCGCCTGCCGCAGCGCCCGGGCCAGTGCCTTGTAGCAGGACTCGACTATGTGGTGCGTGTTCTCGCCATACAAGGTCTCGACGTGCAAGGTCGCGCCGGCATGTTGCGCGAACGCCTGGAACCACTCCCGGAACAGCTCGGTGTCCATGTCGCCGACCTTCGCCCGCGGCATGTGGACCTTCCACACCAACCAGGGTCGGTTCGAGAGATCGATCGCGACACGCGTCAGCGCCTCGTCCATGGGCAGATAGGCGTGTCCGTAGCGGTTGATGCCGCGCCGGTCGCCGAGGGCCTTCGCCACCGCCTGGCCGATCGCGATCCCGACGTCTTCGGTCGTGTGGTGCGCGTCGATGTGAAGGTCGCCCTTCGCCTGCACCTCGAGGTCGATGAGGCCATGTCGGGCAATCTGCTCGAGCATGTGATCGAGGAAGCCCACGCCCGTCGACACCGCGGCCGCACCGGTTCCGTCCAGTGCGACGCGCACCCGGATCTCGGTCTCGGCCGTTCTGCGTTCGACCGTCGCCTCGCGCATCGATTCTTCCCCTTTTCGCAAAGGCGGTCTTTTAGCAAGCGTGCGGTGCCAATGCCAGCACGGCGCGTGGCTTGATCGGCAGGGTACGGGCGCTTAAATCCTGCGTACTCCCGGCGGCTCACCCGTCGTTGGGCACCAGCACCGATTTCCCGGAACTGCGCATGACCAACCCGCAAAGCGACGTCTGGCACGGTACGACGATCCTGTCCGTTCGCAAGGGCGGCAAGGTGGTTATCGCCGGCGATGGGCAGGTGACGCTCGGTCAGACGGTAGTGAAGAGCAATGCGCGCAAGGTGAGGCGGCTCGGCGACGGCAGCGTGATCGCCGGTTTCGCAGGGGCCACCGCGGATGCCTTCGCGCTGTTCGAGCGGCTGGAGGGGCGGCTGGAACAGCATCCGGGCCAACTCGCCCGCGCCTGCGTCGAGATGGCGAAGGACTGGCGAACCGACCGCTATCTGCGGCGTCTGGAGGCGATGATGGCGGTGGCGGACAGCTCCGTCTCGCTGATCCTCACCGGCAATGGCGACGTGCTCGAGCCGGAGGAGGGGCTGATCGGAATCGGCTCCGGAGGGAGCTATGCGCTCGCCGCGGCACGCGCCCTGCAGCCGCTTCCGGACATGGATGCCGAGACGATCGCCCGCCGTGCGATGGCGATCGCGGCCGACATTTGCGTCTACACCAACAGCAGCGTCGTGCTCGAGAGCCTGGACATCTGAGAACATCATGACCGCATTCAGCCCCCGCGAGATCGTTTCCGAGCTCGACCGCTACATCGTCGGCCAGAATGACGCCAAGCGCGCCGTCGCCATCGCGCTCCGCAACCGCTGGCGGCGCCAGCAGCTCCCCGAGGGTCTCCGCGAGGAGGTCCTGCCGAAGAACATCCTGATGATCGGTCCCACCGGCGTCGGCAAGACCGAGATCGCGCGCCGGCTCGCGCGGCTCGCCGAGGCGCCGTTTCTCAAGATCGAGGCGACGAAGTTCACCGAGGTCGGCTATGTCGGCCGCGACGTGGAATCGATCGTGCGCGACCTCGTCGAAATCTCGATCACCATGACGCGCGACCGGCTCCGCAAGGAGGTTCAGGCCAAGGCTCACCTGAACGCGGAGGAGCGCGTGCTCGACGCGCTGGTCGGCAGTGCCGCCAGCCAGGACACCCGGGCGAAGTTCCGCCACAAGCTGCGTGAGGGGGAGCTGAACGACAAGGAGATCGAGATCGAGGTGCAGGATCAGGGCGGGCTCAGCCTGCCGACCTTCGACGTGCCGGGGATGCCCGGTGCCCAGATGGGGATGATCAACCTCAACGACATCTTCGGCAAGGCGTTCGGCGGGCGCACGAAGAAGCGGCGGATGAGCGTCGAGGAGAGCTATGAGGTTCTGATCGCCGAGGAAAGCGACAAGCTGCTAGACCAGGAGCGGGTCGTTCGCGAGGCGATCGAGGCGGTCGAGCAGAACGGCATCGTCTTCATCGACGAGATCGACAAGATCTGCGCCCGCAGCGAGCGCATGGGTGCCGACGTCTCGCGCGAAGGCGTGCAGCGCGACCTTTTGCCGCTGATCGAGGGCACCACCGTCGCGACAAAGCATGGGGCAGTGAAGACCGACCACATCCTCTTCATCGCGAGCGGCGCGTTCCACCTGGCGAAGCCGTCAGACCTTCTGCCGGAGCTTCAGGGGCGCCTGCCGATCCGGGTCGAACTGGCGGCGCTCACGCGCGACGATTTCGTCCGCATCCTCACCGAGCCGGAAGCGAGCCTGATCAAGCAATACAAGGCCTTGATCGGCACCGAGGACGTGACGCTGGAATTCACCGAGGATGCCATCGGCGAGCTCGCGACTCTGGCGGCGGAGATCAATACCAGTGTCGAGAACATCGGCGCGCGTCGCCTGCACACCGTGATGGAGCGCCTCCTCGACGAAATAAGCTTCACCGCCTCCGACCGAAGCGGCGAGACGGTGACGATCGACGCCGCCTACGTGCGCGAGCGGGTGGGCGATCTCGCGAAGAACGCGGATCTCAGCAAGTTCATTTTGTAGGCCTTCTCCCGCCGCCGCCCGTTTCACGCTCTCCTGGCCGGACGGGCTGGTCTCGCCCGCCGTGCATGTCGCAGAATGCACAGGAGTAAGGGCGCACGACTGGCGGAGAATGGGAAATGGCTGGCGTTACCCGATCGAATGGCGCTGCACTCGACCGATTGAATGACCTCTGGCGAGCGGCGGGTGGCGCCGACGATGCGCTGGACCGGGTCTCGATCACCGGCGAAGATCCGGTGCTGCCATCGAACTTTCGCGTCGGGACAGCGGCGGCGGCGACCATCGCTGCCGCGGGACTCGCGGCGAGCGAGATCTGGCGGCTTCGGACGGGGCGCAAGCAGACGGTCTCGCTCGAAATGCTCGCGGCCGCCATTGCGTTCCGCAGCGAACGTTACCTCACCGTGGACGGCGAGCCGTACCGCAACCTCTGGGATCCGATCGCCGGCTATTATCAGACCGGCGACGGCCGCTGGCTGCAGCTGCACACGAATTTCCCCCATCATCGCGACGGTGTGCTCGAGCTGCTGCACTGCGCCAACAGCCGGGAAGGCGTAGAGCGGGCGCTGCAGGACTGGAGCGGCCAGGAGATCGAAGACGCGCTCGCTGCGGCCGGGCTTTGTGCCGGGATGCTCCGGAGCCCGGCGGAATGGCAGGCGCACCCCCAAGGACAGGCGGTCGCCCGGCTTCCATTGTTCGAGATCGAGCGCATCGGCGATGCTCCGGCGGAGAGGTTCCGGCCGGGCGACCGCCCGCTCTCGGACGTGCGCGTGCTCGACCTCACTCGCGTCATCGCCGGGCCGGTTTGCGGCCGAAACCTGGCCGAGCATGGTGCGGAGGTGATGCGGATCGCCGGACCGCATCTGCCCTACATGCCGCCGCTCGTCGTCGACAGCGGCCGGGGCAAGCGCTCGGCGTTCGTCGATCTCCGCCGGCCGGAAGGCCGGGATCGGCTGGCGTCGCTCGTCCGCGAGTCGGATGTGTTCGTTCAGGGTTATCGCCCCGGTGCGATCGCAGGCCGCGGCTTCTCGCCAGAGGCTCTCGCCGAACTGCGGCCCGGTATCGTCTGCGTCTCGCTCTGCGCCTACGGTCGCGAGGGACCTTGGCGCGACCGGCGCGGGTTCGACAGCCTGGTGCAGACCGTCAGCGGCATTGCCTGGGAGGGCGGTCAGGCCGCCGGCGTCGACGGCCCCAAGCCGCTGCCGGCACAGGCGCTCGACCATGCGACCGGCTATCTGGCGGCGTTCGGCGCGATGATGGCGCTGGCGCGTCGCGCAGAGGAGGGAGGTAGCTGGCACGTGCGCGTGTCTCTGGCGCAGACCGGACGCTGGATCGACGGCCTCGGCCGCGTCGACGGGCTCGATCACCCGGAGCCCGACGAGCAGACGATCGCCCCTTACATGCAGACGACGGAATCTCCGTTCGGCCTGACGCGCCATGTCGCCCCGGTCGTGCGCCTCTCCGAGACGCCGCCCTATTGGGCGACCCCGGCGGTCCCGCTCGGTACCCATCCGGCCGAATGGCCCGCGCGCCGCGCGGCGTGACGAGACTTCGATGACGGCGTCCAGCCAGCGACCTCGGGTCGCGTTGCTCGGCATTCATCTCGAGGCGAACGCCTTCGCGCCGGTGACGACAGGCGAGGATTTCCGTGCTTCCTGCTGGTTCGAGGGCGATTCGATCGTCGCGGAGGCGCGGAAGCCCGCACCGGCGATGCCGGCAGAAATGCCGGGCTTCATCGCGGAGATGGATAGGCTCGGCGAGTGGGAACCGGTGCCGATTCTCCTGACCGGTTGCGAGCCGGGCGGGCCGGCGGAAGCTTCCTTCCTCGAAGACTGCTTCGCGAGAATACGGCAGGGACTGGCGAGTACCGGAAAGCTGGATGCCGTGTACATCAGCAACCACGGCGCGATGATCTCCACCTCCGGGACCGATCCCGACGGCGAGCTCTACGCGCTGGTGCGCGAGGTAGTCGGCCCGGATGTTCCGGTCGTCTCGACCGTGGACCTCCACGCGAACATCAGCGAGCGGATGGTCGAGAGCGTCGACGCCATCATTTCCTACCGCACCAATCCGCACGTCGACCAGCGCGAGCGCGCGGCGGAGGCGGCCGGGCTGCTGCACCATCTGATGGTCGGCGAGCGCCTGCAAGCGCACTTCATCCGGCTTCCCATCGTCGCCCCGACGGTGCGGCTGCTGACGGCGGAGGGGCCCTATGCCGACCTGATCCGCGACGGGCAGCGGCTGACCGGCCCGGACGTCCCGCTGGTCACGGTCGTCGGCGGCTTCGCCTTCTCCGATTCGCCGGAGAACGGCCTTGCCATCATCGTCTACGGCGACGCCCGGAACGGAGACGCAGGGCGCGCCGCCCAGGTCGCCAGAACGCTCGCCAATCGGGCATGGTCCGAACGCGAGCGTTTCCGGGTGGAGTTGACGCCCCTGAACGAGGCGATCGTCCGTGCGGTCGCGGTGGGCCGATCGGAGCGGGAGAAGCCGATCTGCCTGGCCGACGTCGCCGACAATCCGGGCGGCGGCGGCCGGGGCAACGCCACCGACCTGCTCGAAGGGCTGCTCGCGGCGAAGGCGACCGGCGTCCTGCTCGGCCTCTTCGTCGACCCCGCAGTGGCGCACGAGTGCCATGAACGCGGTATCGGGGCGACGTTCGAGACGGTGCTCAACCGCGACAATGCCGACGCATACGGCAGGCAAGTTCCGGTACGTGCCGAGGTGATCGGCCTGTCCGACGGCAGGGTCGTCGGCCGGCGCGGCATCGCTCGCGGACGGACGCTGAAGCTCGGGCCGAGTGCGGCGATCCGTGTCGGCGGCCTGACCATCGTGGTCGTGAGCCGCCGTGTCCAGGCCGCCGACCCAGCCTCTTTCGAAGCATTCGGCCTCGATATCGCCTCGTTCCGCGTCGTCGTCCTGAAGTCGCGCGGCCATTTTCGTGCAGGCTTCGACGAGTTCTTTCCCCCCGACCGTATCCTCGAGGTAGACGGCGGCGGGCTGACCTCGCCGATCCTCTCGCGCTTCCCGTTCTCCCGGCTCCCGCGCCCCGTTTACCCCCTCGATCCGGAAACCCGGTGGAACGATGCGGCCGGCTGAGGCGACGGGCCCATCCTTTTCTGCAGAGCTGGGTCGCGTTTGTTGCAAGCCTTGCCGGTTTGCGACAGAGTGAGAACCTCGGTGGATAATCAGTGTGCGGCTGGCCGGGATCCTGCATGCAGGCCCGACCAGAACGAAACAAACAAGGCCATCGCCGATCGAAGCGCACGATGATTGAGGGGAGAGTAAACGATGAATCTCAGCGGCAGCCATCTGGTGGGGGCGATCGTCGCGGCGGGAATGTTCCTCGCCGGCGGCGCTTCGGCCGAAGAGCTTCGCGTCGGCCTGGCGCAGGAGCCGAGCTCGATCGACCCGCATTATCATAATCTCGGGCCGAACAATTCCTTCTCGATGCACGTCTTCCAGCCGCTCGTCATTCCGGACGAGAAGCAGCGGCCGACGCCGGGACTGGCGGAATCCTGGAAGCCGATCGACGACACGACCTGGGAGTTCAAGCTCCGCGAGGGCGTGAAATTCCACGACGGCTCCGACTTCAACGCGGATGACGTGGTCCATTCGTTCGAGCGCGCGCCCAACGTGCCGAACAGCCCGTCTTCCTTCGCCCTCTACGTCAAGGGCAAGACGGTGGAGAAGGTCGACGACTACACCGTGCACATCAAGACCGAAGAGCCTTACCCGCTCATGGTCAACGACATCTGGAACATTTACATCGTTTCCGACGAAGCCGCGGACGCGACCACCGGCGATTTCAACTCGGGCAAGGCGGCGGCGGGGACGGGCCCGTACCGGTTCGTCGAATGGGTGCCCGGCGACCGCATCGTCATCGAGCGTTACGACGACTACTGGGGCGAGAAGGCCGCGTTCGACAAGGTCACCTTCAAGCCGATCAACTCGGCACCGGCACGGGTGGCGGCGCTGCTCGCGGGCGATGTCGACGTCATCGGCGAGGTACCTACGGCCGACATCGAGCGGCTGAAGGCGGACGACGGCGTTTCGCTGTTCCAGGGCGTCTCGAACCGCATCATCTACCTGCACATGGACCAGTTCCGGGAGAAGACGCCGTTCGTCACGGGCACGGACAAAAACCCGCTCCTGGACGCGCGCGTGCGGAAGGCGATCAGCAAGGCGATCAATCGCGAGGCGATCGTCGAGCGGGTGATGGAAGGTGTGGCGATCCCCGCCGGGCAGCTCCTGCCGGAGGGATTCTTCGGCGTATCCGAAACGTTGAAGCCCGAGCCCTACGATCCGGAGGGCGCCAAGCAGTTGCTGGCGGAAGCCGGCTATCCCGACGGCTTCGGCCTCACGCTTCATTCGCCGAACAACCGCTACATCAACGACGCGAAGATCGCGCAGGCGGTCGGGCAGATGCTGGCGCGCATCGGCATCGAGACCCAGGTCGACGCCATGCCCGCCAACGTGTTCTTCACCCGCGCTTCGAGCGGCGGCCCCGATAACTCGCCGGAGTTCAGCTTCATCCTCGTCGGTTGGGGCTCGGGCACGGGCGAGGCCTCGTCGCCGCTGCGCTCGCTGCTCGCCACCTACAATCCCGACACCGGCTCCGGCGCATCGAACCGGGGTCGTATGTCCAACCCGGAGCTCGACGCGCTGATCGAAGAGGCGCTGCAGACCGTGGACGACGAGAAGCGCGCGCAGCTTCTGGCCGACGCGACCGATCTCGCGATCGGCGAGCTGCAAGGCATCATCCCGCTCCACTACCAGGTCAATACCTGGGCGACCCGCAAGGGGCTCACCTACACGCCGCGGACCGACGAGCGGACGGTCGCACTCATGGTCGGGAAGGAGTGAGGCCCTAGCGCTGGACTGACGCCGGGGCGGTGGTCTTACCGCTCCGGCACATCAGCGGAGACGAGCGCCGATGTCCGTATTCATCATCCGGAGACTGCTGCAGGCGTCGCTGGTCATCCTGGTGATGTCGCTGCTCGTCTTCTTCGGCGTGAACGTCATCGGCAATCCGGTCGACATTCTCATCAACCCGGATTTCACCCAGGAGCAGCGGGAGGCCGCGATCCGCGCGCTCGGACTGCATCTGCCGATCCACGAGCAGTACTTCGTCTTCCTGAAGAATGCCGTGCAGGGCGACCTCGGCATCTCCTTCGTGTTCGGCGAGCCGGCGCTCAAGCTGATCGTGCAGCGTATGCCGGCGACGCTGGAGCTCGCCTTCGCCGCCTTGTTCCTGTCGATCGTCGTCGGCATTCCCCTCGGCGTGTATGCAGGTCTGCATCCCGAGTCGGTCGCCGGCCGGACAATCATGGGTGCCTCGATCCTCGGCTTCAGCCTGCCGACCTTCTGGGTCGGGATCATGATGATCATGCTGTTCGCGGTCATGCTCGGCTGGCTGCCGTCCACCGGCCGCGGAGACACGGTCGAGGTGCTGGGCATCCACGTCAGTTTCCTCACCTGGGACGGGTTGCGTCACCTGTTCATGCCGGCGCTCAATCTGGCGCTTCTCAAGATGTCGCTGGTGATCCGGCTCGCCCGCGCGGGCACGCGGGAGGTGATGCACCAGGACTATGTGAAGTTCGCCCGCGCCAAGGGCCTGAGCCGACGACGGGTGGTTCTTGTCCACGTCCTGAAGAACATCATGATTCCGGTCGTCACGATCCTGGGGCTCGAGCTCGGCTCGCTGATCGCCTTTTCGGTCGTGACCGAGACGGTGTTCGCGTGGCCGGGCATGGGCAAGCTGATCATCGACTCGATCCAGCTGCTCGATCGGCCCGTGGTCGTCGCTTACCTCATGATCATCGTCTTCATGTTCGTGACCATCAATCTCGTGGTGGACGTGCTCTACTCGCTGCTCGATCCCCGCGTTCGGCTCCAGGATCTCAAGGAATGAGCCCGGCAGACACGAAGATGGTCGGTACGAAGATGGCCGATGTCTCGACCGGCATCCCGCCGGAGAGAGCATCGCCCGCAACCGCGGTCGAGACGCCGTTCCGGCGCTTCCTTTCCGACTATACCGAGAGCCCAGTCGCCGTCGTTGCCTTCGTCGCCCTGGTGCTGATCCTTCTGATCGCGATCTTCGCGCCGGTGATATCGCCGCAGAACCCGTACGACCTCGCGGTCATCGACATCATGGACAGCCGCCTCGCCCCCGGCGAGACCAACTTCGCGGGCGACATGACCTATGTGCTCGGCACAGACGATCAGGGCCGCGACATGCTGAGCGCGATCTTCTACGGCCTCCGCATCAGCCTGGGCGTCGGCGTCGCCAGCGGCGTGATCGCGCTATCCCTCGGCCTCGTGATCGGCCTGACCGCCGCCTATTTCGGCGGCAAGGTCGACACGCTGATCATGCGCACGGTCGACCTGCAGCTCAGCTTCCCGGCCATTCTCGTCGCGCTGATTCTCGTCGCGGTGCTGGGGCGCGGCGTCGACAAGATCATCATCGCGCTCGTGGTGGTGCAGTGGGCCTACTACACGCGCACCGTGCGGGCGAGCGCCCTGGTCGAGCGGCGCAAGGAATATGTCGAGGCCGCGACCTGCCTCGGCCTCGGCACGCGCCACATCCTGTTCAGGCACATGCTGCCGAACGTGCTGCCCCCGCTGATCGTCGTCGGCACCGTCCAGGTCGCCCACGCCATCGCGCTCGAGGCGACGCTGTCTTTCCTCGGCATCGGCCTGCCGATCACCGAGCCGTCGCTCGGACTGCTGATCTCCAACGGCTTCGACTACATGCTGAGCGGCAAGTACTGGATCAGCTTCTTCCCCGGCGTCGCGCTGCTGATCACGATCGTCACCATCAACCTGGTCGGCGACCGCCTGCGCGACGTGCTCAATCCGCGCCTGCAAAAATAGGATTCCGGTCGCGTGACGGACGATACCCCGACGCTCGCCGTCGAGAATCTCAGGACGTACTTCTACACCAAGGCCGGCGTGGTCAAGGCGGTCGACGACGTCAGCTTCAGCGTCCGGCGCGGCGAAGTGATGGGGCTGGTGGGCGAATCCGGCTCCGGCAAGACCGTGACCGGCTTCTCGATCATGGGGCTGGTGGACCCGCCGGGGCGGATCGCCGGCGGGCGCATCCTCTTCAACGGCGAGGACATCGCCGGCTACTCCGACGAGCAGATGCGCCGGCTTCGCGGCCGGAAGATCGCGATGATCTTCCAGGACCCGATGATGACGCTGAACCCGGTCCTGCGGATCGACACGCAGATGATAGAGGCGATCCGGGCACACGAGAAGATCAGCCGCGAGGAAGCGCGGCAGCGGGCGCGCGACGCCCTCGGCAAGGTCGGGATCGCCTCGCCGGACGAGCGGCTGAAATCCTATCCGCACCAGTTCTCGGGCGGCATGCGGCAGCGGGTCTCGATCGCGATCGCGCTGCTGAACCGGCCGGATCTGATCGTCGCCGACGAGCCGACGACCGCGCTCGACGTGACGATCCAGGGCCAGATCCTCTACGAGGCGCAGAAGCTCTGCCGCGAGACGCAGACGGCGCTGATCTGGATCACCCACGACCTTTCGGTGGTTGCCGGCCTCGCGGACAATATCTGCGTGATGTATGCGGGCCGGATCGTCGAGAAGGGGCCGGTCGACGACGTGCTCGACCATCCGCTCCACCCTTATACCAGAGGCCTGATCGGCTCGGTGCCGACGCAGAACCAGCGCGGCAAGCCGCTTTACCAGATCCCCGGCATGACGCCCTCTCTGCTGAACTTGCCGGAAGGCTGCCCCTTCCGGACGCGCTGCCCGCGCGCCCAGGAAGATTGCCGGCGCGAGCCCGAGATCACCGCTCCCGTTCCGGGCAGGGAGATCCGTTGTTTCCATCCGCATCTGGAAACCGTCGCGTGAGCAAGCCCATCGTCGAGCTGGAAGCCGTCTCGAAGCGGTTCGTGAAGCACCTGGATCTCGCCGAGAAGCTGGCGAACATGCTCGGCGCCCGGGTCGAGGAGGAAGTGGTCCGCGCCGTGGACAAGGTCGACCTGGAGATCGCCGAGGGCGAGGTCGTCGGCCTCGTCGGCGAATCCGGTTGCGGCAAGTCGACGCTCGGACGGATCATCGCCGGCATCCTGCCGAAGAGCGAAGGGCGGGTGCTCTACCGCGGGCGCGACGTCGATTCGCTGACCGGGCGCGCCGCGCGTGAGGCGGCGCTGAAGATCCAGATGATCTTTCAGGATCCCTATGCCTCCCTCAATCCGCGGATGCGCGTCGCCGAGATCATCGGCGAGGCACCCAAGATCCACGGGCTCGTATCCTCGAAGGAAGGCGACGAATTCCTCGACCGGACGATGCTGCGGGTCGGCCTCGACCCGAGCTTCAAGCGCCGCTTTCCGCACCAATTCTCGGGCGGGCAGCGACAGCGCATCGGCATCGCCCGAGCGCTCGCCGTGAATCCCGAGTTCATCGTCTGCGACGAAGCCGTGGCCGCCCTGGACGTCTCGATCCAGGCGCAGGTGCTCAACCTGTTCATGAAGCTCCGGGAGGAGCTGGGGCTCACCTACCTCTTCATCAGCCACGACCTCGGCGTGGTCGAGCATCTGTCGGACCGGGTCGCCATCATGTACCTCGGTCGGATCGTCGAGCGGGCGCCGACGGAGGAGCTCTTCCGGGCACCGAACCATCCCTACACCCAGGCATTGCTGCGCGAGGTCCCGCGGCTGGACCAGCGAAAGCGCCGCTACGAGCCGGTGAAGGGGGAGATTCCTTCGCCGCTGCACCCGCCGCCCGGCTGCCATTTCCACCCGCGCTGCCCGTTCGCTTTCGACCGTTGCCGGAGCGAAGTGCCGGCGCTCAAGGAGATCGCGCCGAACCGCTACTCCGCCTGCCATCTGAACGACCAGGCGTGAGCCGGCCCCACGAGGAGGTGCCGCATGAGCAAGAGCATCCCGGGCGTGCTCACCCTGGTCGAGCCGGAAGGCGATCCGGCCCCGGTCGTGCTGGATTCGCCGCACAGCGGCACAACGTATCCGCCGGATTTCGGCTACGCCGTCCCGTTCGAGGCGATCCGATCCGGCTGGGATGCCTATATCGACGAGCTGTTCGCCTCAGCACCGGCGCATGGTGCGACGCTCCTGACGGCGGAGTTCCCGCGCACCTACATCGACGCCAATCGTGCGCTGGCCGACCTCGATGCCGGGATGCTGGAGGGCCCGTGGCCCGACCCGTTCGAGGCCAGTGCCAAGACGGCGCTCGGCAAAGGTCTCATCTGGCGGCTCGTCGGCGATAGTGTCCAAGTTTACGACCGAAAGCTCGGCGTCGCTGAGGTGCAGGCGCGGATCGACCGCTACTGGAGACCCTACAACGAGACGCTGACCGGAATCCTCGACCGGGCGCACCGCCGGTTCGGCGGCGTCTGGCATCTCGATTGTCATTCGATGCCGTCGGTCTGGCCGGCGGGAAATCCGGGCGGCGGAGAGCCGGTAACCTCGGATTTCATCCTCGGCGACAGGGACGGCACCACCTGCTCCCGCGAGTTTCGCGAGCTGGTGCGGGAGGCGTTGACCGGGATGGGCTACGCGGTCGCGGTGAACGACCGCTTCAAGGGCGTCGAGATCGTGCGCCGCGAAGGCCGCCCGGCGGAGAACCGGCACAGCCTCCAGATCGAGATCACGCGGACGCGATACATGAGCGAGCGGACGTTCGAGAAGACGGACGGCTTCTCCATCCTCGCGTCGGACCTCGACCGTCTGGTCGCCATCGTGTGCGACTGGTCGCGCCAGCAGGTCGGATAGCCGGAAGTTCTTGCCTGAAGCGTGGGGTCAGGCGCGGCCGGCGGCGGCACAGACGGCGGCGATCAGGTCGCGCATCTGTTCGGTGAGGACCGCGAAGTGCTCCTGCGGCTCGTAGGTCGCCTCGTTCATGTAGAGGCTGCGGTTGATCTCGATCTGCAGTGCGTCGACGCCTTCGCCGGGGCGACCGTAGTGACGCGTGGTGAAGCCCCCGGGATAGGGGTCGTTCCGGGCGACGCTATAGCCGAGCGAGATGAGCTCGTCCTCGACGAGGTCGACGATCCGCGGATCGCAGGAGAGGCCGTGGCAGTCGCCGAGCACGAAGTCGACGCGGCCGGATCCCATTTCCCAGTCGCCGGCCGCTCCGGCGATCGAGGGCATCGAATGCGCATCGAGGAGGATGCAGCGCCCGAACCGGGCTTTGGTCTGCTCCACCAGCGAGGCGAGTGCCGCGTGGTAGGGCTTGTAGTGCGTCGTGATCCTGTCGAGCGCATCGGCGAAGGAGAGCTTGCGCGCGTAGATCTCGTGGCCGCTGGCGACGATCCGCGCGATCGTGCCGAGACCCGCACTGATCCGAGGCGAGCGGGTGGTCACGTAAGGCGGCAGTGCATCGCGGAACATCTTCGGGTCGAGCTCGAACGGCTCGCGGTTGACGTCGATGTAGGCGCGCGGAAAGTGGGCCCGCAACAGCGGGACGCCGATCTCGGGCGCCGTGCCGAACAGCTCGTCGACGTAGCAGTCCTCCGACTTGCGCAGCGTCAGCGGATCGAGCCGCGACGATTCGACGAAGCTCGGAGGATAGTGCCGTCCGCTGTGGGGCGACGCCACCACGACCGCACTCTTCTGCTCCGGCGGGCGCAGGACATCGTGCGAAGCCACGTGACCCTCGTCTCGACTCATCCCTGGAACATGGACGTTGTGAACCCGCATACCCCGATCTTATCGGACGTGCTGCCGGTGTCATCACCTCAGCCGGACCCGGGGTTAGATTCTCACGCAAAACAAAATAAAGTCTTCACGCTGTCAGACTATCCTCCGCGAGGAGGCTTACGGAAGTTGCGCGGGATACCCGCATCAGGACGAGATATGAGTGAACAGAGCGGCGTGACCGGGCCGGTCACCTTCATGAACCGGACCTACGAGGAGGCGGTGGCCCTTCTGGTCGAGGTCCGGAACTATCTCGCCCATCACGAAGAAGCCGAGCGCGAGCGCCTGCTACCGCTGGAGCGCCTGACCGTCAGCCTCGAGACGACAAGGATGACGGCCATGCTGACGCATGTGATCGCGTGGCTGATGGTTCAGAAGGCGGCGGCTGCCGGGGAGATCACGCGGGCAGCAGCGACCGCTCCCGAAAACCGGCTTGGCGGCAGGAGCGTCTGCCTCGACGACAGTGCGACGCAGGATGAACGCATGCCGGCGCGGCTGCGCGAGCTGCTGTCGCGCTGCCATCGTCTGTATGTCCGGGTGAGCCGGCTCGACCAGCTCGTCGCGCAGGAAGCGTGAGGCCGCTTACTTCAGCCCGAAGCCCTGGAAGCGCTTGTTGAAGCGGGCCACCTGACCGCCCGTGTCGACGAGGCGCTGGCTGCCGCCCGTCCAGGCCGGGTGCGACAGCGGGTCGATGTCGAGGCGCATCTTGTCGCCCGGCTTGCCCCAGGTCGACCGCGTCTTGTACTCGGTCCCGTCCGTCATCTGGATGGTGATTTCGTGGTACTCGGGGTGAATGTCAGGCTTCATCGTGCTGCTCCGCGCTTTCGGCGCCGTATATAGCCATGCCGCTCGCTGTAAGCAAGCCGCGAGCATTGCCGCCCGCAAAGCCGTTGTGCCGGCGAATCGGCGGGGCTAGTGTCCGCCCATGTCGGTCGTCGTGGAGCTCGCACCCTACGCATGCGACCCGGCCGCGAGCCGGGGGAGGCTCCATGCGGAGCCGGAGTCCGCGGGAAGGACCGCCTTTCAGCGCGATCGTGACCGGATCCTCCATTCGACGGCCTTCCGCCGCCTGAAGCACAAGACGCAGGTGTTCGTCTACCATGAGGGCGACCACTACCGCACAAGGCTGACGCACAGCCTCGAGGTGGCGCAGATCGCGCGCAGCGTTTCCCGCCGGCTCGGGCTCAATGAGGACCTGTCCGAGGCACTGGCCCTGGCGCACGACCTGGGCCACACGCCGTTCGGCCATGCCGGTGAGGATGCGCTCGACCGCGCGATGGGCGAGTACGGCGGCTTCGATCACAATGTCCAGAGCCTCCGGATCGTCACTGCTCTGGAGCGCCGCTATGCCGAGTTCGACGGTCTGAACCTGACGTGGGAGACCCTGGAAGGATTGGTCAAGCATAACGGACCGCTCACCGGGCCGCACGCCGCCGACGAGCAGGCGCGGGTGGCTCGCGCCGTTGCACCCTACGATCAGCGGCATCCGCTCGATCTGGAAACTTTCGCCTCGGCGGAGGCGCAGGTGGCGTCGATCTGCGACGATATCGCCTACAGCAATCACGACATCGACGACGGGCTCCGTGCCGGCCTGTTCGATATCGAGCACCTCGACGAGGTGCCGATCGTCGGTCCTGCGTTCGCCGCCGTCCGGCGCCGCTACCCTGGCCTGGAGCGCCCGCGTCTGATCCACGAAGCGGTTCGCCGGATGATCGACGCGATGGTCACCGACCTGCTCACCGAGACGCGGCGGCGTCTCGAAGCGGCGCAGCCCGCTTCGGCGGACGACATTCGCGCGCTTCCCGAGCCGGTGGCCGCGTTCTCGCCGGAGATGGCCGCAGCCAATCGGGCCTTGAAAGATTTCCTGATGGAGAGGATGTACCGCCACTGGCGCGTCAACCGGATGACGAGCAAGGCGCGACGTGTGGTAAGAGAGTTGTTCGACCTGATGCACGGCGAGCCGAGGACGTTGCCGGACGAGTGGCGGGCGATGGCCGACGGGCCAGGAACCCCGCGGACGGCGCGCGTCGTCTGCGACTATATCGCCGGCATGACCGACCGCTACGCGCTCGACGAGCACTTCCGTCTTTTCGACAGGTACAGCACGACCTGATGAACGTATTCAGCCATTTCAGAGACGAGATCGTGGCCTCGCTGCGGGAGATCGCTTCCGCCGGCGATCTCCCTGCGGATCTCGACTTCCGGGCGGTGACCGCCGAGCCGCCGCGCGATCCCTCGCACGGCGATGTCGCGACCAATGCCGCGATGGTGCTGGCGCGCCCCGCCTCGATGAAGCCGCGGGACATCGCCGCTCTGCTCGCGGTCCGGCTCGAGCGGGTCGACGGCGTGGCCTCGGTCGAGATCGCCGGACCCGGGTTCATCAATCTTCGCCTGGTGAGCGGCTTCTGGCACGACCGGCTGCGTGAGGTGCTGCGAGCCGGCGTTGCTTACGGCGATTCGGAAATCGGAGCCGGGCGGCCCGTGAATGTCGAGTATGTTTCGGCCAACCCGACGGGGCCCCTGCACGTCGGCCACGGGCGCGGTGCGGTGTTCGGCGACGTGCTCGCCTCGCTGCTCTCCAAGGCGGGTTTCGCGGTGACGCGCGAGTATTACGTCAACGACGCCGGCGCGCAGGTCGACGTTCTCGCACGCTCCGCTCACCTGCGTTACCGCGAGGCGCTGGGGGAGAGCGTCGGCGATGTGCCGGAAGGTCTGTATCCGGGCGAGTACCTGAAAGAGGTGGGGGCGGCGCTCGCTCGCAAGCACGGCGACGCCTGGCTCGACAAGCCCGAGTCCGAATGGCTGGAGCCGGTGCGCGAAGCCGCGATCGCCGCGATGATGGCGCTCATCCGGGAGGACCTGGAGGCGGTCGGCATCAGGCACGATGTCTTCACCTCGGAGCGTGCGCTGGTCGAGGCGGGTCGCGTGGGTGAAGTGCTCGACGATCTCGAGAAACGCGGCTTCATCTATACCGGTGTCCTGGAGCCGCCGAAGGGGAAGCTTCCGGAGGACTGGGAGCCTCGTCCCCAGACGCTGTTCCGCTCCACCGCGTTCGGAGACGACGTCGATCGTCCGCTCCGCAAGTCGGATGGCGAATGGACCTATTTCGCGACCGACATCGCCTATCACCTCGACAAGTACCGGCGCGGCTTCGCCAATATGATCGACGTCTGGGGCGCCGATCACGGTGGCTACGTCAAGCGGATGAAGGCGGCGGTCGAAGCGGTGACCGGGGGCGAGGCCGATCTCGACGTCAAGCTGTGCCAGCTTGTGAAGGTGCTGCGATCGGGCGAGCTGGTGCGCATGTCGAAGCGCGCCGGCGACTTCGTTACGCTGCGCGAAGTGGTCGACGAGGTGGGCAAGGGCGTGGTGCGGTTCATCATGCTGACGCGCAAGAACGACGCGCCGCTCGACTTCGATCTCGCCAAGGTGCTCGAGCAGTCCCGCGACAACCCGGTCTTCTATGTCCAGTATGCGCATGCGCGGGTCTGCTCCGTCCTGCGCAACGCCGCCGAGATGTTCCCGGGAGAGGATCTTTCCGATTCCGCACTGGTGAATGCCGATCTCTCGCTCCTGGCGGCGCCGGAAGAGATCGACCTGATCCGCATGGCCGCTACCTGGCCGCGTATCGTGGAAGGGGCGGCCGAGGCGCACGAGCCGCACCGGCTGGCATTCTACCTCTACGACCTCGCCTCGCAGCTTCATGCGCTCTGGACCAAAGGACGGGATCAGCCGGAGCTTCGTTTCCTGATCGAGGATGACCGGCCGCTGAGCCTGGCGCGGCTGGCGATGGTGCGCGGGGTCGGAATCGTCGTCGCCTCCGGCCTCGGCGTCTTCGGGATCGAACCGGCGGAGGAGATGCGATGAGAGCGGAGCCCGACGACAGGTACGAGCCGTCAGGGGAACACGAGACCGGCCGATCGCGCCGTGGCGTAGTGTCGATTCTCGTCGCCGGTGTGGCCGTGATCGCGTTCGGCGCCGCCGTCTGGTACGCCTACACGCTCGGCGCCCGGTCCGGGAGCCCGTCGGACGTCCCCGTCATCGCCGCCAATCCGTCGCCATGGAAGAAGCGACCGGAGGATCCCGGCGGCCTCAAGGTCGCGAACCAGGACAAGGCGGTGTTCGACCGCCTCGAGCCGGAACTGGCCGAGCCGAAGGAAGAGCGACTTCTGCCGCCGCCGGAAGAGCCGATGGAGCCGCCGCCGCCGATTCCGACCGGGGGATCGATGCAGGCCGATGCCACGTCGCCTCTGGCGCAAGATGGCGAGACTCCGCCGCAGGACGGAGCCGCGCCCGCCGCGGAAGAGGCGGTGGCTCGCGACGACGCAGGAGCGGAGCCCGCGACGGAACGGCAGCCGACGACGGATACTCCCGCGGCCGGCGCCGCTTCTGCCGAGACGGCGGCCAACGAGACCTCTGCTGCCGAGGCCGCTCCCGCCGAGCCGTCGCGGGAAGTGGCCTCGCTGCCCCCGGCGGGCCGCGCACCCGCCTCGGGCGGTTACCGCATCCAACTCGCCGCGCTCCGATCGGAGCCGGACGCCCGCCGGGAATGGCAACGGATCCAGTCCGCCAACAGCGATCTCCTCGGCAACCTCAGCATGAACGTGGAGCGGGCAGACCTCGGCGACCGCGGTGTCTTCTACCGGCTGCAGGCCGGTCCGCTCGAAGACAAAACTCTCGCCGATCTCCTCTGCAGCAAGCTCAAGGGGCGCAATCTCGCCTGCCTCGTCGTGGCGCGTTGACATGGCGGAGATCGCCGCCGCGATCCTAGGATGCCGCGGAACGTCGCTGACTGACGACGAAGCGGCTTTTTTCCGGGAGCTGAAGCCCCTCGGCTTCATCCTCTTCCAGCGCAATTGCGAGGCACCGGACCAGATCCGCCGGCTCGTGGCGGAGCTGCGCGGCTGCGTCGGCCGGGCGGACGCGCCGGTGCTGATCGACCAGGAAGGTGGACGCGTCGCCCGACTCCGTCCGCCCCATTGGCGCGTGTTGCCGGAGGCGGGGGCCATCGGCGCGCTCCATGCCCGCGATCCGGAGAAGGCGCTGGAGGCGGCGAGATGCCTGGGGCGGCTGACCGCATCCGAGCTGCAGCCGCTCGGCGTGACGGTGAACTGCGCCCCGGTCGTGGACGTGCTGCGGCCCGGCTCCCACCCGAGCGCCATCGGCGACAGGGCGTTCGGCTCGGAGCCGACGGTCGTCGCCGCACTGGCCCGCTCCTACATGGCGGGACTCACGGGCGGCGGCGTGCTGCCGGTGATCAAGCACATCCCCGGCCATGGCCGTGCCGACGCCGACAGCCATTTCGAGCTGCCGGTCGTCCGCGCCGACCGCGAGGATCTGGAGGCGTGCGACCTCGTCCCGTTTCGAAACCTGTCGGACGCTCCGATCGCGATGACGGCGCATGTGCTCTACCCGGCCTGGGATGCCGAGCGGCCGGCCACCCTGTCGGACATCGTGATCCGGGAGGTGATTCGTGGCCGCTGTGGCTTCGACGGGCTGCTCGTCTCGGACGATCTTTCGATGAAGGCGCTTGCCGGAACCTTGGCGCGCCGCGCGGCCGCGGCGTTACGGGCCGGATGCGACGTAGTTCTTCACTGCAACGGCGAGATGGAAGAGATGCAGGAGGTGGCGAGCGCGACGGGGTCGCTCTCTTCCGAAGCCGCGGCGCGATGGGCGCGGGCGCGGCAGGCTCTGCGGGAGCCCGATGGCGCGACGGCCACCGAAATGGCAGCGCGACTGACCGCGCTGCTGGGCTGAGGCGGCGTCTTGTTCGACCTCGGGCAGGCGATCGTCGCGCTCTCGGTCTGGGCGCTCCCGATATTGCTCGCTATCACGCTGCACGAGGCGGCGCATGCCTACGTCGCCTGGCGCCTCGGCGACGACACGGCCCTTCGCCTCGGCCGTGTCAGCTTCAATCCGGTGCGGCACGTCGACCCCGTCGGTACGGTCGTCCTGCCCGGCGCGCTGCTGCTGCTCAGCTCTCCGTTCCTGTTCGGCTATGCCAAGCCGGTGCCGGTGCTGTTCGCGAATCTGCGCAACCCCCGCTGGAGCATGGTCCTCGTCGCGGCTGCGGGGCCGGCGGCTAACCTTGCGCTCGCATTTCTGTCCGCCCTGGCCTTTCATCTCGTTCTGCTGCTGCCGGACGTGGTCGCGGGCTGGGCAGCGCTCAATCTGCGCAACTCGATCCTGATCAACCTGATACTCGCCGTGTTCAACATGCTGCCGATCCCGCCGCTCGACGGCGGCCGCATTCTGGTGGGGCTGCTGCCCTACCGGCTCGCACTGCCCGTCGCGCGCCTGGAAAAGTGGGGCCTCCTCGTCATCGTGGCGCTTCTGTTCCTAGTGCCGCTTCTCGGGAGAGAGCTCGGGCTCGATCTGGACATCTTCAGTCGTGTCGTCCTCGGCACGGTGGAGGTGCTGTCGGGTGTGGTAATGTGGCTGAGCGGATTGAGCTGAGGGAAGCGGGCTGAACCGATGGCCGACCCGATCGCGCGCGACGATTTCGAGGACCGGCGGGAAGAGCGTCAGCTCGACCTGTTCCTCGACCTGGAGGGCTTCGAAGGTCCGATAGACCTGCTTCTCGTCCTCGCCCGGGAACAGAAGGTCGACCTGACGAAGATCTCGATCCTGGCACTGGCGGAGCAGTACCTCTCGTTCATCACCCGCGCACGGTCGCTGCGGCTGGAAATAGCGGCCGACTATCTCGTCATGGCTGCCTGGCTGGCGTATCTGAAGTCGCGCCTGCTCCTGCCCGTGCAGGAAGAGCAGGAGGTCGAGCCGACCGCCGAGGAGATGGCGGAGGCGCTGGCCTTCCAGTTGCGCCGCCTCGAGGCGATGCAGGAGGCGGCCGTCCGCCTCATGGCCCGGCCCCGGCTCGGCGAACAGGTGTTCCCCCGAGGCGCTCCCGGTGGCCTTCAGGTCGTCTCGGCCATCCGGTACGAACTGCCGCTCTTCGAGCTCCTCCGCGCCTATGCCGCACAGCGCAATCGCCGGCAGGCGAGTCGGCTCACTATCGAACCCGGGCGCCTGCATTCGGTGGAAGCGGCGCTGCAGCGCCTGCAAAGGCTGATCGGCCGCACGCCGGACTGGCAGACGCTGTCGACATTCCTGCCGCGCGGGCTGAAGAGCGACGTCGTCGGGCGATCTGGGGTCGCCTCCACCCTGCTTGCAGCGCTCGAGCTGGCGAAAGACGGCCGCCTCAAGCTACGGCAGGACAAGCAGTTCGGGCCGATCTGGGTCCGCAGCGGCGGTGACGTCGCGTCGTGACGGCGGATCCGGACGATCTCCGACTCGTCGAGGCGATGCTGTTCGCGGCTACGGAGCCGTTGGAGGAAGCGGTCATCGGCTCCCGACTGCCCGAGGGCGCCGATCTGCAGGCCATCCTCGCAGCACTCGCCCGGCACTATGAGGGGCGAGGGGTCAATCTCGTTCGCGTGGCCGGCAAATGGGCCTTCCGCACCGCCGCCGACCTCGCGCCCCGTCTCAGGGTCGAGCGGGCGGTCACCCGCAGGCCGTCGCGTGCGGCGGTCGAGACGCTCGCGATCATCGCCTACCACCAGCCGGTGACCCGCGCCGAGATCGAGGAGATCCGGGGGGTGTCCCTCAGTCGGGGCGCGCTCGACACATTGCTGGAAGCCGGATGGATCCGGCCGGGCCGTCGGCGCAAGACGCCGGGGCGGCCGGTGACTTGGGTTACCACCGACGCGTTCCTGGAGCATTTCGGCCTCGCGGGGCTGGAAGACCTGCCGGGGGCCGAAGAGTTGAAAGCAGCCGGTCTGCTCGATCCCCGGCCCGCCTCCAGCATCATACGGTCCAAAGAGGATGGAGCGCCGTTGCCGGAATCACCCGATGACGAGGCGGATCAGGCCGAGGCGCTCGGACTTCCTCTCGAGCCGGAAGAGGCGGATCGATCGGGCGAGGACTGATCGTCGCATTGCGCAGGCTGAGACTGCGAATTATTTTCGCTGCGTCCGTCTGCTGGAGCGACCGTGGTCCTGCCCGTGAACTTGCCTCGATCGAACGCAGCTTTTTCCGCCGTTTCGGGCGCGGAAGACCTGCCCGAGACCGAGCCTGCCCGCGAAGCGCCGGAGAGGCAGGCGCCGGCGCCCGTTTTGCGGGTGCAGGGCATTTCGCACCGTTACGGCCGCAACCCTGTTCTGGAGGCGGTCGACCTAGACATTGGTGCAGGCGAGATCGTGTGCCTCGTCGGGCCCTCGGGCTGCGGCAAGACGACGACGTTGCGGCTGGTGGCGGGTCTCGAGCCGCTACAGGCGGGCACCATCTCGATCGGCGACCGGGTGGTGTCGGGAAAGGGGGTCGAAGTATCCGCCGAGGACCGGAACGTCGGCCTGATGTTCCAGGACTATGCCCTGTTTCCGCACATGCGCGTGCTCGAAAACGTGATGTTCGGTATCCGCGATGCCAAGGCGGAAGAGCGGCGCCGTCGCGCGATGGCGGTCCTCGAGGACGTCGGCCTCGCGCATCTCGCGTCGGGCTATCCGTACACGCTCTCCGGCGGCCAGCAGCAGCGGGTGGCGCTGGCCCGCGCCCTGGCGCCGAG